>JAEDIZ010000029.1 GCA_016296635.1 Oscillospiraceae bacterium
TTTCCTACATTAGGGGGCTTTTTGTCTATTGTCCGTTTTTACTGGACCTGTTCAAGTTGCTTTTTCATGTTTTTCCTTCTTTTTTTGTTTTTTATGAATTGCACAGCAATTCGGACTTACAATTCAGATGAAAATGAATCTGCCAGGACATTGCGCGCATCGGCAACCGTGAGCATGCCGAAGCCGCCGACCGGCATATCGCCCCACGGCATTGCATTTTCTGCCAGACTGTCCAGAATCTGCTCGCTTGCCTGGCAGTTTGCGGCTTCCAGCAGCGTTGCAGGCAGACCGAGGCTGCGAACGAAGGCGGTAAAGCCCTCTGCCGCATCTTCTGCACCGAACAGCTTGGCAAGGCCTTCCAGCTTCTTCTGCGCCGCAGGCGCATTTGCTTTCAGCCAGCGCAGATATGCGGGGAAGATGCCGGTCATTCCTGCCGCGTGGGCAATGTTATACCGGGCAGACACCGCATGCTCCAGCAGATGTCTCAGCCGGTTTTCTTCATGGCCGACACCGAGAACTCTGCTCATGGCAAGGATGCTCGCCCAAAGCAGATTGCTTCTGGCATCTAAGTCTTCCGGCTCGGCGATGGCCACCGGTGCCCAGCGAACGACCGCTTCCATGATTCCCATACACATATTGTCGGACACATTCACGGTAGGATCGCTATGCAGATACTGTTCCATCACATGCGGCAGAACATCTGCTGCGCCCAGCGCGGTCTGACGGGCCGGAAGTGTCACGGACAGAGCCGGATCACAGATTGAGAGCGTAGGCCTGACCATGGGATTGTTATAGATCAGCTTCTGCTTCTCATCTCTGTCCGTAAGCACGAAGCTCTCGTCGCTCTCCAAGCCAGTCGATGCAATGGTCACGACCATCATGATCGGAAGCGCATGGTTCTGCGGCTCGGCTTCTCCGCTGACATAGGTCCAGACGCCGCCCTCTGTCGGGTTGACCGCCATCATTGCGACCGCCTTGGCAGAGTCGATCACGCTGCCGCCGCCGACGCCCAGTACCAGATCGCATTTGTTTTCCACGCAGAATTCTGTCGCCGCATCGATCTGCTCCGCCTTCGGATTTCCCGTGCAGCGGTCATACAGCACATACGTGATCTTTTTCTCGTCAAGATCCCGCAGGAGCTTATCCAGCACCGGCAGGCGCACATCCGCGTATGTCAGAATCATCATTTTTTCGGGGTGAAGCTGCGCGTCATATTCAGCCGCTTTCTCACTTTCACCGACACCAAAGCAGATTCGTGTCGGGAAGGAGAAATCAAACGATTGATACGACATGGAATTACCTCGATTCACTCACATTTTCTTCGGCATTCTCTTTACGCACGCTGAATATGCAGACCAGCATACTCAGAACCATCAGGCCGCAGAGAATATACAGCCAGCCCGTAAACTTTGTATACAAAGCCGAGCAGATCGCCGTAACCAGCATGCCCAGTCCGGCAGACAGAAGGTTTGTCAGAGAGTAGATGCCGCTTCGAAACTCGCTTTCGGAATAAACCGCCATTACGCCGTCCACGCTGCTCTTCAGAATTCCGTAGCCCACCGCCATGATCATGACGGAAACGATGGCCAGCCAATAGACTTTCGCTGGAATGCAGACCATCAGGCCAAGGCCCAGCAGCGTGATGCAGCCGCTGACAAGGATGCTGCCTAAAATTCCCTTTTTGCCCGTCAGCGGGTTGATGCAGATCATTGCAAGGAGCATACCTGCGTAATAAATACTTCCCAGCATGGAGGCCTGCATGGTATCCATGCCCAGTCGGTCTGTAAAATACGGCACAAAATAAAGGCTGTAATTGGTTCCGAGATTTATATATACGCAGAAGAAAAGGTTGGCCAGTACGACCGCTCTCGCGACGCGGTTTTTCAGCAGAAATCCGAATGCATCCGCATAGGGCTTTACCATCTCGCGCAGGCTGCCCGAATGCTTCCGCTCGGCGCGCACCTTTTCCCGGATCTGCGTGCCGACCTTTGTTTCGCGCAGCAGAATATTTCGGACAATGATCATCACTGCCATGACCGCGAAGGATACCAGCAGGAAGATCCGTTCCATTTTCACAAGGCCGAAACGATCCACCAGTATTCCCGCCAGCGGCATGATCAGTCCCGCAACAACCGTAATGATGTTGAACAGATTAAAGGCAACGATGCGTGTCTCATCCTCAGCATCCTCGATCATCACCAGATAATACGCAACGCTCATAATGCGGCTGGTGTTAAACAGAATCTGCGCGATCAGCGCGCCGGCAAAATCCTTCGTAAAGAAGTAGATAAGCGGCGGCACAGCCGATGACAGCAGGTCAAATACAAAGGTAGCCGATTTTCTGCCCATCCGGTCAATGATCGGTGCAGACAGCAGCGAAAAAACAAACGCCGCGCCGGTACCGATGACCATCAGCGTGCCGAGTTCTCCGCTTGAAATACCGATCTCCTGCAGATAAAGGCTGATGTAATATGTATAGATGGTGTACGGAATACCCCAGAACGGATGGCAGGCGATGCAGACCTTCGCATTTCCCTTCAATTTTCCGAAGTATTGTTTGATTTTATTTCGCATATCAGAATGTGTCCCACATTTTTGCAGCAAATAAGGCCGCATTCTGCTTCCGGATCACGGAAATCATGGATTCCGGAATATTGTGGCCGCCTGCAAAAGCCGCACACAGAGCTGCCGCCAGTGCGCCGATGGTGTCCGTGTCGCCGCCAAGCTCGGTGGACAGGCGGATTGCTTCCCAGACATTCTTCCTTGCATAGGCAAAAACCGCAAAAACCGCACCGCAGACATCGGCAGACGGCAGGCCCGTTCCCCAAAGATAGAACAGGGTCCGCTTGATCGTTTCCCGGTCGCGCAGCAGATTCCGCGCCGCCTTCAGTCTTTCCACAGAGGAAGCTGCGCAGGCAATCCACGGTGCACGCGCCATGAGTTTTCTGCCGCCCCGCTCCGCTTCTGCGAAGATTTCCTCAAAGCTTCCGCCGCGCATGGCGCACCGGAGTGCAAAACCGTAGGCACCGGCCGATTCCAGCGCTTCCGAGGTATTGTGTGTCGGCATCAGGCTGCACAGAATGCTTTCCGTCAGCGCGTCCTCACCCGCATCGGAATTCCAAAGGACAGCCGCAGGAACGCGCATGATGCCGCCGCAGGTCGTTCCGCCCTGCCCGGCAACTGCCGGATCCTCGCCTTCCCGGATCCGGGAAAGCGCACGCAGAGAGCTGGGGCCGATGTAGTGCTTCTCGGCCGCCCCGGTCTCCGTGATCCACGCTTCCAGCGCAGATACTGTATTTTCGACGCTTGCGCAGCTGTCTTTGCAGAAGGCATGCAGCAGATACAGCACCTGCTCGGTATCGTCCGTGACGCTGCCCATGGGCAGATTGCTGTGATGAAACGATTTTTCCGCAGGGATCAGTCCCGTCACGCCCTCACAGCCCAGCATGGAAGCAATCTCTTCCTGCGTCATAAACTCCGTGGGCATTCCGACTGCATCTCCTTCAGCAAACGCTTCAAGAATTGCTCGTTCAGTCACTGAAATTCTCCTCTAAAAACCGATATGCTTTTTCCAGCTTCGCCGGTACATCGTTCAGATAATAGCGGTATGTCGGCTCCAGCGTATACATGCCGGTATATCCGTGTCCGTCCAGCACGCGTTTGATCTCCTGCCAGTCGAGACCGCCCTCGCCTGCCGGAAGATGCTTGGTGCCGTTCAGAAAATCGCTCATATGCAGATGGCACGGCTTCAGCTGCCGAAGGAATTCTATCGGATCGCCACCTGTCTCGCAGACCTCCGTGGTATCCACCATCGGAAGAATTGCGGGTTTGTTCAGCATCTTGATATACTCCTCAAGCTGTTCAGCAGTCGCGCAGGATTTCGGAGAGTTCTCCATTGCCAGCGTGATTCCGAATTCCTCGCAGGTGTCCGCCATCCAGCGCATATTGTCGATCAGCGGCTTTTCCAGCGTATCAAACATATCCTGCTGACGGGGCGGCTCATGTGGATGCACCACAAGAACCTTCGTTCCCATGCGCTTTCCCATGGTCAACAGCTGACGGACGATTTTCCGTCCGTCCTCTCTCGCAGAGGGGATCGCGCTGTAAAACAGGCCGAAAAGCACCAGCGGCAGATGAATAGAGGAAATCCGGGTTCCCGTCTTCTCAAATGCCAGCGTGGACTGTTCAGAGCCGTCGGAAATTGTCTGCGGCATCAGTTCCGCGTAGTCAAAGCCTGCATTTTTGATCAGCTGCAGAGCATCAACAGAGTCAAAAGGGAACAATGCGCCGGTTGAAAATGCAAATCGTTCGTTTGCCATTGTCATCATCCTTCCGCGATTTCATCCGCAAGGTCAGAAGCAGCCTTATCCAACAGCTCCTGCGCCGTTCCGCGGCCCTTTTCCAGCTTGTTCAGCATCGTGCGCATCAGCATATCCATGTTGCCCATCTGCGTAAAGTGGGTATAGGCCCAGGTTGTGGGCAGCTGGTCGAAGGCGACGGAATACATTTCGTTTTCCGCAATCGCCTGCTTTACGGTATCCAGATCCAGCGCAGACTTACGCGCAGTATCCAAAGTAACCGTCTGACCGTCTACAGGACCAAGCAGCGTGTTGCCCAAAACCAGATCGTTGAAGCCATAGGCAATATGCCGGCCTTCAGAAGAAACGGCTTCTACCGCGCCGACGCAAATGGTCTGAAGCTCCTGCAAAAGCGGAAGATGCTCTGCATCATGCTCTGAAACGATTGGCCCGACATTTGCCGTACCGGCGCCGATGCCCAGAATCGGGATCTCCAACTGTTTTTCCAGCAGATACTCTGCGGCGTAGGCCGCCGTACCGTCGCCGCCCACAGTCACAAGCACCTCAGGGTGTGTGTCCGTCAGCGCGTTCATGGCTGCATGGAACCGGTCCAGATATCTTCCCTGCTCCGGCTCCGGCAGTGTATGCTCCGAAAGCTCGCCGCCGAATCCGGCGACGCCGTACAGCTTCTCTTCGTGCCAAAGCTTTCTAAGCTCCAGCAGGATCCGGCTTTGTGCATTCTGCTGACCCGCAGCGGGGTTTGCAATGACCGCCGCTCTCATGATTCAATCATGATCTTAAACGCATCACCGCTGCGAAGCATATCGAACGCCTCGCTGCCGCGTTCCAGCGGGAAGGTATGGGTGATCATGCGTTCATAGTTTATGGGATTCGCCCGGATCAAATCAACGGCCTTATGGAACGATCCGATGGAGAAACCGCTGCTGCCGGTGACAGTGACCTTGCGATAATGCAGATCCGAACCGGGAACATTCAGAACCGTGCCGGAGGGAAGTCCTGCGAACACATGGACAACACCGCCGGGGTTCACTTTGGCGATTGCCTGCTCAACCAGTTCTTTGATGTTGACGGCAACAATGATCTTGTCATAGGTTGCTTCTTCATAGCACTGCTCGAGGGTTGCGGTGCGGATGCCCCACTTTTCCAGGCAGGCTCTGCGCTTCTCATTGATCTCGGCAATTCTCACATCAATGCCGGCGGCGTTGTATGTAAGACCGAAAAGCGTACCCATCGGGCCGCCGCCGATCACAAGCGCACGCTCGTCTGGCTTGACATTCAGCTGATCGACCGCCGTTAAGATGCAGGCCAGCGGCTCTGCCAGCGCGTAGACACGCTCGGGCCCGTCCAGCTTGATCACGCCCCGCTCCACGAAGGACAGCGGCACTTCCACATACTCGCAGAAGGATCCGGTTTCCACATAATCCTTGTTGTTGCAAAGTTCCGGATTGCCGGAACGGCAGATTTAGCATTCGCCGCATTCACCGTAAGGTGCTACCACGACATAGTCACCGGGCTTGTATCCGGTCTCGGCGGGAGCCTTGTCGATCTGACCGTAAAATTCATGGCCGAGAATTGTGGGCGGTTTGAAATACGGATGTCCATGCAGATAGGTTTTTAGATCCGTTCCGCAAATCGTGGTTCCGAGTACACGTACAATGAACTCTCCCTGCGGCTTCGGGATTTCCTCCACACGAAGCTGCTTTTCTCCGATATACATCAAAGCTTTCATTTTATGATTTCACTCCTAATCTTTTTATAAAGAAGCCGGGCTGTCAGCAGATCGTTGATCAGCGTCTAAAATAACCTGCTTTTGCGCCGGCATAGATCGCTTCCACCTTTTCCTCACCGCCTGCCAGACAAACGGTTTTCGGAATTGACACGAGCTTTTCAATATCGAACGCCATCAGCCGATAGTCGCTCTGCAGCTCCAGTTTTCTTCCGTCTGCAAAGTAAAACTGGGACAGAATATCTCCCAGCACCTCCGACTGTTCGATGCGGCTGATATATTCCTTACTGACCTCGTCTCCGAAAAAGGCATCCAGATTCAGCTTTCCGCCGAGCCCGAAAACCGCGGCATCCAGCTCACTTTAAAGCCTCTGCATATTGTGTACCCGCTGCACTTCCAGTCTTGTCAGCGGAACAGCGCGCTCCCGGAACAGCTGCATACTGAAAAAATAGCTTCGCCCGCAGAGCTTCTGCGCCATACGGTCGATAATTGCGTTGGTCTGAAGACTGGGGTTGCTCGTTCCGGAGGCACCGACCATCGGAACAAACAGCGTTTCACTCTCGCACATACCGGATCGGATCCGGAGCGTGCTTTCATAGACCGTCCGTCCCCAGCCCATGCCAACCACATGGCAGTTTTTCAGTTCCTTCGGCAGATAGGCTGCCGCCGTTGCGGCAATGGACTTCGTCGGATTATGATCGTAAAGATCATCTTCCTCGGCAGACACAATCAGAACCTTCTGCAGTGACATCGCGTTTGCCAGAAGCTCCGAAAGATTTTCATCGCTGATCTGATCCGGCGGATTCACCTCAATGCGGACAATTCCCTGCTGTCTGCTCTGCTCCAAAAGCCGGAATATCTGTGACCGGGACAGGTTCTCTATTCTGCCGATCTCCGCCTGATTCATACCATCCAGATAGTATAATTTCGCCACGCGGTACAGTTGCGTGAGATCCATGTTCCCAGTCCTCTCTTTCGGTTATCCTCTCAAATTGCAGTATCCTTTCATGTTCAACTGTTTGCATTCGTCATATCATTGCCGTTCACTTTCTTGCAATCGTTCAAATCAAACTCGCACACTCGTGCATGGTGCAGAATCCATAGTCATTTTTGACAAAAATCGTTTCCGATTTTGTCGGATTTGACAGTCTATAGACCTGCCTTTTGGGATTATCCGCCCATTCCCGGCTGAAAGTATACCGGATTTTGCCCGAATCCGCACCAAATTCTATCCGTTCCGAATAACTGCGTCCGGCGCGCGTCAGGCAGGATTGTAATTTTCTTTCATCGATGATATGATGCAATTCAGCGGCAGATACAAATTGTTCGGGTATCTGTTTGGGCTATTTAAAAGGAGAAACTGTCATGTTTGAATCTGCAAGCTGGATCACTTCTCCCGTCGACTGCGGCAGAGCCTGCCCGTTATTTGAAGCTGCATATAAATTCCCCCAAAAAGTGCAGAAGGCAAGCCTTTCTGTTTCTGCCGTGGGACTTTACATTTCGCATGTAAACGGAGTCCGGTATTCCTTCGGTCTGTTCAATCCCGGCTGGACAAATTATGCCGACCGGATTCAGTATCAGACCTACGATGTCACCGCTTCTCTGCAGGATTCGGCAGAAATCAGCATTCTCGGCGCCGGCGGCTGGGCCACCGCCAATCTGCTGCTGGAGGGCGAGCATTTCTTCTCCGACAGAATCTGCGTCATCGCAGAGCTGCGCGTCACCTATTGTGACGGCACAGAGGAAATCTTCTCCACCGACGAAAGCTGGCAGGTCTTCCGCTCGCCCGTTCTCTATTCTCATATTTATAATGGTGAAACCATTGACCATACTGCAGAGAAAACCTTCCTCGGCAATGCCGTCCGGCATGAAATTTTCTCCCGCCTTGTTCCGCAGGAGGGCGTACGCATCCGCGAGCAGGATCGTCTGCCGGCAAAGCAGTTTATGATTTCGCCGGAGGGTGACCGGATCATCGACTTCGGGCAGAATCTGTCCGGCTATGTGGAGATCAAGGTCAACGCGCCCAAAGGCAGCCGCATCCGTATCCGCCACGCAGAGGTGCTGGATCAGAACGGCAATTTCTATACAAAAAATCTGCGCACCGCAAAGCAGGCCATGGAGTATGTCCTCGGCAGCAACGGCGAGCAGATTCTCAAACCGTACTTCACCACGCAGGGCTTTCGCTACATTGCCGTTGATGAATTCCCCGGCAAGGTGGATCCGGCCTGCTTCACCTCTGTTGCCGTCTATGCGGACATGAAGCGCACCGGTTATTTCTCCTGCGGCAATGAAACCATCAACCGCCTTTACAACTGTATCCTGTGGACGCACCGCAGCAACTTCATGGAGGTTCCCACCGACTGCCCGCAGCGCGATGAGCGTCTCGGCTGGCTGGGCGATGCACAGCTTTTCTGCAAAGCCGCAGCCTACAGCTATGATGTTTACGCTTTCTACCGCAAATGGCTGCACGATGTTGCCTCCCAGCAGCTGCCCTCCGGCGCGATCCGCTCCATCTGCCCCTTTAACAATGCTTACGATTTCCGGTTTTCCGCCGCATGGAGCGACACCGTAACGATCGTTCCATGGGAGCTGTACCGAATTTACGGCGACAAAACCATTCTGGAAGATATGTTCACCTGCATGTGCCGTTGGGTCGATTATATGCACAGCGCCGGGTCGGAAGAATTCTTATGGCTGGGCGGAAACCACTACGGCGACTGGCTGGCGCTGGACGGCCCGGATCCGAGAGAACCGCTTACAAACAAAGACTTCATCGGCTCCGCCTTCTTCGCCTACTCAGCACGAAAGGTCGTGGAATGCGGCAGAGAACTGGGCAGAGATGTATCGGAATACGAGCAGCTTGCCGCAAATGTCCGCAAAGCCTTCCGCTCGCGCTACATTGTGAACGGTCTGCCTGCCACAGATACCATGACCGGCTGCATTCTGCTTCTGCAGTTCGGTCTTGCCGAAGAGCAGGAGAAAGAAAAGATCGTTTCTCACCTTCTTGAGCTTATGGCAAAATTCGACAACACTCTCTGCACCGGACTTTTGGGCACAGCCTATATTCTGCATGTTCTGTCCGAAAACGGCTATGCCAAGAAGGCTTATGACCTTCTGCTGCAGAAAAAAT
Source organism: Oscillospiraceae bacterium (assembly GCA_016296635.1). Classification (GTDB taxonomy): domain Bacteria; phylum Bacillota; class Clostridia; order Oscillospirales; family Oscillospiraceae; genus CAG-170. Next base: position 9,176 of record JAEDIZ010000029.1, read on the forward strand.
ATCCCTCCTGGCTCGGTATGCTGGATTACGGCGCCACCACAATCTGGGAGCGCTTCGATACCATCGACGAAAACGGCATCAAGGATGTGCGCAACGCATCTCTCAACCACTATGTCTATGGCACGATTCTTGACTGGCTGGTGGAGGGTGCGGTCGGTCTACGCAGCAGCTTCAGCCATCCCGGATACAGAAAAATCAGCTGGAAACCGCTGCCGGATGCGCGCCTCGGCCATGCTGAATTCCGGTTTGAAACGCCGAACGGCATCATTGAATGCCGCTGGCAGATCACCGATACTGATGTGCAATACAGGATCTGTCTGCCGAACGCCGTAACCGCCGAGGTTCATCTGCCGGACGGTCAAAGCACCGTTATCACGGGTGGAGATCATACATTTACTTCCCGTCTGCCCGACTGACTAAGAAAATATATAGAAAAAGCGGCTTGCAAAAGCCGCTTTTTAAGCTGAAAAAACGCCGGTGATGTGCAGGAATCGCACCGCGGTATACTGATAGCTGCCGAGCGGTCTGTTGTCCGCATCGTCCGAATGTGCAGCCAGTAAAATCGCATTCTTCGCTTCTCCCCTTCCCGCAGCCACAACCACCGGAGAATGGGAATAGCGAATGCCGTCAAAGGAAAGCTGCACGAGATCACCCGGTTCCAGTTCCTCCGCCGACGCTTGCACGGCAAACGGGCCGGGAGACGGCGCGGTGCGCGTCAGAAACCGGTACAGATATTCAACACCCGTCCATGCCGGTGCCTTTCGATTGGCGTCATAATAGTACCAGCCAAAGGTCGGCGTATGATTCATAATGCCGCAGCCGGAAAAAAGACACTGCGATGCAAAGTTTGTACAGTCACCGCCCAGCTTATCATAATTATTATAGTGCGGATTTCTGTCAAATGCCCAGCGATGCGCATAGGAAACGGCTGCATCCCGGTCAAAAATGCGAACTTCACCCGGCAAAACGCTCACCTCTTTCGCCATTTTATGCCCGCAGGCGCCGTTTCGCTTCCGTTTTTTTACATTTCTTTTTGAAATTTGAATTTTTCTCTTGCAAATTGATGCAAAATCCGTTATGGTACCCCTAACTTCATACCGAAGATGCTTTCGGGATTTTTCAAAAACCGGAAGCGGAGGAAACTCTGGAGAATCCCACTTCAAGTGGGTGCCGAAGGTGCAAGGCTGCGCTGCAGCCGAATCTCTCAGGCGAAAGGACAGAGCGGTACATGAGTCTTGGACTCATCTGCCAAATTGTAAGTCCGGAGTTGCTGAATCTCAGCAGCTCCTTTTTTATTCTGGAGGAAAAGAAAATGCAAGAAAAGCTTCTGCAAATCGTGTCATCTTTCAACGGCTATCTGTCAGACTACATTCTGGTATTCCTGCTGATCGGTGTCGGTCTGTTCTACTCGATCAAGACCCGTTTTGTGCAGGTTCGCTGCTTCGGCGAAGGTATGCGTAAGACCTTCAGCAAGCTGTCGCTGCGCGGTGGCAAGGAAGCAAGCGGTATGAGCTCGTTCCAGGCTCTGGCGACTGCCATCGCAGCGCAGGTCGGCACCGGCAATATCGTCGGCGCCAGCGGCGCAATTCTGACCGGCGGCCCCGGCGCCATCTTCTGGATGTGGGTCATCGCCTTCTTCGGCATGGCGACCATCTACTCGGAAGCGACCCTGGCACTGAAGACCCGCAAGGTCGATGAGGACGGCACCGTTCGCGGCGGCCCCGTTTACTACATTACCAAAGCCTTCAAGGGCGGCTTCGGCAAGTTTCTGGCAGGCTTCTTCGCCATTGCCGCCGTGCTGGCACTGGGCTTCATGGGCAGCATGGTACAGTCCAACTCCATCGGCTCCACCATGCAGACTGCCTTCGGTGTTCCCAAGTATGTCATGGGCATCCTTCTCGTCATCATCTGCGCCATCATCTTTATCGGCGGCGTGAGCCGTCTGGCCTCCGTAACGGAAAAGATCGTTCCTGTCATGGCAGGCATCTTCCTGATGGGCGGCCTTGTTATTCTTGCCGTTCGCATCAAGTACATCCCCGCAACCTTCGGCATGATCTTTAAGTATGCTTTCCAGCCCAACGCCATCATCGGCGGCGCAGTCGGCGCGGCACTCAAAACCGCCATCAGTCAGGGCGCAAAGCGCGGTCTGTTCTCCAATGAAGCCGGTATGGGCTCCACCCCCCACGCCCATGCGCAGGCCAATGTTGCCGATCCGCACGATCAGGGCGTTGTCGCCATGATCGGTGTGTTCATCGACACCTTCGTTGTGCTGACGCTCAATGCCCTCGTCATCATCTCTGCCCTCTATACCAAGGGCGGCATTCTGGCTGACGGCATCATTCCCGAAACCATCGGCAAGGCAAACCTTGCGCAGACGGCCTTCGGCACCGTCATGGGTGACAGCCTCGGCAGCAAGTTCGTGGCAGTATGCCTGCTGTTCTTTGCCTTCTCCACGATCCTCAGCTGGAACCTCTTCGGCAGAATCAACATGATCTGGATGTTCGGCAAAAAGTCCTCCATTGTCTACACCATCATCGCACTGGTCTTCGTATTCCTCGGCACCGTCGCTTCCAATGACCTCGTCTGGGAGCTGACCGATATGTTCAACAACCTCATGGTCATCCCGAACGCACTGGCGCTGTTTGCGCTGTCAAAGCTGGTCCCCTGCGTGGCGCGGAAGATCAAAGAAAAGAAATAATCCCGATTGATTCCCAGATACAAAGGACCCTGGATCTGCTGCAGCAGATCCAGGGTCCTTTTGATTCTTTATTTTATTCATCAAATGAGAAATGCAGAACATCCGGCCGGGCATAGTGGCCGCACACATCATGCTCCATTTTGCTCGCAGGCACCGCCTGCATATCCATCTCGGCGTAGATGATGCCCTCCTCATCCCAGATGCACTCACCAAGCTGATGTCCGAAGGGATCAATTACGCAGCTTCCGCCTCTGCATACGGTATCCGGAAGATCAGCCAGCGCGTCATATTCGTTGAGATCTTTCGGGTAGGAGGATTTGCGGATGATCATGTCACAGTTGATGAAATAGCAGTGACCCTCTATGGCAATATGCCGGATCGTATCCTGCCATTCGGGATTGTCATTGGTATTCGGCGAGATATAAATGGAGATGCCTTTTTCGTACAGCGCCACTCTCGCAAGGGGCATATAGCTTTCCCAGCAGATCAGATTGCCGACCGGCCCCCACGGCGTTTCCATGACCGGAAAGAAATCCCGATTCGCATCGCCCCAGATAACGCGCTCACTGCCGGTGGGCTTCAGTTTTCTGTGGTTATACACCTTCTGATCAGGTGCAATCATGACATTGGAATTATAGAGCGTTCCGTTTACCGCATCTCGTTCGGAATAGCCGATACTCAGATACACGCCGTATTCCGCGCACAACTGCGCAAGCTGCGCGATCTCCGGGCCGTCTGACAGAATGGAATTGTCATGGTAGCGCTTCCAGTCTTCTCTTCCGGACTTGCTTCTGCAGCCGGTGCGGAAGCCGAAATTCATGCCGAAGGGATAGCCGGGAATAAATAACTCCGGGAATACAATCAGCTCTGCCCCGTGTTCGGCAGCCTCTTTGATCAGTCTGCAGGCCTTCTCCAAACATGCCGCTTTATCGAACATGACCGGTTCCGCCTGAACGACCGCAATTTTACATCTGCTGCGAAGTTCCTTCATAATGATTTCTCCTTATTCTGACCGATTGATCTGCCGAACCCGGACAGCATCCGACACCGTTAACCCGGCGGCAGAATCCGTCCGAAAGCATCTTACCTGCATTATAACAGTATTTTTATCATTGTCCATACCGGCGGGGATAACGCTTTCACGAAATGCAGGATTTCCGGAACTGTCACAGAAAAAAGCGACCTATCTGCTGCAAAACATGATAATTTTCGGCGATTATCCCTTGACATTGCCGTAAATATTCTGTAGAATAATCTAGCCTGCGTAGGTGCAGGCAATCCTTGCCGCAGGCGAGACCTGCGGCCATCAGTCCAAAAGGAGGTGCAACATCAATGGCAAAGCTTTCCGCAAAGTATGAGGTCCTCTATATCATCGATCCCGCACAGGGTGAAGAGGGTATCGCGGCTCTCGTGGAAAAATTCAAGGGCATCGTGGCAGATCACGGCACTCTGACCAGTGTTGACGAGTGGGGCAAGCGTCGTCTTGCGTATCCCATCAACGATCTGACTGAAGGCTACTACGTTTACATGACTTGTGACGTCACGCCCGACATGCCTGCAGAGCTTGACCGTGTCTTCAAGATCACGGAAGGTATCCTGCGTTCCATCATCGTGGCTGTTGAAGAGTAAGGAGGCAAAACATGCTGAACCATATCGTTCTCATGGGCCGCTTGACTCGTGACCCCGAGCTGCGCCGTACCGGCAGCGGCGTCGCGGTCGCATCATTCACGCTGGCCGTTGACCGTGATTACACGGCTCAGGGTCAGGAAAAGGAAACCGATTTCGTCGATATCGTCGCATGGCGCAATACCGCAGAGTTTGTCTCGAAGTACTTCGCCAAGGGCCGCATGGCTGTCGTTACCGGCCGGCTGCAGATCCGCAACTGGCAGGATAAAGAAGGCAACAAGCGCCGCAGCGCAGAGGTCGTCGCCGACAATGTTTATTTCGGCGATTCCAAGCGTGACGGAGCTTCCGGCGGCTTCGACCAGAGTCAGAGCTACGGCGCACAGAGCTTCAACCAGTCCTATCAGGCACCGGCTGCTCCCGCGACCAGCGCAAATGACTTTGCGATGCTGATGGATGACGATCCCGAGCTTCCGTTTTAATTGAATTTTTCACAAGACTCAAGATAGGAGGATTTACTATGGCAATGGTGAATGATCGTGTCCATCCTCGCAAGCGCAAGAAGGTTTGCTCCTTCTGTGTCGATAAGGTTGCGCACATTGATTTCAAAGACACTGCTAAGCTCCATCGCTACCTGTCCGAGCGCGGCAAGATCCTGCCCCGCCGTACTACCGGTACCTGTGCTGCTCATCAGCGTCAGCTGACGGTCGCCATCAAGCGCGCTCGTCACATCGCCCTGCTGCCGTACGTGGCAGAATAATGGCAATCAGAACAGCCTGTCCATCAAAAAGGACAGGCTGTTTGAGTCTGTCCGAAAAGCATATCTTTTCGGACAAAAGAGTTTCAGTCTGTTCGCGCAAAGTTTTATCCGCCGAAGGCGGACAAAATTCACACTCACAGCCTGAGAAGTATTTTTTTTCGAGAGCAGGGGCTCCCGGAAAAAATATATTTTACTTCTTTCGCGCCTGCGGGCGCGAACTCTACGAGGTTTTTTGAAAAACCGGAGCAGTCTGTCCCGAAAGGACAGGCTGTTTGTTTTAAGAGGTACCGCGAATGTTTTCCATCACTCTCATCTGCATGGGCAAGCTCAAGGAAAAATTCTATACAAGTGCTGCCGAGGAATACTGCAAGCGGCTGCGCGGCTTTGCGGATTTTGAGCTTCTGGAGCTGCCGGAAACCAGGCTTCCGGAAAATCCGAACGAAACCGAGATCGCGCAGGGACTGAAAAAAGAGGCCGAGCTGATCCGGACAAAGATTCCCAAGGGCAGCTGGTTCTGCGTGCTGACCCCGGAGGGAAAGCAGCAGTCCTCCGAAGAACTGGCCGCGACGCTGGCCGCGGTGAAGCAAAGCGGCCGCTCGAGTGCCTGCTTTCTCATCGGCTCCTCCTTCGGCATTGATCCGTCCATCAAGCAGATGGCAGACTGCAAGCTCTCCATGAGCCGCATGACTTTTCCGCATCATCTCGCCCGCATCATGGTGCTTGAGCAGCTTTACCGCGCCGAATCCATTCAGGCCGGCACAAAATATCACAAATAAGGGAGATTGGACTCCATGTATAAACAGATTTCCGAAACCGAAACCGAAATCCGCTCCAATGTCCGCGGCGGCAGCGGCGATCTCGCCTTCCGTCACCTTTTCACAAAGGACGAACTGGGCAGCCGCATCGACATGATGGCAGAGGTCACCCTCGAGCCCGGTCAGTCCATCGGCGTGCATCCGCACGAAACCAACGGCGAAGCCTACTATGTATGCCAGGGCAGCGTCACGGTGACGGAAGATGACGAAAGCCGCATTCTCACCGTGGGTGACGCGGAATTCTGCGCCGACGGCCACACCCACAGCATCCGGAACCATACGGATAAAGCCGCAAAGTTCCTTGCTGTCATCGCATCCAACCGATAAGAGGAAACATACCACCCTGCTTTTCCGTCTGACAGAAGGGCAGACCTTTTGGCCCGTACATTTTGCAGGACAGGTTCTTTGGGATGAAGGCAGGCCGCATTTGACTGCGAAACAATGTGAAAGAGGACCCTTATGGCAAATGTGATAACCGGCGTCAGAATCGTCTGCGCGCTGTCTTTGATTTTCTGCCCGATGTTTTCAGCGTGGTTTTATGGTCTGTATATCCTCGGCGGCGTCAGCAACGTTCTTGACGGGATGGCGGCAAGACGTCTGGGAACGGAAACAAAGTTCGGAGCCCAGCTTGATACGGTCGCGGATATTCTGTTTTCGGCGGTCGTTATCCTGAAAGTCATGCGGGCAGTCTCTGTTCCGACATGGCTGATTCTTTGTATCGTCTGCATTGCAGCCGTAAAATGCTGCAACGTTATCTGCAGCTTCGTTCTTTATAAACGTCTGGTTTCTGAGCATACGGTCATGAACAAGACGTGCGGCGCGCTTCTGTTTGCGCTTCCGATTTGTATCGGTCTGTTTCCGCGGCAGCTGTCTGTGATATTGTCCATTCTGACCTGCGCTGCTGCAGCATTTGCCGCCATTCAGGAAGGACACTATATCCGTACCGGAAAAGAAATTCGCTAGATACACCCCGATATTGTTTTATAAAAGAACCCCGCCGAAAAGGAACGGATCCTCTTCGGCGGGGTCTGCTGTTGTTTTTTACTCTTTCCTCTGCGAGCGCAGGAGTTGTACCGTTTATCAGACGTCCGGAATCTCTCCGTCCGCGCTGATGGTCACGACCTGCAGCGGGATCTCTTTTCCGCTCCACTCGATCGCCCGCTTCACCGCGAATTCCAGTCCGCCGCAGCAGGGAACCTCCATCCTCGTCAGCACAATGCCGCGAATGTCGTTTTCCTCCAGGATCTGCGACAGCTTGTCTGCATAGTTCACGCCGTCCAGCTTCGGGCAGCCCACCAGCGTCACGCGGCCTTTGATGAACCGCTCGTGGAAGCCGCCGCAGGCGTAAGCCGTGCAGTCTGCTGCGATCAGAAGATCCGCGCCTGCATAGTAGGGCGCCTTTACGGGCGCAAGCCTGATCTGCACCGGCCAGTTGGAAAGCCGCGACGGCGCGTCTGCGCAGCAGTCTGCAGCTTCCTGCCGGATCGTTTTTGCCATCGTTCCGGGGCAGGCGCAGTCCGGCGGCTTCTGCTTTTCCGCCTTTGCCCGCTGCACGGCGGCCGCGTCATAGGCAGCCGCCTCCCGTTCGGTAAACGAGATCGCACCGGCGGGGCAGGCAGGCAGACAGTCACCCATGCCGTCGCAGTAGTCATCGCGCATCAGCTTCGCCTTGCCGTTGACCATGGCGATGGCGCCCTCATGACAGGCCTTCGCACAAAGACCGCAGCCGGTGCATTTTTCTTCGTTGATCTCAATGATTTTCCGCAGCACGTTCCTTCGCCTCCCGTCTTGCTTTCCGTTCCGCATCCGCCTTCTCTTTGTTCCGGGCGGCAATCTCCATCATGCTCTGATACATTTCCTCGCCTACGCATTGCTTTGCGTATTTGCACCACTGCACGCAGCTGAGCGCGTCGTTATAGGCGACAAACCCGCACTTTTCGCAGCACACCTCCGTGTCTGTTGAGAACAGCTCGATTTCCGCCCCACAGTTCGGGCAGATCTTTTCGGAAATGGTCGGCGTACGCGGCTTGCCCTGGCATCCATCCATAATCATAGTTGTCCCTCCCGTTGCTTCATTTCTGTCTTTATTATACATGAAACAGAAAGAAGGAAAGCAAACTTTCTGTAAACAAAAGAGGTGCCGGACGACACCTCTTTCCTGTTATCTTGGCGCAATCCACCGTTTGATCGCCTCAAAGCTCTCCGGCGAAATCACATGCTCGATCTTGCAGGCATCCTCCATGGCGGTTTTTTCATCCACGCCCAGCAGCATCAGACCCTTGCCGAGAATGGTGTGCCGCTCATAGATGGCCTCCGCAACTTCACGCCCGCTTTCGGTCAGGCAGAGAAAACCGCTGTCATCGGTGACAACGTAGCCGCCCTCCTTCAGAATGCCCATGGCGCGGCTGACGGAGGGTTTTGAAAATCCCATGTACTCGCCTACGTCGACGGCGCGCACCGCATTGCTGGTTTTCGACAGAATCAGAATCGTCTCCAGATACATTTCGCCGGATTCCTGCAGCTGCATTGTACGCCCTCCTTTTTCTCATTTCTGTCAGCTTATCATACTATTTTCGCTTTATCAAGCGCTTTTTTTGCCAGTTCTTCTGCTGTTCTCAATCTTTCATCATCAAACGGATGATTTCTCTGTCCGTGTCCGCCATGCCCCGGCTTGCAAGCAGACCGACCGTCCGGATGGTATTTTCGATGCCTTTTTTCACGATGCCGTCGCCGGCGTAGAACTGGTTGCCGCAGCGGTACATATGAAAGCCCATGAGACCGGCGTCTACGCTGGAGGCGATCTTCGCCGCGCAGGAGGCCTTTGCGCCGTCGCAGATCACGCCGGAATCGATGGCCATGGCATTGACCAGCGTATGCTTGATCTCGTTGAATCTGCCGCCGTAAAGATAGGTAATGCCTGCTGCCGCACCGCAGCCCGCCGAAACCGCGCCGCAGTATGCCGAAAGCGTCCCGATGCAGGATTTGATATGAATGGTGCAGAGATTCGACACCACCAGCGCGCGGTAAAGCTGCTCCTGCGTCACACCAAGCTCTTTTGCATAGACGATGACCGGCACGGATGCCGTAATGCCCTGATTGCCGGAGCCGGAGTTGATAACAACCGGCATTTCGCAGCCGTTCATTCTGGCATCCGAGCCCGCAGCCGCCATGTATCTGGCGCGGTTCTGCACGCTCTCGCCGTAAGCCTGCTGCAGCGTTTTGCCGATATTCGCACCGTAATTGCCGCGCATTCCCTCCTCGGCGATCGCCCAGTTGCAGGAGATCTGCCGGTCGAGGATCGGCGCAACATCCGCAGGGTCTACCGTTTCCGCAAAGGATACGATCTCTTCCACCGACAGAATGCTGCGGTCGGTACGCCGTTCGGAAACGGTTTCGCTGACGGGACGGTCAATGCGCTTTTCTCCGTTTTTCTGCAGCTGCACCAGATTGGTATGGTTTCCCACGATCCGCGCCATGGTGCTGTCATCGGCTGCCCATAGCGTAATCCGAATGTCAAAGATAAAAGGAGAATCGATTTTCTGCACCTGCATTTCGACAGTTTTCAGATACTCACGCATAATGACGATCTGTTCTTCGGTCACATCGCTGAGCACTTCCAACTGCTTTTCCGCCTTTCCCGCCACAATGCCGGCAGCGGCAGCCGCCTCAATGCCGTGCAGACCGCCCGTATGCGGCACAACAACGCTCTTGACATTTTTGATGATGTTGCCGCTGACCTCCACCTTGATCCGATCCGGCAGAGTGCCGAGTGTTCTGCGTGCCACGGCAGCCGCATACGCGATTGCGATCGGCTCTGTACATCCCATGGCCGGAACCAGTTCTTCGCGCAGAATTTCAAGATAACTCCGATAACGCTCGTCTGTTCTTTCCATGTTCTCTCTCCTCCGGCTTTTCTATTTTATATTCGCCGTGTAAATATACCTCTTTGCAGTCTATTCTGCAGATATTACTATAACATATCTGAATGGCTTTATCCAGAAAAACATAACAGAACCGTTTTGGGTACGCTTGACTTGATTCTGCGTGTACGATATAGTAAAATCAGAAATGAAACCTTGGAGGCAAAGCACATGAAAAAAGGTTTGAATTCCAATCAGCTGAAACTGATTGCCATCGCTGCCATGACGGTAGACCATCTGGTCTGCGTAATCATGCCGGGTTATCAGACCCAATGGTGGGTGATTGCGCTGCATATCATCGGCAGACTGACCGCGCCCATCATGTGGTTCTTTGTTGCCGAGGGTTTCCATTATACCCGCAATGTCAAGAAATACGCGCTTCGGCTGCTTCTTTTTGCCATTGTTTCGCATTTTGCCTACAACTTTGCCTTCGGCATTCCTTTTCTTCCCTTTCAGACAACGGTCTTTAATCAGACCAGCGTGATCTGGTCTCTATTCTGGGGACTGATTGCCCTCGTCATGCTGAACAGTCCCGTCATCTCTGAAAAGCTGAAAACGCCCCTGCTGCTTCTCATCTGCGCCGTTTCCTTCTGCTCGGACTGGAGCTGCATTGCGGTGCTGGCGATCGTCTTCATCGGCACGAACCGCGGCAATTTCAAAAAGCAGATGGGCATGATGATGCTCTGCGTCAGCTGGTATGCGCTCGTTTACTTCTTCTTTATAAACAAGGTTTACGCCGTCATCCAGCTTTTCGTCTGCCTTTCCATCCCGCTTCTGAAGCAGTATAACGGCGAACGCGGCAGCTGGAAGGGCATGAAATGGCTGTTCTATCTCTACTATCCCCTGCATCTGGTGCTGTGCGGCCTGATCCGGCTGGCGCTGCACGGCAACATCACAACCATGATCGGCGGCTGAGTCCGGCTCCGCCGTCCAAACGCCCCGCCTTTTCCGCAGAACGGAAAAGCGAAATTCAGGAGGTATCCCATGCAATACGACGTGATCGTCATCGGCGCCGGCCCCGGCGGCATCTTCACCGCCTATGAGCTGGTGCAGAAGCGCCCCGGTCTGAAGATCGCCGTTTTTGAAACCGGCAATCCCCTCTCCGGCCGCAGATGTCCCATCGACGGCAAAAAAATCAAAAGCTGCATCGGCTGCAAGACCTGCGCCATTATGAACGGCTTCGGCGGCGCAGGCGCATTCTCCGACGGCAAATACAACATCACCAATGAATTCGGCGGCACGCTCCACGAGTATCTCGGAAAGCAGCAGGCGCTGGAGCTGATGCACTATGTAGACTCCATCAACGTTGCCTACGGCGGCGAAAAGACGAAGCTCTACTCCACCGCAAACTCCGCCTTCAAAACGGAATGTCTGCGAAACGGCCTGCATCTGCTGGACGCCTCCGTGCGCCATCTCGGCACGGACATCAACTATGAGGTTCTGTCCAATCTCTACGCTTTTCTGGAAAAGAAGGTTGACTTCTTCTTCCGCACCCCCGTCAGCGACGTGGAAAAGCTGGAGAACGGCTACCGCATCCGCACTGCCGACGGTACGGAATACACCGGCCGCGCCTGCGTCATCTCCGTGGGCCGCAGCGGCAGCAAATGGATGGAGCACGTCTGCGATGCGCTGCACATTGAGACCCGATCCAACCGTGTGGACATCGGCGTGCGCGTGGAGCTGCCGGCAGAAATCTTCCGCCACATCACAGACGATCTCTATGAGAGCAAAATCGTCTACAAGACCGAAAAATATCAGGATCTGGTGCGCACCTTCTGCATGAATCCCAAGGGCGCGGTGGTCAACGAAAACACCAATGGTATCGTGACCGTCAACGGTCACAGCTACGAAGATCCTGCCAAGCACACGGAAAACACAAACTTTGCCCTGCTGGTCTCCAAGCACTTTACGGAGCCCTTCAAGGATTCCAACGGCTACGGCGAATCCATCGCCCGCCTTTCCAATATGCTGGGCGGCGGCGTTATGGTGCAGCGCTTCGGCGATCTGATTCGCGGCCAGCGAAGCA
>JAEDIZ010000030.1 GCA_016296635.1 Oscillospiraceae bacterium
GCGCGGCAGATGCAATCGGAAACACCATCCGAAATGCAATCTGACCCCAGAAATCGAAGCGGCGGCTGCAACTTGCAGCCGCCGTTCAAACGTTCAAAATATTCTTGAAAACAGAGAAACTTGTGCTGTTTTGTCAAATAAATCTCAATAAATCCACTGCGTTTTCGCGCCCGTTTGGGTCAAATCTGGGTCAGGTCGCATGACTGAAGAAATGCGGCTGATTTTCGAGAAAGGAAAGTGGAACGATAAGCGGGATACTCCGGCGGCTGCGCCGCCTCCGTGCCGATTGCATTTTCTTATGTTTTCTGCATTGTATGCAGAAAAAGCGGCGCTTTTGCGCCGCAAAAATGCATTCGGTCGAACCACAGCGTTTCTCGCGCCACGTATGCACAGCCAAAACAAAAAAGCCATTCCTTACGGAATGACTTTTTGTTTTGGTGGAGATAAGCGGGATCGAACCGCTGACCTCATGACTGCCAGTCATGCGCTCTCCCAGCTGAGCTATACCCCCATGTATCCGGAAACCCTTGAAATCACTGGGTTTCCGGGTTATTAACTTTTAATGCAGTGTCTTTGCGATTGCGGGTTGCTTTACCGTTCGATTGCTCTCCCAGCTGAGCTATACCCCCATCAGCTCTGTCATTTTATCAGATGCCGCAGAAAAAAGCAAGTATTTTCTTGCGGCATTATCAAAAAACTTACGGCAGAAGCGTGGTTTCCCGAATCAGACAGAGGGATGCTTCCTGATGGTGCAGAGCCGCCAGCGTTTGTGCGGCGTTCTCGCTGCAGACCAGCACACAGTCGGATTGAAGCTCCGCGTCTGCGCGAAGATCATTTTTCAGAACAATTCGATATGTATCCAACCCATCGGCCTGCGCTTCATTCAGAAGAACCAGTACGGACTTGAGGTTCACGATCCGGTCAAGCTGTTCGTTTGCAAGAGAAAGTGCAGCAGAAACATCGGCTTCATCCTCCGAAACAGTCAGACCGATCATATGTCCCGATATGGCAAGTGTCCGTACAAGGTCCGCGTTTTCGGCTATTTCATCGGCAGTCAGAAAGAATGCAGCTCTTTGTCCGTATTTTTCCAGTGCCTGCATCGCATCCGGCATGGCTGCCGCATTCGTAAAGGAAAGATAGACATTTATGGGAACCTTTTCCGGCTCCTCCTCTGCAGGCTCCTGAGAATTACCGGGATCAGAGGCATTCTGCAGACTGTCAGATGCCGGGTCGGACTGCGTATCGGAGGAAAACTGCTCAATTCGATAGGAAATCAGGTTTTCCGCTTTTTCAACGAACAAGGAGTCATCATACACCTCACCTCCGGTGGTGAAGCGGAGAATGGGGTAACCGGAGAGACTTTTGAGCATAACAACGCGAAGTCCGAAATGGGAGGCGCAGTACACCAAGGGAATATAAAGCATACCGCCGCGGTACATCACGGTGATATCGGAAACGGACTGGTTTTCGTCCGTGACGGTTCCTGCGGCAAGATCAAAAACCAAACGGTGATTGATCGTAAACAGAACGAAAGTCTGCTTCGCGGCATTATATGCAGAACAGACTCCTCCGGGATTGGCGTCAAATGCGGTGTATGGAACATAGAGTCCGCCAGAGTCGTAGGGCAGAGCGGTAAGCGTCAAAGGAATGGTATCATTGACGGCGACGAAGAACAGATCTGCATCGGCCTGCGTGACGGGACAGAAGGAAACAGCGAGAACAAGGACCAGAAACAGAATCAGAAAACGCCGTTTTTTCATGTTTTTTCTCGCCTCCCGTCAGATTATGATAGAAAAGTATATCATATTTTTTACGCCGCCGCAAGGAAAATCAGTTGTCGGGAGAAATTGGCTGTGTTATAATCAGAAAAAACAAACGGAGGATCCGTCATGCCGAGAATCGAAAAGGAAAACTATTATCTGGATATTGCGGAAACGGTGCTGGAGCGGTCCACATGCCTGCGCCGGCAGTATGGCGCCATCATTGTCCGAAACGATGAAATCATTGCAACGGGTTATAACGGCGCACCACGCGGACGGAAAAACTGCTCCGATCTCGGACGCTGCACCAGAGAGGAACTGAAGATTCCTTCCGGTCAAAGATATGAGCTTTGCCGCTCGGTTCATGCAGAAGCAAACTGCATTATCTCCGCCTCCCGCAGCGAAACGCTGGGAGCAACACTTTATATGGCTTGTCGGAATCCGAAGACCGGTGAACTGATCCCCGGCTCGACTTCCTGCTCCATGTGCAGACGCATGATCATCAATGCCGGCATCAAGCAGGTGATCGTCCGCGATACGAAGGATGAATTCCGCGTGGAGCTTGTGCAGGACTGGATCGATCAGGACGATACGCTGGCATAAACCGTTTATTTTTCGGCAATACTTCCCTGCAGAAGGAGGAATTGCCATGGTAAAAGGAATGACAAGGCAGGCTGTTGTCGTGAAAGCACCGGATCAGAAACTATTTGATCAAGCGATCTTTCTGGTGCGGCCGGATGTGCAGCCGGAAGGCGTCTCGGATGCAGAACTGCTGCAGCAGGCGCGTGAGGCAGCCGGAGCGAATGTGGCGGAGGAAAGTGTTTCCGGGCGGCGAAAATGGCTCGGTACATGTTTAGGCGCATTGGCAGGCGGCGCACTTGTAGGGCTTGCATGGGTCGTAAGCGTTCTTTTGTGAGCGGAATGCGGCGGCAGAAACTGCCGTCGCGCTTTTTTGTTGTGTTTTGTCGGGATTTGTGGTAAAATATCCGCCAAAAGGAGGCAGGCAGATGCTGTTCGAAACGGGAAAAGTGTTCCTAGCACCCATGGCGGGTGTGACGGACTGGGCATTTCGCACCATATGCGCCGAGCTTTCTGACTGCGTGACGGTGACGGAGATGGTTTCCTCCCGGGCGCTTGTTTACCGGGATAAAAAGAGTATGCGCCTGCTGAGAAAAACCGCGGCAGGCACCTGCGGCGTGCAGATCTTCGGAAACGAACCGACCGTGATGGCGGAGGCAGCCGCATTTGCGCTGGAACTATCCGGCGCGGATTTCGTCGATATCAATATGGGCTGCCCGATGCCGAAGATTGTCAACAACGGTGACGGAAGCGCGCTGATGAAGGATCCGGAGCTGGCGGCAAGGATTGTGGAAGCGGTAAAAAACGCGGTGCCGGTACCGGTCACGGTCAAGATGCGCAAGGGCTGGGACAAAGGCAGCGTCAATGCCGTTTCCTTTGCCTGCGCTATGGAGCAGGCAGGGGCGCAGGCTGTTGCGGTGCACGGGAGAACGAAGACCATGCTCTATTCCGGCACGGCGGACTGGGATATCATTCATGATGTCAAGCAGGCGGTAAGGATTCCGGTCATTGCCAACGGCGATATTTTCACGCCGGAAAATGCGATTGCCTGCAAAGAAAGAACCGGGGCCGACGGCTTTATGCTGGGCAGAACCACTTTCGGTGATCCGTGGACGCTTTTGCAGGCGCAGGCCGCACTGCGCTGTGAGCCGATCCCGGAAAGACCGCCGCTTTGTGATCGGGTGGACACGGCGATGCGGCAGTTCCATCTGGCAGAGCAGGATAAGGGCGAGAATATTGCCTGTCTGGAGGCGCGCAAGCATTTTGCATGGTATCTGCGCGGTGTACCCTACAGCGGCTATTATAAAGAGAAGATTTCTGCGATTGCCACCATGCAGGATGTGGAGGCAATTGCAGAGGGAATCAAGAAAGATCTGAGGTGAGAAGCGTGCAGGATGATCTGCTGATCAGACGGGCGGTAAAGGGCGATGAGCAGGCCTTTGAGAAGCTGATGCTGACGCATGAGAAGAATGTATATAACCTCTGCTACAGAATGGCAGGTAACCCGGACGATGCGCTGGATTTGTCGCAGGAAGCGTTCTTAAAGGCGTGGCGCGCGCTGTCTACCTATCAGTTTGACGCGGCATTTTCTACATGGCTTTATCGGCTGACAACGAATGTCTGCCTCGATTTTCTGCGCAAACGAAACCGTCAGGCGCACAGCTCTCTGACCATGGAGGACGAAAATGAAGAGCCGCGGGAATACAGCATTCCCGATCCGGCACCGGGTCCGGAGGAGCAGGCGGTTTCCTCCTGGCAGCAGGAGGCTGTCAATGCAGCGATGCAGCGTCTGCCGGAGGATTACCGGCTTGTTCTGCAGCTGCGCGTGGTGGAGGATCTTCCGTACGAGCAGATCGCGGATATCATGCAGATTCCCGTGGGTACGGTCAAGTCCCGCCTTTCCCGGGCAAGGCTGCAGCTGAAAAAACTGCTGGAGGCTGGGAACTTTTTCGAAAACGGATCGTCTGAAAAAGTGGCGGCAGGAGGTGCTGAACGATGAATTGTGAGAAAATGTTTGAACTGATGAATGAAAAACTGGACGGCTGCATTTCTCCGGAGAACGAGAAACTGCTGACGGACCATTTGGATACATGTGAATCCTGCAGAGCTTTGTTTGAAGTGATGGCAGGGATTGATGATGCGATCAAGGATTGTCAGATGGAACCCCCGGCGGCACTTCACGAGGGCGTGATGCAGAAGATTCACCGGGAAAAAAGCAGAAGGACAAACAGAAAAACCTGGAGTGCGGTTGCTGCGGTCGCTGCCGTGGCTGCGGTATTTGCAATTCTGGCCGGCGTCGGTCTTGTTCAGATGCCGGGGATGCAGAACGGACAGAAGGCGAATACGGTTTCCATGAGCGATGCAGTGGGTTTGGTGCTGCCGCAGAATCTGCCGAGCACAGAAGGACTGGAAGCGGAATATGCTGCAGAGACTGCAGCGGAAAATGGCTGCGCAGTGGCTGTTTTCTGGAATTGCGATGGTCTTGTGGAGTTGGAATATTCTGAATACCGGACGCTGGAGGACGGCGCAAGAGTTTATGAGGTTTCGCAGAAGAGCTATGATGCGCTTTTGCAGACCTATCAGAAAGTGTATCCCATCGGAATCTATTACCCAGAGGGAGCCTGCCGGGATGATGCGGCAATCATTATGATTCTGAAATAAAAAAGTGTGCCTGCACCCGAAGACGGTGCAGGCACTTTTGTTTGTGTTATGCTTGACATATTTTTCTCCGTGTGAAAGAATGGAGAAAACAGAAAGGGACGGAGCGAAGAATGACGAAAGAGATTTGTCCGCAATGCGGAAAAGAACTGCAGATTCCAGAAGAGCTGGAAGAGTTTTCCTGCCTTTACTGCGGCGCACGGCTTACAAGGAAGATGCTGCGGCAGAAAGCGGAAGAGGTGTGTGATGAGCAGGCCTTTGCCAAGGTTCTGCCAATGCTTGCATCCCTTGTGCGCGATTTCCGCGGATATCAGAAAAAAATCCTGAGATCTGAATTTGAAGGTGCGTTTGAAACCTATGACAACGGAACCCGGGAGATCTTTGAACTGCTGGACCGAGGTGCGGCAGCCGATCAGGGCAAAATCGAGCAGGCGGTTTCCCGGCTTTTGGACGATCTTGAAGGGGACTGGAACTGGAAGACCGCAAAAGATGATGATAAAATTGTGATTGCCATTTTCCTTGTGCCGGCTCTTCGCCGCCGGAAGCTGCGTGTTTCGGAGCCCTTCTGCGAAACGCTGCAGAAAAGATGGTGCGAGCGCTATCCGAAATCGCCGTTTTACCTGGGTGATTATGACTCCATTTCCGGCGGCTTCCGGAAAAAGGCGTTCGGACTGTGCTTCATCACAACGGCAGTCTGCGCATCGGAAGGGAAGCCGGATGACTGCGAGGAGCTGACGGCTTTCCGCGCATTTCGGGATAACTGGCTCAGACAGCAGCCGGACGGCCCGGCTCTGATTGAGGAGTATTATGATATTGCTCCGGGGATTGTTCGCTGCATAGATCTCACTTCCGACGGAACAAGCCGGTATGAAGAGATTCGAATGCAGTATCTCAATCCCTGCTATGAGGATTTGAAGGCAGGACGGTTTGGCGCGTGCAAGGCACGCTATGTTTCGATGGTGCGCGCACTTGAAAAAGAATACTTATCTTAATAAAGGAAGCTCCGGCACAAAATGTGCCGGAGCTTTTATGTGAATTGGAGGAATCAGAATGCCCATGTTCCGTTTCGGAAAATGGGGACGAAACTGCCGTCGGCGACAAGTGCGTCGACAGACAGATCGGCAGAGCCGATCATGAAGTCTTCATGCACCATGGAATCGTTGACACCGAGGCTGCGACATTCATCCAGCGTTTTGTTCTGATAGTCGCGGATGGTATCGGCAAAGCCCATGCCGAGTGCCAGATGGCAGCAGGCATTCTCGTCAAAAAGGGTGTTGTAGAACAGAAGTCCGGTTTCATTGATGGGGGAATTGAAGGGAACCAGCGCACATTCGCCGAGATAGGCGCTGCCTTCGTCCATTTCGATGAGCTTCGTCAAAAGCTCATTGTTTTTTTCTGCGTGCCATTCGACGGCTTTTCCTTCACGGAAGCGAATCCAGAAGTTTTCAATCAGTTGGCCCTGATAAGAAAGAGGCTTTGTGGCATAAACGATGCCCTCTGCCATGCCGCGCATGGGGGAGATGAAGCATTCCTCGGAGGGAATGTTGGGATTGAACACGATGCCCTGCAGGCTTTTTTCGCTGCCGCCGCAGAACTGCGCCTGCTCGATCATGCCGACGGAAAAATCTGTGCCGTTGCTGCTCTTGTAATGCAGCTCCCGGATGCCGAGGCCGTTGAGATAGTCACAGCGGGCCTTGAGATCGCGGTTGTGTGCATCCCATGCGGCAATCGGATCGTCTGTGACGCGGGAGGCGGAAAGAATTGCTTCCCAAAGCTTTTCAACAGCCTGACTCGTGCGAAGTGCGGGAAACAGCTTCTTTGCCCACGCGGCGCCTGGTACGGCGGCAATGCACCATTGACATTTGTTTTCAATTTGATCGCGGTAGCCCTTGATGATGGGATAGGTCTTTTGACGGGCCTTGGCCATCTTTTCCTGATTGATGCCCTTGAGTCCGTCAGGGTCTTCGGAGAGAAGATAGATGCGGCAGGGGATGACATCCACATAGTGCTGCCAGCGTGCTTCCTCGTAATTATCCAGCACGGAAAGGGTGGAAAGGCTGCGGTAGCGGTAGTGCACCTTGGAAAGCGGCTGATAGCTCCAGTCTACAATCACCTTTTTGGCCTTCAGTTTGTAGCATTCTTCTACCAGCATCTGTACAAATTCGGGCTGATCAAGCTCAGCTTGAATGAAAACCTCCTGCCCCTTCTGAACATTGACGCCGCAGGCGGCGATCAGATGGGCGTATTTTCTCAGAACAGTTTTTTTCATGAATTTTTCTCCTTCCTGCCTGCAGCATGGAATTGCGGCTCTGTACCGGCAATCAAACGGCGAATGTTGCTGCGATGCATAAAGACAACCAGAATTGCTGTAAAGACAGCCAAAAGAATCAGCGGCAGGGAGCCGGTAAAGAGAAAAGCGGCAGCTGCCTGCGCGATTGCGCCGCTCATGGACGCCACGGACGCGATTTTGAACAGAAATGCGACAATCAGAAATACAGCGATTGAGATGAGAAACAGACGCCAGTCCAGCATCAGACCGACTGCCGCTCCGGCAGAAACCGCTTTTCCGCCGCGGAAACGGAAAAAGACCGGGAAACAATGGCCGATCAGGCAGGCGGCGCCTGCAAGGGCGAGACCGGTATCGCCTGCCAGCAGCTTTCCGAGCCACATGGAAAGGACGCTTTTCAAAAAATCGCCGAGGAAGGTCAGAAAGCCTGCCTTCAAACCGAAAACCCGCGCGACATTGGTGGCCCCGGCATTTCCGCTGCCGTGATTGCGTACATCGTCATGAAACAGGTTTTTTGAAACCAGAATGGAAACGCTGACAGAGCCGAGCAGATAACCAAGAATAATGCAGAGAACGACCATGGATGGACTCCTTTTCGCTAGTTTGAATACACAGTATCATATTTCTGTGTAAGATGCAAATAAACCGTTTGTTAACAGAAAACTTTCTGCGGCTTTCTGATGGAACGCCTGCGTTTTCCGCCTTGACCACTCCGCAAATATATCTTAATATACAGATATCTGATTCAATTTTTTTTGTTTGGAGACTGCTATGAAACTTGTGATTAAAATCGGTACATCGACCCTTGCTTATTCCACCGGACATCTGAATATCCGGCACATTGAAAATTTCTGCAAGGTTGTCAGCGATATCAAAAATGCAGGCTATGAAGTGATCGTGGTATCCTCCGGTGCTGTCGGCATGGGCATGGGAAAGCTTTCCCTGCGGGAACGCCCGAAGGAACTGGCACTCAAGCAGGCTGCCGCTGCGGTGGGCCAGTGCGAGCTGATGTACACCTACGGCAAGCTGTTCGGTGAATACAATCATACCGTGGCGCAGGTGCTGCTGACGGCGGAAAACTTCCGCGATAACGAGCAGCATGAAAACTTTACGAACACCGTCAACCGGCTTTTGGAGCTGGGCGTCATCCCCATCATCAATGAAAACGATACCGTCGCGGTCAACGAGCTGATCATCGGCGATAACGATACGCTGGCGGCCATCGTTGCCGAGAGCGTGAGGGCGGATTCTCTTGTCCTGCTTTCCGATATTGACGGACTGTTTACGGCAGATCCGCGCAAGGATCCGAACGCGAAGCTGATTCCCGTGATCGATGAAATCACGCCGGAGATCGAGAAGCTTGCAGGCGGCAGCGGTTCGTCCGTCGGCACGGGCGGCATGGTCACGAAACTGGAGGCCGCCAAGATCTGCATGAAGGCCGGCTTTGACATGGTCATCACCAACGGCAGCGATCCGTCCATCCTTTACGATGTGATCGACGGTAAGCCGGTAGGAACAAAATTCACGGGAGGAAAAAACAGATGACAACGCTTGAAATCATGCAGCGGGTCAAGGCTGCATCCAAAAAGCTGACGGCTTTTTCCTCCGAGGATAAAAACAGAGCGCTTTTCTGCATGGCGCAGGCGCTGCAGGAAAATGCGGAGACGATTCTTGCGGCCAATGCGGTGGATCTTGCAAATGCACAGGGGAAAATCTCCGATGTCATGCTGGACAGACTCCGACTGACAAAAGCGCGCATCGACGCCATGGCGCAAGGCGTGGGCGATGTGGCAAAACTGGATGATCCGACGGGGGAGCTGCTGGACAGCCACACCCGTGCCGACGGGCTTGAAATCCGGAAGATCTCCGTTCCGCTGGGCGTGATCGCCATCATTTATGAGAGCCGCCCGAATGTGACCTCGGACGCCGCGGCGCTGGCCATCAAGAGCGGCAATGCCTGCATTCTTCGCTGCGGCAAGGAAGCACACGGCAGCGCGGCGGCCATCACGAAGGCCATGCAGGAAGGATTAACTGCGGCAGGTCTGCCGCAGGAGGCTGTCATGCTGGTAGAGGATACCAGCCGCGAAAGCGCCAATGAACTGATGACCGGAAACGGTTATATCGATCTGCTGATTCCGCGCGGCGGCAAAGGCCTCATCAGCGCCTGCGTGAAAAACGCGACGGTTCCCTGCATCGAAACCGGCACCGGTATCTGCCATATTTATGTGGATAAAGATGCAGACCTTGAAAAGGCACTGAACATCGTGGAAAACGCCAAGACCAGCAGGCCTTCTGTCTGCAATGCGGCAGAGGTATGCCTGATCGATCGGGCGATCGCCGAAACTTTTGTGCCGATGTTGGAAAAGCGGCTGACGGAGCGGGAAATTCCCGTGGAACTGCGGATGGATGAAATCTGCCTTGCCTATGCAAAGAACGCAAAACCGGCAGGCGAGACGGATTTTGATACCGAGTTCCTCGATTATATTCTGGCGGTTGCCGCCGTGGACGGCGTGCAGGGTGCGGCGGCGCATATTGACGCTCATTCTACCCATCATAGTGAAGCAATCGTCACGGAAAACGAGCAGGCGGCAGACTTCTTCTGCGGCGCGGTGGACAGCGCGGCAGTCTATGTGAACGCCTCCACCCGTTTTACGGACGGCGGCGAGTTCGGTCTCGGCTGCGAGATGGGCATTTCCACGCAGAAGCTCCATGCCAGAGGCCCCATGGGTCTTGCGGAGCTGACTACTTATAAATATGTGATCCGCGGAAACGGAAATGTGAGATAAGAGGGAAGAATATGAAATACGATGCAGGATTTATCGGCGCCGGCAATATGGGCGGCGCTCTGGCAACGGCAGTATATAAAAGTGTGCGGTCGCTGGCGGTTTTTGATATGGACACCCGGAAAATCGAAGCGCTGGCAGCGCAGCTTCCCGGCACAACGGTGACGGATACGGCAGATCTGGCGGCAAATGCGCGCTTTGTGTTTCTTGCAGTCAAGCCGAATGTCATTTTGAAGGTGGCGGCAGGGCTGAAAGAACTGATTTCCGAGGATACGATTGTTGTCACTATGGCGGCGGGCGTTGCGCTGGAGGAAATCTGCGAGGCAGTCGGATCAAGTCGCTGCATACGCATCATGCCGAATACACCCGCATCCGTTGGACAGGGTATGATCCTCTACTGCTGCGGAAAGGACATCAGCAAAGAGGACGAAACGGAGTTTTTGTCTGTGATGCAGGCGGCAGGCGTGATCGACAAGCTGGATGAAAAGCTCTTTGATGCGGCAGCTGCCCTCTCCGGCTGCGGCCCGGCATATGTTTATATGTTCGCCGAAGCGCTGGCGGACGGCGCGGTAGCCTGCGGCGTACCCCGTGACAAGGCGGCGCTTTACGCAGCGCAGACGATTCTCGGCAGCGCGGCCATGCTGAAAGAGAGCGGAAAGCATCCCGAAAAGCTCAAGGATGAGGTCTGTTCGCCCGGCGGCACCACCATTGAGGGCGTTATGGCATTGGAACAGTCCGGTTTCCGCTATGCGGCGGCAAGCGCCGTCAAGGCGGCCTGCGAGAAAACCGCAAAGCTCAAAAAATAAGAGGTCAATCCCGGAAGAGTTTTCTTCCGGGATTCTCTATTGACAAAATAAGTCTAATGCGTTAGACTATAAATGAAGTCTAACGCATTAGACGAAAGGAGAACCATCCATGGCTGCACCGAAGGTATTTGAAAGCGAGTATCGCTTTTGTCTGATTTTATGGAAGAATGAGCCCATCAACAGCACAAAGCTGGCAAAGCTCTGCGCCGAAGAACTGGGCTGGAGCCGGACGACCACCTATACCGTCATCAAGCGGCTGAGTGAGCGCGGCGTGGTAAAAAACGAAAATGCCACTGTGACCTCTCTTGTCAGTAAGGAGGAGGTTCAGCGTGCAGAAATGGATGAGATGATGGAGAAAACCTTTGAAGGCTCGGTGCCCGCATTTCTGACGGCCTTCTGCAAGCGCCAGGCATTGTCGGACGCGGAGATCGAGCAGATCCGCCGGATTATTGAAAAGTAAGGAGGGGCGGCATGGAAGCTTTTTTCCTAAAGCTGGTTAATCTCAGCTTATCTGCCGGCTGGCTCGTGCTGGCGGTGACGGTGCTGCGGCTTGTGTTCCGCAAGGCACCGCGGTGGGTATTCTGCGTATTGTGGGGTCTTGTGGCGCTTCGACTGATTCTGCCGTTTTCGATTGAGAGCAGTCTGAGCCTGCTCCCAAGTGCGGAGCCCTTGCCACAGGAAATGATCTTCACGGCGCAGCCGCAGATCGAAAGTGGGATTGCAGTCGTTGACAACATTGTCAATCCCATGTTGGAAGCATCGCTGACAGCCACGGTGACAGACAGCGCAAATCCGACACAGATATGGTCATTTGTACTTTCAAGACTTTGGATCATCGGTGCAGCTGCCATGCTTCTGTATGCGGTATGCAGCGCGATTCGGCTAAAGCGGAAGCTTGCAACGGCGACCTTGATGCAGAAGAACATCAAAAGAAGCGAGTTCGTTTCCTCCCCCTTCATTTTCGGTATCATTCATCCGACCATCTATCTACCCTATGATCTTGCGGAAGAGGATCTGCAGGCGGTGCTGGCCCATGAGTGGGCGCACATTGCAAGAAAAGACCACTGGTGGAAGCTCTTGGGTTTTGCGCTGCTGGCGGTTTACTGGTTTCAGCCGCTGATGTGGCTGGCCTATGTGCTTTTCTGCCGGGATATAGAAGCGGCCTGCGATGAAAAGGTGGTCCATGAGCTGGATGCCGACGGCAGACGGGCGTATTCGTCTGCGCTTTTGAACTGCAGCATCCGCCGCAGCAGCATGGCGGCGTATCCGCTGGCCTTCGGCGAGGTGGGTGTGAAAGCAAGAATCAAGGGCGTCATGAACTACAAAAAGCCGGCTTTTTGGGTCACGATTGCGGCGGTCGCAGGCTGTATTGTCATGGCGTTGTGTTTCCTTACAGATCCGAAGCAGGAAGAAGTGCTTCCGCAATGGGACTGCACGGCAGTATCTGCCGGCGCATCCCTGACGGTCTTCAGCGAGGAAGAAATCACCTCCTCGACCGGCGTGCTGACCTTTCAGAACCGCAATCTTTTCCCGGTGGAAATCGAACTGCGCAGGGAAGAAGAAACGAAACTCATCAGAGAAATCCAGCCGGGCGGTGTGCTGAGCTTCATGCAGGCGGAAAAGGACTGTATCTATGCAGTCGGAATGTCTGCCGATGTAGTGAACGGGGAAGAAATCCACATCATGGTCTATGACGGGAACCAGGCGGAAGCGTATTCGTTGTTTTCAGCACCGCAGACGCCTAATACAGAGCGTCCTATGCTGAACATGGACGGGGCTTTCTATATCGATCCCTACAAGCCGGAAACGAGGCTGCCCCATGGCTTTACGCAGGCAGGGAAGTTATCCGCCGAGCAGGCATACAACACCGGTCTCGCGGGGACTGTGTATTTCACGAATCCTGATCTGCCGGGAGAATACTACACCTATCAGATCTGCGGCACGGCGGTTGCCGTGGATGAGGTGGACTCCGAACAGCGGCAGTGGGGCTATCTTCGCTGGATCCCGGCAGAACTGGAGGCGCTTGAGAACAGACGGCTGACGCTGGACGATATTGTGTTTCTTTCCGAGAAAGGCGACGAGTTGACATGGAACGACTTTGACGGTTATTTGTATACGGAAACCGGTTTCGGTTTGTATATCAGACTCTATCCGATAGATGAACGCTTCGGGCTTTCCGTCGGCGGCGCACCCGGGAAAAAGCTGTCGTATATTTTACTGTCGGACGGCGTCAGCGACGATTTCATTGATATCCGCACGGAAGATGTCCGGACATTTTTGAAATAGAATAGGAATAAAACGAAAACCGTTGAACTCAGCACAGCGTACACTCTGTGCGGGGTTCTTTACAATGTACATTTGCAACAAAAGCCTGATTTGACGGCACACGATATCAAAAGAAACACAATCGGAGAGAGAGGGTATTTTACACGAAGGGTGATCTTTATCATTGCGAATTGACGGTAGTTCATTTTTTTTTTCACAGGGTTCATTTATTTCGGAACTTTTGAAACAATAATGTATATTCAACGCAATAGAAAATAATGAAAAGAAAAAATATGAGTTTTTACGAAACAATATACGATATCAAAAGTAATGCGAGATGGTATTTTAAAAATATGCGAAATTGTTATTATAAACAAACGAAAACGAATGGAAATGTAAATACAAATTACGCAAAAACATAAGTCAAAAAAGCATGCCTGAAAATTTTTGCTTTTGGTAGTTGAAAAATCTTCATTTTCAGAGTATTATATATATCATAAGTGATGTGTACAAAAAGACGACTAATTTTTGTGCAATATCACGAATGAATTTTTAGAAAAGGAGAAAACCAAATGAAAAAGACCCTAGCTCTCATTCTGGCTCTTTGCATGCTCTTCACTCTTTGCGCTTGCGCTGCAAAGGCTGAGACTCCTGCAGATGACGTAAAGCCCGCAGAAGAAGCAAAGCCCGCAGAAGAAGCAAAGCCTGCTGAAGAAGCAAAGCCCGCTGAAGAAGCAAAGCCTGCTGAAGAAGCAAAGCCCGAAGAGAAAGAAAATGTGACCATCGATGCATACATCGTCGCTACCGAATGGGGCGATGCATTCGACGAGATGGAAGCTGGCTTCGAAGCTGAGTATCCCTGGATCAATGTTGAAGGCATTTCCCGCGGCGGCGGCAGCAGCACCGAGTACCTCGTTGCCGCAATCGCTTCCAACACGCTGCCCGACCTCATCCCCGTGGACAACGACGAACTCCGCAGAACGATGGTCGATGACGGCCTCATGGAAGACTTCAACAAATTCGAATGCGCGAATCAGATCCCGCAGTCCTATAAGGATGCTATGACCTATAATGGCGTCCTCATGGGCGAGACCTACGGCGCAGCTTTCTCCTGCATGTTCTATAACATGGCTATCCTCAACGAGGCCGGCTGGGACAAGATCCCCGAGAACTGGCAGGAGCTGATCGCTTGCTGCAAGGACATTCAGGAAAAGACCGGTGTTGCTCCCTTCACCGTAGCAGCCGGTAAGACCACCACCAGCTGGATGCTCTTCGAGCTCCTGATCGCGAATGCCTGCGGCGAACAGCTCGGCGCCGGCGTTTATGAAGACGCTTTCAAGAACGGCACCTTTGAATTCAACGCATATCCCGAAATCGTTGAGAAGTTCAACGAACTGCAGCCCTACTTCCTCGTTGGTACCTCCGCAGCAAACGAAGATGATGTCACCACCATCATGACCGACGGTCAGGCTGCTATCTGCCTTGCAGGTAACTGGAACGGCAATGCAATCCTGG
This sequence comes from Oscillospiraceae bacterium, assembly GCA_016296635.1. Lineage (GTDB taxonomy): Bacteria > Bacillota > Clostridia > Oscillospirales > Oscillospiraceae > CAG-170. The sequence continues at coordinate 14,654 of JAEDIZ010000030.1, forward strand.
ATGGTATCACCGAGTATGCCGGCGATCCCGCACTCGCAGTCGCAGCTCTGCCCTGCTTCAACGATGAAGGCGAAACCAGATGGATCTCCGCAACTGCCGAGACCGCCATGGGCGTAACTGCAGATCCCAACAGATCCGAAGCTGAAGAAGAAGCTATCGACCTCTTCGTCAACTACTTCTGGAACCACTATGCAATCATCCAGAACGTTGCCGGCAACGTTCCTGTTATCCCGATGACCGACGCTGTTCTGAAAGAGCAGATGACTCCGCTGGTTGCTGAGATGGGCGCTTCTCCCTTCGTTACCATGGGCTTCAACCTCTGGACCTCTGAGTTCAGTGATGCAGCTAACCGCGACATTCAGGACTGCATCGCAGGTCTGAAGGATATGCAGGCTGCTGTTGACGCCATGACCGAACTCGTCAAGACCAGCTACAAAAACAAGGCTTAATCGATAATCACACAGATTATTAAGCGTTAGAATTAAGGCCCCAATGGTCTTTATCATTGGGGCCGTTTTCAAATCGGATACATAGAGTAGGAGTTTTCAATGAAACTGAAAAACCCAAAGCACCGTTCTCAAAGAGAAAGAAAGCGTTTTTTAACAGGTCTGCTTTTCATTCTGCCGTCCGCGTTGCTTGTTGCTATTTTTGTTCTTGTTCCCTGCTTTTACGTTGTATATTATAGTCTGACCGACTGGAACGGCGTTGCAACCTCGCCGAAAACCTTCGTCGGCTTCAAAAACTATGCAAATCTGCGCGGTATGAGTGACTTCGGCACCATGATGCTTGCTACGCTCGTATTCGCCGTAGGCATGACGATTCTGACTATTCTTATTGCATTTGTTGTTGCGCTGGCTCTTGATAAAAAGGGCAAAGGCAGAGTTTCCCGCGGCTTCCTTCGTTCTGCCTGGTTCTTCCCGACCCTGCTTTCCGGTACGGTCGTCGGTGTTCTCTGGCGCATCATGTATAACTACAATAACGGCATGATCAATAAGATCATCGTCCATTTCGGCGGTCAGCCGGTCAACTGGCTGGAAACAGTCGGACTTACAAACTTTGCGATTATTGCCGCAGCTACCTGGGCAAGAATCGGTATTTGTGTTGTAATCTTTATGGCAGGTCTTCAGGGCATTTCTCAGGATCTGTATGAAGCGGCTGCTATTGATGGTGCGACCGAGAGACAGCAGAGGAAGTTTATCACCATTCCTCTTATGGCTCCGTCCATCACAATTAACATGCTGACAACGTCAATCGCCGCTTATAAGGCTTATGAGCTGCCGTACCTGATTTCTCATGGTCGTCCGGGTACAACCACCCTTCTGCTGGCTCAGCGAATCACCTTCTACGCATTCAATACCATGGATTATGGCAGAAGCTCTGCTCTGGCGGTTTGCTTGATTTTGATTATAACTGTTTTCTCCTTAATACAGCTTGCTGTAATGCGTAAGAAGGAGGACATTACCTGATGAAAAAGCGCGAAGGCATAAAAAAATTCTTTGAGGAATTCATCCTCGTTATCTGCACGATTCTGATTCTTACGCCTATCTATTATTTTGTGATCGGCGCATTCAAGACTCGCAAAATGATTCTTCAGAATCCGCTCCTTTTAACAAAGGAAATGTTCACGCTGGATAACTTCCCGCGTGCCATCAAGGCGATCAGATACTGGCCGGCACTGAAGAATACCGCGATCATCACGATTGTCTCTTTGGTGATGCTGATCGTCGTTGCTTCGCTTGCCGGTTTCGCCATTGCAAGAATCAAGAACAAGTTCTTCGAACGTTACTATTCCCTGCTTGTCACCTGCATGGTCGTTCCCTTCGTTGCCTGCGTTATCCCGCTCGTTGTCGAAGTGAAAACGCTCGGCATCCACGGCAAGCTGATCGGCCCGATCCTGATTCAGGCAGGCTGGAATATTCCGTTCGCAACGTTCCTGTTTACAGGATTTATGAAGGGTATTTCCGGTGAGCTTGAAGACGCTGCCTACATTGACGGCTGCAGCACCTTCGGAGTTTACTGGCGGATCTTCCTTCCGCTGCTCGCTCCCGTTATTGCCAGCTGCTGCATCGTCAGCGGCGTCGGTATCTGGAACGACTACTTCGTTTGCAACACCCTCCTCAGCGTCACAAGGACGCCTACCCTGATGGTTGGTATTTACAGTTTCTTCGGCGAAAAGGTCAATGAGTACGGACACGCTTTCGCCGGCGTACTTCTTACAAGCGCTCCTATGGTCGTCCTCTTCCTCTGCCTGCAGAAGTACTTCATTAAAGGTATTACAGCTGGCTCGGTTAAGGGTTAATCACAGATTTTTCATCGGCAGCTTCCGAAAGGAAGCTGCCTTTGTTTGCGCCTTTTCGCCAGGATAAAAGAGAACTTCCGAAAACAGAAGTTCTCTTAAATCGAGATATTTGCAAACCTGAGTGCTTGTTGAACGATAGAGCATCTCCTGCAGCTTTCAAGCCGTACGAATGAAAACACACTGCTTAAAACTGCTGATATATAGTGGATCTTGCATACTACCAAAAGTTGTCCTGGCTAGAGTTGTTTTCCTTATGGTTCCGGAAAAATCTAACTTTTGGGGACGCGTTTCTCGCTTTGCTGCGTCACGGGCGGCATGCAAGATTTGAAAGCATCTTTACGGTTTGGGTCGGACCTGCCATCATAATCGTTGCCCCATTATCATCCACGTTTCGGATGATGCAGGGTAGATATCAAGCCAAAAATCTCGCAAGCATGTTTCTTCCATGCCCTCTAATCAGCTGATAGTCTTCCGATTCTGGTGCGACATACGTTAGCCGGAACGAGCACACCAACATTTTGGATGCTGTCTACGAACTGCTGCATGAACTGATCAGCCGGAACCTGAAAGGGGATGTTCTGGAAATGGCTGCAGCTTTTTAATAGAATTCAGCACCACATGTTCTTCTTGCTTTTGTCTTTGCATCTCTTTAAGGAAATCGAACGTGCTGTCCGTATCAGACATGATATCTGCACAAAGAGGTACTCATCCGAGCATCAACAACTACAGTGAAGATTTTCTCCAAAGAGGGAGACTTCATCTGTGAATGGCCGAGAGCAACCAGCCGGAGCCAATGGTCTACCGATCTGAGCCATCTTCCCGAGAATTACAGAGAGATTTCCGAATGGAACGGGACTTATTTCACCCACCGGGCAATGACCATTGGGCCGAACACCAGCGAGGTCATTAAGCGCATTCTCGCCAGCCGCAAGCTGGAAGTACAGACTTACCGGATGTGCCAGGGAGTGCTGAGCTTCAGCAAGAAATACAGCAAGCAGGCTCTTGAGGAAATCTGCCGTCAGGCTTCTCTCCCTTGGAAGACCTACAGCCTTCATGACCTCTTTTGTGCACCACCCGATGCAGGGAGAATCACGGCCATAAGGACAGTTATCACAGTCAGACTTTGTTACCGTCTGCTTTTCAGGACTTGGATAATGGATCTCAGTTCCGAATCTCATCTTGGGCTTCTGCGGTATAGGACAACAGCAGCCCTTCGGATAAACACATCCGGTTCTTCTTCCTTTCGAGTAAAGACAATACTTGCAGGAATACACGTTGTAGTCCCATGGCTTGCCATACGCTCTCACGATTCTCTCACCTCCTTTTACCCGATTTCGGGCAACAAAAAAAGCGCCAACCCTTCTCCGAATGGAGATTGATTGACGCTTATTCAAACATGATAACATCTATTAAATTTTGTCAAACTGTGACGGATTCACACTGGTAAACCACCTGAAAAACTTGGTCTGCGATAGTGGTTTTTGACCTGATTTTTACCAAAAATTGGCTCCCAAAACAGGCAAAATCGGGGCCATTTTCAACCCTCTTCTAGCCCATATAAATTGTGATAAATTGGGAGAAATCACACCAAAATCTGACAAACTTCGTCAGAATATAACAGAGAAAATATACAACAATATTCAATGAAAAAGCCCGAAAATACACATTTTCGGGCTTTTCTTGCATAAATATTCGGTTTTGCGAACCCAACTTATCTCTTGGAGAACTGGGGAGCACGACGTGCGGCCTTGAGACCGTACTGCACATCTTTCTGTGCTCGGAGCCCTCAATTTTTCGCGCTTTTTCTCTGTTTTTCAAGGATTTTCACGGATTTTCAAGGTTCCCACAAAAAAGTTGCCCCATATTTTAACTCATAAAAGGGGGCATCTAACAGGGATGAAATCACTGTTTGAAAGCTGAATTGACCACACTCAGAAGTTCTTCTGGTTTATTATATTTTACTTTGGCATAAATGTCCATAGTTGTTTTGCTATTTTCATGACCAGCAAGATATTGGACGGTTTTAGGATCAACTCCGGCATAGAGTAAATTCGTGATATAGGTGTGACGCAACTGATGTGGAGTAACTGTAAAGTCCAGCGTATAAACGATTTTGGGGTTGTTTTTTTTGACTCCCACCAAGCGTTGGGCTAACGGTGTATTTAATGCTCTGGCCATTTACATATTTGTAGTAAGTTCTTTCCTGTGTAGATCTTACAGTCACGTACTTCCAGAGGCGCTGAAACTGCGCATAGGACAATGGTTGACCGTTGTTGTCAGATATAACATACAGCGAATTGGATTTTGCTTTTGCTGTACGTAGGCAGTCCACCAGGCATTTAGGGATGGGAATATCCCGTCGTGCTGCAGGAGATTTTAGAATTGTATCTACTACTGGCCTGTTGTGCTCAGTGCGCCATGCACGGCGAACAGAGATGTATGGGGTGGGCGCATCCAGAAATACACAGTCCCATTGCAGAGCTAAGATCTCTTCTCTACGAAGTCCTGCGTATAAACCGATCATAATAAAATCATACGGTCTAAGACCTCTAATAGCATCTAGCAATTTGTCTATTTGCTCATCGGTTAGAGCCTCTTTATCTTTTGTAGGAGTTCCACCTCTTGCAGAAATATTTGCAGATGGGTTATAGTCAATAAGCTTACTTCTTTCTGCTGAGTAAAAGATACACTTCATCAACATATTCACAGTGGCATATAAAGAAGCGGATTTTTGTGATGCAGGGATAAGTGCCAGTTTGATATCATCTGATGTTACATCAGACAAATACATATGACCCAGAGGCTTTACGATGTAGTTTTTTATTCTTGAAGAGTATCCTTTTAATGTCGCAGAGGATACTGTAGCCGATTGCATAATCAGCCACTTTTCGCAGTATTCTTCAACAGTTGGATTCATTCGACGGAAGATAGCATCCTCAACCAAGGCTCGCGCTTCCTGCTCTTTTTGGTAGAGTTCTTCTCGAGTTAGTGCGTATAGGTCCACTCGTTTTCCATCGGCATCTGTGATGCGCGTTCTGTAATACTGGATGCCCTTTCGGACTACTGCACCGTATTCCGGTACATTGTGATTTTTCTTAGCCATATGTATGCTCCTTTCCGGCTTGCTTTTTTATGTATATTTTGCGTGGAAAGTAAGAAAGCAGCAAGGATGTCGAGCATTGAAAACGCAAAGAGCGAGAAATGTACGTTCTCGCTCTTTGTATTCTTTTATTCATTGTCCCACTGCGAAAAAATGTTACCCAGTGCAACAACTAGTTCATCTGGGCGATTGTATTTCACTTTTGCGTATATATCCATAGTGATTTTACTGCTTTCGTGTCCTGCGAGATATTGAACGGTTTTGGGATCAACCGACGAGTGAATGAGGTTCGTAATGTATGTGTGACGGAGCAAATGTGGGGTGACCTCAAAGTCCAGACTGTAAACAACTTTGCCGTTATGCGCGGCCTTCTCTCCGAGAACAGGCGTAACAGTATGTTTAACTCGCTTTCCATCCTCATATCTATAATATGCTCGTTCTTTTGTTGTTCTGGTAACAACATATTGCCAAAGACGCTTAAATTGTGTGTAAGAAAGCGGATCTCCATCACGATTTGCAACAACATATTCGGCAGTAGACGTTTTTTGGGCTTCCCGCAAGCAGTCCACAAGGCAAACAGGCAGAGGTATATTTCTTTCTGCTGCCTTTGTTTTTAGCTCTGATAGAATTACCGGTCGATTGTGTTCTGTGTGCCACGCTCTACGCACTGTCAAATATGGTGCAGGGGTGTCGAGATTAACTGAATCCCACTGTAATGCCAGTATTTCCTCTCGCCGCAACCCTGCATAGAGACCAAGCATAATAAATACATATGGTGGCAATCCACGAACAGCATCCAATAACCGTTCTACTTGGCTATCTGT
>JAEDIZ010000031.1 GCA_016296635.1 Oscillospiraceae bacterium
CTTCGCCGATTTTCTCATAAGGAGTATTATCAGAACTCGGCTGTTTAACGATTACCGCTGTGATTTAACGAATACTCGGTAGTTTAACGATTACAATGGCACAGACAGCCGCAATCTCCATAAAATGCACAAAACCCCGCCGCAGAAATGCTCTGCAGCGGGGTTCGTAATACGCTGAAACACTCCAAAAGCCTTATTTCAAGCGGTTTTCGGGCATAGAAAAAGTCCACCGTAATTCTATCAAAATTACGGTGGACTTATGTGTAATCCCAACACTATAGATGCCATCACCATCGCATTGGTGATAGCTATTTTTTGTGCCCATCAGCAACTGAAATGAATATCTCATTTATTTTATAAATTGTTTTCCTGCAATTTTCCACTTGTGCCAAAGAAACGCGACCTACTTCACCATGCATCATCTTATTTCTCAAATTTTCATTTTGCGCTTCAACAATAAACTTACGAAGCATTTTTTCCTGATCAGCATTAATAATCTTTTGCTTTTTCAAAAAGCCAGGATAGCTACGAATTGATGGAGGCATCTCCGATGAACTGACTCCTTGAGCCGTTGGTTTTTCTTGATAAAGAGAACAATTCCTGCAAACATGCTTCTTCGTTTCAAATTCTGCATATTCCGTACTTGCTCCGTGCAGCTCCGAAAGGTGTGCACACCAATAATGCACAGTTGCTTCAATGCATGCAAAAAATAGCATTATGCTCTCTTCATACAAACCTACATTCATTACATTCTGTGCTTGATGATAGAGCGTTGCGTACAACGGTAAATTATAATTTTGGATCAGAATTTGATTAATTCTCTCGAGGGTTTCTTGGCCATACTCTGTTCTTTGCGCCCATTTTTTTATAAATTGACCATCAAACATTGTGCCGTCGCACCAATGATATGTTTTTCCATCACCCATGTATTGGTGTATCACAATGCTGGACAATTGCTCCGGTCGTATTCTCGGCATAAAATCTTGTGTGTCACCTTCTGCTATGATCAATAACAGGTGATTAATCATATTCACCGGCAACGTGGCTACAGCTAATTTCTGACGTTCCTCCCAGAGTGGGCCTTCCCAGAATGAATCCGCTTTAATAAACCCATTTATTGTTGTGGAAAATAGCATACCATTGACAGATCCGCGCTTTTCTTGTTTAACAGTCATGCTTTGATATGGAGGCGCATCTGACAAATTAAAGGTATAGCTATCAAAGTTCAACACTAATGGGACAAAAAAAGTTACCGTGTAGTATGGCAGAGTTCCTGCCAAAAACTTAGCATAAAGTTCCTTTATATGATAATATTTCTCATCACTATATTCGTTGCAAGCCTTATAATACTGGGGTGCTTTTTCAAGCGCCGTTTCCAACGCTTCTCTTGCATCGATGTCCCACGGAGCTCCGTTAAACACACAATAGAGCAAAGATTCTAATGCACACTCAACAAAATGTACTCTTTCCCTTGGAGTAAGAGCATCAGAATCAAATCTCTCACCAGAGAAGAGCTCTTTCATCATAATGAGGCAGTCATAATAACACCCTTCTAAAAACAATGATGAACACAAAAGTTTATAAGAGTGCCAGTCGCTTGACCAATTTTTCCCTGGTCTTATCCCGTGCTTTTTATAATTTGGATACAATGTTTTGATGAGATTTGCATAGTCTCGTTTACAATACATTTCATCGAGGTCCTTCGTAGATAATGTAGATAATAAAGTGTTCATTAAATTACACTCCTCTTTTACTGGTTATTCAACGCTATCTCCCCGGTACAATCGTTCAATCAATGCTTTTGAGGATAGTGTATCACAGTTTATACCCATTCTCAATGACTCGACAATAGTTCGTGCTGGGCCTATCCTTGTCCTTTGAAGGGAGATGGGATTATGCCTACAGAATATCCAGAAGAATTTAAGCGCAAAGTCATCCGACGCTACGAAAAAGGCGATTCAATCAAAAGTCTGAGCCAAGAACTTAGTATCGCACAAAGTACCATTTACCACTGGCGCAAGTTATACTGCTCCATTCAGACTCCACAACGCACATACACCCCCAAAGAGTTTGACGCAATTTCAAGGCGGTTAGAAAAGCTGGAGCATGAGATAGAAATCATCCAAGCCACCGGTTACCTCGAGGAGATTCCATTACAGAGAAAACTAAAGATGCTCGAGCAGATGTACCGGACGGATGAATCCCCATACAGCGTACACGAACTGTGCGAAGCGCTTGGTGTTGCCCGCGGCACTTTCTACAACCACATTTTCCGCCGTGCTGATCGGAGTGAGCGTGAGAAGGAACAGGAAGAGCTAATGATAAAGGTGCAACAGATATTCGATGATAGCCAGCAGCGATTTGGTGCAGAGAAGATCAGAACGGTTTTAGGCCAGTCCGGTGTCCATGTCAGCGCTAAACGAATTTCGTCTATTATGCAAGAACTGGATCTGCAAAGCATTCGTACCAATGCGAAGAAACAGTACAAAAAGCAGCAACAGTATCGAAAGCAAAATCTGTTGGCAAGAGAGTTTACTGCCGACCATCCGAACCAAATCTGGGTCAGTGACATTACATACTTCAAAGTCAGCGGCTACTGGGTTTACCTCTGTGTCATCCTCGATCTGTTTTCACGCAAGATTATCGGCTACAGAGTATCCCGTAATGCCAGCACCAACCTGGTCACCACGACATTTCGGAATGCATATCAAGAGCGTGGCAGACCTAAAAACCTGACCTTCCATAGTGACAGAGGAAAGCAGTACACATCGGGCGCATTCACACAATTGCTTCAGTCCATCGGTGTCAAGCAATCCTTTTCCGCTACCGGTCGCCCTCGTGACAATGCCGTAGCAGAAACTTTCTTCAGCACGTTCAAAAAAGAAGAGGCATACCGCAGAGAGTACACCTCAGAACAAAGCTTCCGCAAGAGCGTGGAGCAGTATATTCAGTTTTACAACGAGGTCCGACCGCACCAAACTTTGAAATACCTGACACCACAGGCATTTGAGGACAAGCACTATGCCAGGATTATCGAAAACCTGTGTTCAAATAACGTCATGGAGTAAAAATAATACTTTTACGTTTCTGGAGTTTTGAAACCTCTTCCCAAAAACACAAAATCGGAAAATCCTGTCATTGCAAGGCTCTCCAAAAAGAAGAAACCCGTTTTTCGAAAAAATTGTTCGAAAAACGGGTTTCGTTCATATGGTGGAGCTGAGGGGAATCGAACCCCTGTCCGAAAGCAACTTGACAAGACTTTCTTCGGGCACAGTTTGTTATTTACATTCCCTCGCCTGCACGCGAACAAACACGCTTACAGACTTGGTAGCTTCATGATGCATGGCACGCGCAAAGCTTAGCGTACTCACGGTCACCACTCAATCACGCCCTATCCCGGCTCGTGGTCCTTCCGGGTAGGACGGGCGCCTTTAATTAGGCAGCCAGTGCGTAGTTATTGTTGTCAGTTAATTTAGACAAATTGCCCGTTTTATAGAGGCCAGGCGCCTCTGCCCGCTTATCCGGCCTCACTGCCCCCGTCGAAACCAGTGCAGCCCCATATCGTCGGAGCAAACTCCATATCCCTTGTGCCCGCGCAAGCGCGAGCCCTCGTCCATTTCGTTGCTCATCCTCTCCAAATCACAAACGCATTGCTGGCTTGTGATCTGGTATTAAAACGCGATAATCGCGCTGAGGAAAAATTATGTTCTGGCAGCCGGGATCATCCACTTCATGGGGAGGATCTTGGCAACCACGCGGTAGAACTTATAAAATGCTTTGGGCGTATAGAAGGTTCTGCCGCGTTTTGCTGCCTGCAGCGTTCCTGCAACGACTTTGGCAGGATCACAGTAGGGCAGTGCTTTGAAGGTTTTGGAATTGCCGCGGATTTTTGCGACATCCAAAAACTCTGTATCCATCGGTCCCGGACAGACGGCTGTAACAGAAATGCCCTTCGGCTTCAGCTCATCTGCCAGCCCTCCCGTAAAGGAAGAGATATATGCCTTGCTGGCGGAATAGACCGTCATGCGCGGATTGGGACAGAAAGATGCAATGGAAGAGACATTGATGATTCTGCTGCCGCCCGGCATATAGGAAAGTACAGTGTTGACCATCAGCGTGACAGCCCGCACATTCAGATCGATCATACGCATCTGCGTATCGCTGGATACCTCTCCGAGATTTCCAAGCGTGCCGCAGCCTGCGTTATTGACAAGCAGCCCGACCTGCGGATGCTCAGCGGCCAGAAGCTCGGAAAGCTCCTTAAAGCTGCGCGGATTGCACAGATCCATGCCGATACAGCGAACCTGCACACCGGAAAGCTGTTCTGCCAGCTCTTCCAGCAGACTGATACGCCGGGCAATGAGCCATAGTGTATCGATTTCCGGAAACTGCTGCGGCAGCTGCTTCGCAAATTCCATTCCAAGACCGGCAGATGCGCCGGTGATAATTGCAATCATCAGAATCTCCCGTAGGGATCCTTGAGCTTGTCGGGCTCGGGATAGGTCTCACCCTTGGTATCGACTGTGACGGAAGCGATCTTCTGCTCTGTCAGAGGACGGTCGTTGCGGTCAACCTTGGTAGCCGCAATCTTATCAACAACATCCATGCCCTCGATGACCTTACCGAAAGCGGCATACTGGCCGTCGAGATGCTTGGCGTCCTCGTGCATGATGAAGAACTGGCTGCCTGCAGAGTTGGGGGAGGAGGAACGGGCCATGGACAGAACGCCGCGCTTATGCTTGAGATCGTTCTTGACACCGTTGTAGAGGAATTCGCCCTTGATGCAGTAGCCGGGACCGCCCATACCGGTGCCGTCCGGGCAGCCGCCTTGGATCATAAAGCCTTCGATGACGCGATGGAAGATCAGCCCGTCATAGAAGTTATGCTGAATAAGAGAAATGAAATTGCGCACGCTCTGCGGCGCCTTTTCGGGATAAAGCTCAGCGACGATCTTGCCGCCGTTTTCCATGGTGATGGTAACAACAGGGTTTTCCATATTATGTTCTTCCTTTCATAGCCCGGTCGATCTGCCGCTTGGCGTCCTTTTTGGCGGCGTCTTCACGCTTGTCGTAGAGCTTTTTGCCCCGGGCAAGCGCAAGCTCCACCTTCACAAGGGAGCCGCGGAAATAGACCGACAGGGGGATCAGCGCATAGCCGTCCTGCTTGACCTTGCCAAACAGACGCTGGATTTCTCGCTTGTGCATGAGAAGGCGTCTCGGCCGCAGGGGGTCTTTATTGAAAATGTTGCCCTGCTCATAGGGAGCGATGTGCAGCTGACGGATAAAAAGCTCGCCGTCTTTGATCTGACACCATGCTTCCTTCAGACTCAGCGTGCCCAGCCGGATGGATTTGACCTCCGTGCCGGAAAGCTCGATGCCAGCCTCGAATTTTTCTTCAATGAAATATTCATGATAGGCTTTCGGGTTTTTTGCGGCGATTTTGATGCCCGTTTCCGCCATGCCGGCACCTCCTTCTCTGAAAAGACAGAATCTCAACAATCTTATTATACCATATATGTCAAGGCGTCAAACGGATCATAATTTGAAAGTGAAAAGACAATCAGTCCGGGATATGGCAGTTGCAAAGTGCGGACAGAACTGCTATAATAAAACAAATGTTCAAAAAAGAAAGGGGAGATCGCGGTGGTTGACCGGAAGCTTCCAATCCAGATGATATCCTGCTGCTCGGCGGACGGCGAGCTGCAGCCGCTGCGATTTCGCTTTGAGGATCGCACACATAGGATGCATACGGCGAGTATTGTTCGTATCATGGATATTCGCAGGACAGATTATGTGGGAATTGAGTCTATTGATTTTCTTTGCAGGGCGCTTCTGGAAGAGAAGGAAACACTCTGTGAGCTGCGCTACTGTATCCGCAGCCACCGCTGGGAGCTGCTGCGAGAGGTGTATTGAGTTCATGCATAGCATCAAATCATTGTTTGCGCGGCATATATTCGGAAAAATTCCTTGACATGAAGGAAATCTGTGCTATCATAGACGCATAAATAAATGTTTATATTTCTATGTGAAAGGGGAAACTGCTTATGCTGGATCGATACGAAAACGAGTGCTGCGAGCAGCACATTGTGCATGACGATACCGTGCGCGCGGTGGCAATGCAGACGCCGGACGAGGATGAGCTGGCGGAGCTGGCAGAGCTTTTTAAGGTGTTCGGGGATTCCACCCGCATTAAAATTCTCTATGCGCTTTCGCAGGCGGAGCTTTGCGTGTGCGATCTGGCGCAGCTTTTGGGCATTTCGCAGCCTGCCATGAGTTATCAACTGAAGATCCTGCGGCAGGCAAAGCTGATCCGAAGCCGCCGGGACGGAAAGACGATCTTCTATGTGCTGGCGGATGACCATGTGGCGACGATCATCGGCATGGCCAAGGAACATCTGGAGGAGTGAGATAAATGGAAAAGGAACAGGAAATTCAGCTTGCAAAAATAATTGCCGGAGCTGCGCTGCTGGTGGCTGCGTGGCTTCTGCCGACAAGCGGCATCGTCCGGCTGCTGACATTTTTGGTGCCCTATCTGATTGTCGGCGGCGGTGTGCTTTTGGAGGCAGGAGAGAACATCCTGCACGGAGAGGTTTTTGACGAAGATTTTCTGATGGCGATTGCCACCATCAGCGCGTTTGCCATCGGTGAGTATCCGGAAGCCGTTTTCGTTATGCTGTTTTTCCAGGTGGGAGAGCTGTTCGAGGATATGGCGGAGGATCGTACCAGAGAATCCATTGAGAAGCTCATGGATATCCGCCCGGATTATGCGAATCTGGAGAAAAACGGTGAGGTGCGGCAGGTCGAGCCGCAGACGGTGGAAGCCGGCAGCGTGATCGTGGTAAAGCCGGGCGAGAAGATTCCCATCGACGGCGTGATTGTGGAGGGCAGCTCCAGCCTTGATACCATGGCGCTGACCGGCGAGGCGCTGCCGCAGGATGTGACAGCGGGGGACGAAGTAATTTCCGGCTGCGTCAATCAGTCAGGTGTACTTCGTATTCGCACCACAAAGAGCTTCGGAGAGTCCACCGTGTCGAAAATTCTTGAACTGGTGGAAAATTCCGCAGAAAACAAATCCAAAAGTGAACGGTTCATCACGAAATTCGCAAAGGTCTATACGCCCATGGTGGTGATCTGTGCGTTACTGCTTGCGGTGATCCCGCCGCTTTTTGACAAACATTGGGCGGACTGGATCCGCATTGCGCTGATCTTCCTGGTCATCTCATGCCCGTGCGCACTGGTTGTTTCCGTGCCGCTGGCATTCTTCGGCGGCATCGGCGGCGCATCCACCTGCGGCATTCTGATCAAGGGCGGCAACATTTTGGATGATCTGACGGAAGTAAAGACGGTCGTATTTGATAAGACCGGTACGCTGACAAAGGGCAGCTTTTCCGTCACGGCAATTCATGCAGAGAAAATAAGTGAGCAGGCGCTTTTGGAGCTTGCGGCAAGGGCGGAGCAATATTCCACGCACCCTGTGGCGAAAGCAATCTGCAGAGCCTGCAAACTGACACCGGATGCAGCCGATGCGGAAAATGTGCAGGAGCTGGCAGGTCACGGCGTCAGCGCACAGATTGACGGCAGAACGGTGCTGGCGGGCAATGAACGCCTGCTCCGGCAGAACGGGATCGAGGTTCCGGCATGCACTTGCGTCGGCACGGTTGTGCATCTGGCGGAGGACGGAAACTATCTTGGTTATATCGTTGTGGGCGATGAGGTGAAGGCTGACGCGGCGGAAGCCATCCGGGAACTGAAAAAGCGCGGCGTAGAGAAGACTATCATGCTGACGGGCGACCGAAAGGAGAATGCAGATGCGGTTGCGGCACTTCTCGGCATTGATGAATACCATGCAGAGCTGCTGCCGTCAGATAAGGTCACGCACGTGGAAAGGCTGCTGCAGGAAAACAGCGGGAAGCTGCTGTTCGTAGGTGACGGTGTGAACGATGCACCGGTGCTGGCAAGAGCGGATATCGGCGCGGCCATGGGCGCGCTCGGTTCCGATGCGGCGGTGGCTGCGGCGGATGTGGTGCTGATGGACGATCAGCCCGGCAAGCTGGCGAAGGCCGTGCAGATCGCGGCAAGAATCCGGTCGATCGCCCGGCAGAATATTGCATTTGCGATTGCTGTAAAAGTTGCGATGCTGATCCTCGGCGCGTTGGGATTTGCCGCCATGTGGCAGGCAGTATTTGCAGACGTCGGCGTGATGGTGCTGGCAGTTCTGAACTCTGTCAGAGCCATGAAGGTAAAGTAAACAGAGAATCGGTTTTGTAAAGTGAGTGTTTCCCTGCATCTCCGGATTGCCCCGCGCAGAGTAATTCCAGGCGGAGGAACCCTCGCCACCCTGACATCGGTCGCCGCGTACTGACGATCTGCATTGGTGACTTCATGCGAAAAACCTGCACCTGCACGTTTGCTGAAGTCAGCACGTGGCGAGGTACAGGTATGTAGAAGGCTGATAAAAGCAGCTTTTTCCTGCTTTTCTCTGCTTTGGCAGAAAAGTAGGCTGCCGGAGGCATACTGCAATAGCGATAAGTGAAAGAGAACGGATTGCCACGCCGGTGATGTCGATCACTGGCTCGCAATGACAGGCAGGGTGGTTTTTATTAAAAAAAGGGGCTGCTGCAAATGAGCATTTTGCAGCAGCCCCTTTTGCCTTATTCTGCAAGTGCGTTCAGTTGCCGGAATACCCATTCCGGCTCCACGCCTTTTGCGTGGACGCTGACGAGAATATCACCGTATTTGACGCTGAATGCCATATACCAGCCGCCGTTGTCGCTGCGCTCACTTCTGCGATAAGCACGTGCCATTACTACATCCGGAGTCAGTTCCTGCGCCTCAAAAATCGGGTCGCTGACGATTTCATAAAGTTCCTGCGGAACGGAATCCGCGCGGGGAACGGGGTAGAGAGAAAGATCATAGTTTTCGGTTTCGTCTACGCCGGTCAGTCGGGCACGGTCTGCTTCCCTGAAGAAGGAGATTTTCCAGTCCACCTCGGCAGAGTCATTGCACCAGATTGCAAAAAGACTTTCATTTTTCGGCTCGGAATAACGAAGAATCTCTTCCTCATCCAGTCCTGCCGGAAGCTCCCGAGGCAGATATGCGCCGAATGCTGCATCCCTTCGTGCTTCCTGCAGATACATAGGGGTGGGGAGATATTCCGGCTGCACTTCCGTTTCAATGGAGCTTTGAAAACCGGTGACTTCGGAAGCGGAGGCAGCTTCATCCCTGAAAACCTCGCTGTAGAAGAACAGCATATAGCCGTAATCCTCATTGGCGGCAAATTCAACAAGCTGTGATTCCTGCAGAAGCATGGAAAAATGTGCGAAAACCGTGCCGTTTTCATCTCCGCTTTTGTAGAACACGGGATAGCCTGCCTCGTTCAGACGCTCCATCTCGCGCATGACTTCCGGGGTATTGCTTTCAAGCTGAAATTCGTTCTGGAAAAGAAACACAACCACACGGTAGCGGACGGAGGAACCGTATGCTGCCAGTGCATTGGAGAGCGGGACGGAATAATAGACGGTTCCATTTTGCGGCGCTGCGTAGCAGGGCTCGCTTTGCGGCTCATCGGGATCCGGTGTAAACATGGAAAGAATGGGCGAGTCATCGCGTTCGGGCGCTTCCTCTTCATAAATGCCGTTATACGGAATAACGGCGGGTGTGCCGTCTTCCTGCATGGGCGCTTCCGCATACTTCGCAATTCCCGGCAGCGCCGGTTTCCTTTCACGGCTGCGGACGGCAAGCGCGCCGAAAATGATAAGGCAGCAGCAGGCTGCCAGTGCGCCCCATTTAATCCAGCCGGGATGCTTTTTTGCAGAAGCGCTGTCCGCCGCCTCCACGAAAGCGGCGTCAACCAACTCCATTTTCTAAAAGTTCATTACCGTTCATAGCGTGTAACCCTCCTTTTCAAGCATTTGCCGGAGCTGCGCGCGACAGCGGAAAAGCGTAGTCTTTACGCTGCTTTCTGACAGTCCAAAGTGCTTGGAGATGTCCGCGACGGAATCAAGAAACCAGTGCCGGCGCAGAAATACATTCCGCTTTTTTCCGGCAGCGAGGAAAGAAAGGCATTGAGTATGTCGCGCAGGTCCTCGTCCGTCATACGGCAGGCGGCATCGTCCGGCGCGGCTATGCAGGCTTCCAGTTCATCGCTCAGCTCGCAGAGAAATGCGCTCCGTTTGAGCCGGCCGCGGCTGCGGCAGGCGTTCAGAGAAAGATGCCGCGTGATCCGGGCAAGAAATGCGTAGAGATAGGTCTTCGGCTCGTGGGGCGGAATGGCATTCCACGCCTGCAGATAGGTGTCATTTTCGCATTCTTCGACGGTCGCATGATCGCAGACGATCCCGTAGGAAAGCTTACGCAGGCGGCTGCCGTACTTTTCTGCGCTCTGCCGGACGGCATCTTCGTTCCGACACAGATATAATTCTACAATGCTGCTGTCATCCAAGGCGTTCAGCTCCTTTCTTCCTTTTTGAAAGGCCTTCACCCATATAAGCACCGGATGAATGGCAGAGGTTACATGTTCAAAAAAAAAACAGCACATTTTTTTCTGAAAGACAAAAAGGCGATTTCATGCGCGGCAAAGATTCAAATCTGTCATTGCGCGCCGGCACAGCGTGGGTGCGGCGACTGCGCAATGACAACGTGGGATGGCTATTGACAAAGCGCGTTCTTTGCAGTAAGTTATACAAGTATGAAAATTTCTGATTCTGGACAGAGGGGAGTGCTGGCAGTTTGACGGGCGGAAAACATATTCTCGGCAAGCCGAAACGGCATATTTTCGGCACCGCCAAGGTGGGCGAAAAGGGACAGATCGTGATTCCCAAGGACGCAAGGCAGCTTTTCGGCATTGAGCCGGGCGACACGCTGCTGATTTTAGGCGACGAGAATACCGGCATTATCGTGACGAAGCCGGATGTGCTGCAGGATGCAGCGAAGAAGATATTTGAGGAAATGGAGAAAAGCGAAAAATGAAAGAGTTGGAGCAAATGTATGAAAGCCTTGGCATCAAGCGCGAGGTTTATGAATACGGGGAAATGATTCTTTCCGGTCTCAAAGACCGTTTTGCAGCCATCGATCAGATGGCGGAATATAATCAGGCAAAGGTCCTTCACGCTATGCAGGAAAACCGTGTAGACGCTACCTGCTTTGCAGCGACCACTGGCTACGGCTACGACGATCTCGGCCGCGACAAGCTGGAAAAGGTCTATGCGGCGACCTTCCATACGGAAGCGGCGTTGGTGCGCCCGCAGATCACCTGCGGCACCCACGCTTTGGCGGTGGCGCTTTCTGCAAATCTTCTGCCGGGAGATGAACTGCTTTCTCCCAACGGTGCGCCCTATGACACGCTGGAGGAGGTCATCGGCATCCGCGAGAGCAAATGCTCGCTGAAGGAATACGGCGTCAGCTATAAGCAGGTCGATCTTCTGCCGGACGGGAGCTTTGATTTTGCCGGCATCGAAAAGGCCATCGGCCCGAAAACAAAGCTCGTTACCATTCAGCGCTCCAAGGGCTACGCCACAAGACCGTCTTTTTCCGTCGCACAGATCGGCGAAGTGATTGCGCTCTGCAAGCGCGTGAAGCCGGACATCATCTGCATGGTGGACAACTGCTACGGCGAATTTGTGGAAACCATCGAGCCCTCCGATGTGGGCGCGGACATGATCGTCGGCAGCCTCATCAAGAATCCCGGCGGCGGACTGGCACCCATCGGCGGCTACATCTGCGGCAAAGCTTCCTGTGTGGAGCGCTGTGCATACCGTCTTTCCGCGCCGGGACTGGGACAGGAGGTCGGAGCGAACCTTGGTCTGCTGCCGAGCCTCTATCAGGGCTTCTTCCTTGCGCCGAATGTGGTATCCGGTGCGCTCAAGGGCGCGATTTTTGCAGCAAATATCTATGAAAGACTTGGCTTCAAGGTCATTCCGAACGGTTCGGAGGAACGACATGACATCATTCAGGCGGTGGAACTGGGCAGTGCGGAGCGGATGCTGGCCTTCTGCAAGGGCATTCAGGCTGCCGCACCCGTGGACAGCTATGTGACGCCCGTTCCCTGGGCGATGCCGGGCTATGATGCTGATGTTGTCATGGCTGCGGGCGCCTTTGTGCAGGGCTCTTCCATCGAGCTTTCCGCCGACGGCCCCATCCGTGAGCCCTATGCAGTTTACTTCCAGGGCGGTCTGACATGGTATCATGCGAAGCTCGGTATTCTCATGTCCCTGCAAAAGCTTGTGGATGCGGGTCTGACGGAACTGAAATAAAAGGAGACAGAAATATGTGGTTTTGGCTGTCAATCGCGGCGCTTCTCTGCTGGAGCGGTTCCGACTTGTTTTCCAAGATCGGCTGCCGGGATGCAAGGGATAAATATGCGCCCCTGAAAATGGTGATCGCCGTGGGCGTTGTGATGGGCCTGCATGCGTCATTCGAGATCTTTGTGAACGGTGTCGAGATCTCATGGTACGTGATCTGGACATATCTGCCGGTATCGCTTCTCTATATCGGCTCCATGCTGCTGGGCTATATCGGACTGCGGTACATTGAGCTTTCCATTTCCTCTCCCATCTGTAACTCATCCGGCGCTTTGGTGGCGATTCTGGCGCTTCTGACGGGCGATGCGGAGCATTCTGCAGCTATGCTGATGGCGGTGGCATTGGTCTGTGTGGGTGTCATCGGACTCGGCGTGGTGGAAGCGAGAGAGGATGACGAACTGCGCGCAGCAAGGCAGGAGATATCCAACTATAAATACGCAAAATCCTGGCTGGCGCTGGCACTGCCGGTGGCCTACTGTTTACTGGATGCGGCCGGCACCTTCGCGGACAGCCTGGTTCTGGAAGTGCTGGATGAGGATGCGGCAAACTGCGCCTATGAATTGACCTTCCTGTTTGCAGCTGTTGTCTGCATCATCTATGTGTTTATCATCAAAAAGGATAAGCCTACGGTCAAGGCAGAAACCCCAAAGTATATCGGTGCTGTCTTCGAAACGATCGGCCAGTTTGCCTACATCTATGCCATTGCAGACTCCGAGCATCTTGCCATGTCCGCACCCATCATTTCCGCCTACTGCGCGGCATCGGTTCTCTGGAGCAGGATTTTCCTGAAGGAAAAGCTTTCCCGGAAACACTATGCAATGCTCCTGCTTGTGCTGATCGGCATTGTCATTCTCGGCATTTTGGATATTTGAGCAACAAAATTGTGCAAATCCGACAAAGAACCCCGGCAATCGCCGGGCTTCTTTTTTGCAAAATTGCTTCTTTACATTATCAGTTTAGCATGGTAAACTAATACTACAATAAATGATCGGGCGGTAGCCCACCGATTGAAAAATTTGGAGGAAAAAGAAAATGAAAAAGATTCTTGCCATCGCGTTGGCAGCCCTGATGCTTTTGAGCATGGCTGCATGTGCAGCAAAGCCCGCTGCTTCCGCTAAGACCTTTACCATGGGTATTGACGCAGAATATCCCCCCTTCAGCTACATCGACGAAAAGGGCGAATATACCGGTTTTGATGTTGAAGTCTGCAAGGCAGCCTGCGAAAAGCTCGGCTGGGAATTCAAAGTCTTCGGTGTGAACTGGGATGAGAAGCTCGTTCAGCTGGATGCCGGTGAATGTGACTGCGTATGGTCCGGTATGACCATTCTCGACAGCATGAAGGAAAGCGGCTATGTCATCTCTGAGCCGTATTATGACAGCACACAGGTCATGCTGGTCAAGGAAGGCAGCGGTTTCGCTTCCTCCGCTGATCTGGCAGGCAAGGATGTTGCAGTTCAGCTCGGCACCTCCGGCGAAGCTCTGCTGGCCGAAGATGGTGATCTGGCAGATCTTGCTGCAACCTTCAACAGCGTGATCACCTGCGACAGCTTCCTCAAGTGCTTTACGGAACTTGACGGCGGCGCAGTTGACGCAGTGTTTGTTGACCTGCCCGTTGCTACCAGCTATGCTGCAGAAAATGAAGGCTTCGTGATCCTGAACGAGAACCTTGGTGCAGAGCAGTACGGTATTGCATTCCGCTCCGGCGATGCTGAAATGTGCAAGGCTATCGAAGGTGCAGTTGCTGATCTTGTAAAAGACGGCACCTATGCAAAGATTGCTGAAAAGTATCCCGATATCGTCAACAACCTGCTGTTCCTCAGCAAGTAAGAGATGGATCAGACGGGCGCTCTGTATAACTGAATCGAAACCCCGGAAGCAAAAAATAAGCTTCCGGGATTTCGTGCTGTAAAGCTTCTGTCATAAATCACACAGATTCCGGAAAAAGAGAGGTTTACCTATGACTTTGTGGACAATGTTCCTCAAAATGAGTGAAGGTTTTGGAAAGACCTGCGCCATTTTCTTCCTGACATTGCTGTTCTCTCTGCCGCTCGGCATGGTCGTTGTGCTCCTGCGGCGAAGCAAGAATAAAATCATTTCTGCTTTTACTCGTTTTATCATCTCCATTCTGCGCGGAACGCCGCTGATGCTGCAGCTGCTGGCGGTAACCTATGGCCCGTACTACATTACAAAATCCTTGGGCATTGCCGCAATTCCCGTAGCAAGAAACAAACTGGTGCCTGTTGTGATTGCATTTGCCATCAACTATGCGGCCTATTTTGCGGAGATCTACCGCGGTGGTATCGATTCCATGCCCGTCGGTCAGTATGAGGCTGCCGAGGTATTAGGCTATACGAAGGCCCAGACCTTTTTCAAGATCATTCTGCCGCAGGTTATCAAGCGTGTTCTGCCGAGCGTGACAAATGAGATCGTGACGCTGGTCAAGGATACCTCTTTGGCCTTTACGGTTTCCTATCAGGAAATGTTTACCATCGGCAAGCAGATTGCAAATTCCGAGACGAGTTTCGTTCCGTTCATTGTGGCGGGTGCTTTCTACTTTGTCTTTAACGCCATCGTGGACTTTGCCATGGGCAAGGCCGAAAAGGCATTGGACTACTATCAGTAAAGGGGGGATTTCCATGGTATTTGAAATGAAAAATATTGAAAAGTCTTTCTATCAGAGAAATGACACCAAGAAGAAATCTCCGAAGATCGATGTTCTGCGGGACATCAGCCTGAACGTTGACAGCGGCGAAGTTGTCAGCATCATCGGCCCTTCCGGCAGCGGCAAATCGACGCTGCTCCGTTGCGCGACTTTCCTTGAAACCATCGATTCCGGCAGCATCAGCTATCTTGGAAATGCAGCTGTTTCAACGGACGAAAAGGGCGTGACAAGCTACGTTTCTCCTTCGGAACTTCGCAAATTCAAGAATTACTACGGACTGGTTTTTCAGCAGTTCAATCTGTTCCCGCATCATACTGTCCTAAAAAATGTCATGGAAGCGCCGATCAGCGTACAGAAGCGCGACAAGGCCGAGGTTGAGCACTCTGCCATGAAACTGCTCAAGAAGATGGGCCTTGAGGAGAAGGCATCCGCTTATCCCTGCCAGCTTTCCGGCGGTCAGCAGCAGCGTGTATCCATTGTCCGCGCCCTCATGATGCGCCCGGAGATCCTTTTCTTTGATGAACCGACTTCTGCCCTTGATCCGGAACTGACTACCGGCGTTCTGAAGGTCATTAAGCAGCTGGCGGAAGAAAAGATGACTATGGTGGTTGTTACCCATGAAATCGAGTTTGCCCGCGCCGTATCCAACCGTATTGTTTTCATGGATGGCGGTTTTATCGTAGAGCAGGGCAGCCCTGAGCAGGTTATCGGCAATCCGACGCAGGAGCGTACAAGACAGTTCCTTGCACACTTTGCAAACATATGAGCCGTGTTCTGTATGCCGATCCGGCAGGCAATATCACAGCCATTGTCCGCGGTGCGGCGTCGGAAGATCGTGCGGATATCGTAAGAGAGATTCTGAAGCAGAACCGCGCAGAGCAGGTTGGCTTTGAAGTGCAGCCGCAGCATGGCGCCTGCGGCAGACTTGAGATGATGGGCGGAGAGTTCTGCGGCAATGCTGCGCGCTCTTTCGGGTTTCTGAAAGCAGCAGAGCAGTGGGAGAGCGGTGTCCATACGGTCGGGATTGAAATTTCCGGTGCTGAACAAATTGTCGGCGTCTGTGCGGATCTCGATGCGCAGACGGCATTTGCTCAGATGCCGCTGCCGTTGGAGTGCTGCTCATGCGAGGTGGACGGATTTGCTTATCCGGTTGTCCGGATGGAGGGGATCAGCCATCTGATTGCTGAAAATACGGAGCCGTCAGAGCTTTTTGTTTCACATGCGCTTGCAGCAGCGAAAAAGCTGAAATGGGATGCTTTCGGAATTCTGTTCCTGCAGAAGAATCATATGACGCCGGTTGTATATGTGAAGCAATCGGATTCGCTGGTTTGGGAATCCTCCTGTGGTTCGGGAAGTCTGGCCTGCGGCTGGTATCTTGCAAAAAGAATGACCGGGCCGATTGACGGCAAGACCGGTTTCGCCTTTTCACAGCCCGGCGGCAGAATTGACGTGGAGCTGCAAGTCAAGGACGGAACGGTTCTGTCTGCAGCGATGGGCGGATCGCTGCGGCTTTCTGTTTGGACCGACTTATAATACCGTATATATGCAAATAATATGCAAGCATTCATAAATTGAATTGCTTGCATATTTCTTTATTCAATTAGTATACTGCAGAAAATTGTGCAATATGATCGAAATAAAATGGAATATTTTAGAATCATTGTGCAGAATTCGGGTGAGAAAACACTTGCAATTTATTCGCTTGCGTGTATAATTATGAACATAAAAAACAAGACTCATTGGAGGATTTTGAAAATGAAGAAGATGTTTGCACTGCTTCTGGCAGTCGTTCTGGTGCTTGCACTTTCTGCCTGCGCAGCAAAACAGCCCGCCGGCAAACTGACCATGGCTACCGAAGCTACTTTCCCCCCGTATGAATACTACGAAGGTGACAAGATCGTCGGCATCGATGTTGAGATCGCACAGATCATTGCTGAAAAGCTCGGCATGGAGCTTGAAGTGACTGACATCGCGTTCGATTCCATTCTTCCCGGCGTGCAGACCGGTAAGTATGACATCGGCATGGCCGGTATGACCGTGACCGACGAGCGTATGGAGCAGGTTAACTTCTCCGAATCCTACGCTACCGGCGTGCAGGTCGTTATCGTTAAGGACGGCAGCGCCATCACCAGCGTTGACGATCTGTTTGCAGACGGCGCCAACAACACCATCGGCACCCAGACCGGCACCACCGGCTTCCTGTATGCAACATGGGATATTGAGGACGAAGGTCTCGGCACCGTCAAGGCTTTTGCAAAGACCACCGATGCTGTAGAGGCTCTGAAGAACGGTCAGGTCGACTGTGTCATCCTCGACAATGAACCTGCAAAGGCTCTGGTTGCTGCAAATGAAGGCCTGTCCATTCTGGACAGCGAGTATGCAGTTGAGGACTATGCTATCGCCATCAGCAAGGACAACACCGAGCTTATGGAAAAGGTCAACGGCGCTCTGGTTGAGCTGATCAAGGACGGCTCTGTTCAGAAAGTTCTCGACAAGTACATCGGCAAATAATTGAAAAGCTGTACATGATCTGAACGCATGGGACGAGGTTTCTGCCTCGCCCCAATGCGTGTATTTTGGAAAGAAATGAGGAATCGCTTTGGGCATTCAGGAATGGTTTGCCAAAATCGCCCACGAGTTTGTTGTCTGCTTCATTGAGAAGGACAGATGGAAGTATATCGTGCAGGGCCTTGGCAATACGCTCCGCATTGCAGTTGCTGCAGTTTTGATCGGCATTGTCATCGGCACGATTGTGGCGATTGTACGTTCGACCTACGATAAAACATACGCCCGCATGAGACCGGGCGTTGGAAAGGTTCTTCTGAAAATCGGCAATGCACTCTGCAAGATTTATCTGACTGTGATCCGCGGTACGCCGGTCATGGTGCAGATCATGATCATGTTCTTTGTCATCTTTGCGACTGCACGCGACGGCGTGCCCGTGGCAATGCTGACTTTCGGCATCAATTCCGGCGCGTATGTTGCGGAGATCATCCGCGGCGGCATTATGTCGGTGGATGACGGACAGATGGAAGCGGGACGGAGCCTTGGCTTTGGCTTTGTGGCAACGATGTGGTATATCGTGATCCCGCAGGCGCTCAGAAGCGTGCTTCCGGCGCTGGCAAATGAGTTCATCGTTCTGCTGAAGGAAACATCGGTTGCCTGCTATGTGGCGGTCAACGATTTGACAAAAGGCGGAGAAATTATTCGTTCAACAACATACATACAGGCTATGCCGCTGCTGATCGTTGCGGGTCTTTATCTGATCATGGTCATGTTCTTCAGCTGGCTGGTTGGAAAACTGGAGAGGAGAATGCGTAGAAATGGGCGCTGAGGTTTTGATTCAGGTCAGAGACCTGAAAAAGTATTTTGCAAAGGATCATCAGATCAAGGCACTTGACGGCGTAAGCGTCGACATTAACCGCGGCAATGTGATGGTTGTAATCGGCCCGTCCGGTTCCGGCAAGTCCACATTCCTGCGCTGCCTGAATCTGCTGGAGGTTCCGACTGACGGCACCATTACCTTTGAAGGTGTCGATATTACCGACAAGAATGTCAATATCAATGTGCACCGTCAGAAGATGGGCATGGTGTTCCAGCACTTCAATCTCTTCCCGCATATGTCCATTCTGGACAACATGACGCTGGCACCCATCAAGGTGCTTGGCGTGAAGAAAGAAGATGCGGAACAGAAGGCGAAGGCGCTTCTGAAGCGTGTCGGGCTGGAAGATCGTGCAGATGCATATCCCGTGCAGCTCTCCGGCGGCCAGAAGCAGCGCGTCGCGATCGTTCGCGCCCTGATGATGGAGCCGGATGTGATGCTGTTTGACGAGCCTACCAGCGCACTCGACCCCGAAATGGTCGGTGAAGTTCTGGAAGTTATGAAGGAACTGGCAGAGCAGGGCATGACCATGGTTGTGGTTACACACGAAATGGGCTTCGCTAGAGAGGTTGCCGACCGCGTTCTTTTCATGGCAGACGGAAAACTGGTGGAAGAGGGCACACCGGAGCAGATCTTCATGAATCCGCAGAGCCCGAGACTGCAGGATTTCCTTTCCAAGGTTCTGTAAATAAAACAAACGAGTCTGCCGAATCGGCAGGCTCGTTTTTATCAAACTGCGGTATGCTGTCTGCATTCCGCAGTTTTTCTGTATTAACCCCAAAGTGCGCTCAGCATGGGGATGACCTGCTTTTTCCGGGATACGACACCGGGCAGATAGCAGGCGTGATCTTTCAGCTCAACGCCAAAGGCTTGATGGATAATTTCTTCATCGCCAAGGAAGAGAATGTGTGTACCCTCTGTCAGAACATCGGTCAGCATCAGGATCATGAACGCATAACCGCGCTCGATTCGCGTCTTTTCCATTACGGAGAAGAACTCCTGACTGCGTTCCAGCATTCTGCTGGAATCGATGCAGGTGATCTGACTGACACCAAAATCATGGTCGGCAATGTGGAATTCCTTGAAGTCGGTAAAGAGCAGCGCATCTGCACTCTTATCATCCGAGATGGAGGCAGAGAAAATCTCCTTGCCCAATTCGTCCAAAGAGAGGTTGGCAATCCGCGCCATTCGTTCTGCCATGCGCTGATCCCGATGGGTCGAGGTGGGGGATTTGAACATGATGGTATCTGCAACGATTGCGGCAGCCATCAGACCAGCAAGCTTTTGGGAAGGCATGAGTCCGCGTTCCTGAAACATACCGGCAATGATGGTCGCTGTGGAGCCGACCGGCTCGTTCCGAAAATATATGGGGCTGCCGGTCTGAATATCGGCAAGACGGTGATGATCAATAATTTCCAGAATCTCGGCCTGCTCAAGTCCGGGAACGGATTGGGAGGCTTCGTTGTGATCGACCAGAACTACGCGTTTTCTGCGCGGCTTAATCAGATGATATCTGGAAAGTGTACCGATGACCTTGTCGTTTTCATCCAGAATCGGATAGCTGCGGTGACGGCTTTTGAGTACGACTTCTTTCACATCGTCAACAAAATCAGACAGGTGGAAGGACTCCAGATCTTCTGTGCGGCATACGCGGTTGATGGGAATGGCATGATAGAGCATTCTTGCAGCCTTAAATGCATCGAAGGGTGTAGAAATGATGCAGGTTTTGGTCGGAAGCTCACGAAGTGTCTCCGGAAGTTCTGCCTGGGAAAGAATCAGACAGCTCACGTTCATTTCAATTGCCCGACGTGCAAGCTCCGGCTGCTCGCCGCAGATGACGATGGAATCTGAACCGGAAAAAATCAGATTCGGGTTGCTGGTGGGCAGCGCAATGGAAACCTCGCCGGATATCGTGTCGGTGAGATAGCCGGCTTCATTGAGAATTTTGCCATCCAATGAGCTCAGTAGATTGAAAACCGGGATCTGTTCTACGCGGGGATTGTTGATGGACTGCATGTCGTAGGAGGCAATTTCGTTCGGCGAAATCATGCCGTAGAGTGTCCCGTCTTCATTGGTGACCGGGATGGAGGGGATCGACTGATCCTCCTGCAAAGCGCGCCAGGCGCGGCCGAGGGTGACGGCGCCGGACAGAGCAGGCGGCGTGTCATAGTCCAGATCCCGCACCTGCGTGCGCATGGTCTGTATACGGACGGGTGGCTCAAAGCCAAAGCGCTCCAGCACGGCCTTTGTTTCATCGCTGAGATGGCCGAGCCTTGCGGGAACAAATTCCCTGTCGCCCAAAGCGTTTCTGAGGGCGGCGTAGGCCATTGCGGAAACGACAGAGTCAGTATCCGGGTTTCGGTGACCGGTTACATAAATGGGATCCATTTATACCCTCCTTTTATGCTTCGCTGTTTTGCGTGGGAGCCTTCGGGAAAACAACGCCGTTTTGCTTCAGA
>JAEDIZ010000151.1 GCA_016296635.1 Oscillospiraceae bacterium
AAGTGTAATAACCCACTATTACACTTTCATCCATACTGGCTGCAAAGTGCCGTGGGCTCTCCGAGGGCTCCTCCGGAGAGGGGGTGCGGTCACTGCGGTGACCTCTGCTGTCCAGTCCGAAAAATGTCCCCGGCCTTTTTCTCTTGTCCAGCCTGTCTGCCAGCGGAATTGCACCACAATCCCTTGCAGACAGCGGCAGCGAACAATCCGCAGTTTTGCCGATTGTATTCACTGCCAGTCCATAGGAAGCACTGCGGCACTTCCTATGGGGACGGGAGCTGCGAGGGGATAAGATACGCCGCATCATCGCTCCCTCCGTTTCTGCCACACGATGTCATAGCCCAGCACATCGACAAGCTCGATGACCTCTTTGTAGCGGATGCTCTCTCTTTGGAGCTTTGCAGAAAGGTTGGATACGCTGTCCGACCAGTCGTGTTCCTCCGCCAGTCTGTCCACAACCTCCTGCATGGTAAATCCGGCACGGACGATCTGTGCCTTGATTTCATTTCGTACATTACTCATATTGAAAAACCTCCATAATTTTGTTCATGAAAAAGCGAAGCAGCTGCGCCCATTGGCGTGTCCGCTTCGCTGTACCGTGTAATATCTGATTTTCATAAAATGCGATAGAAATACCGCCTGTGATGTCCTGCACATAAGCACCCCTAACCCATTTCACTGTTTTGTGTGCTTTGGTCTGTAACAGTGAAAACAGCCATGATTTCGCAAAGGCTGTTCACTGTCCAGAGAAGCACTGTTTCGCAAAATGATTTCGCCCTGCGGTCAAAATTTTTGCTGTTTCCATTACCATTGATTTTCTATCCCCTAAAATAAGGGGGCTGCGGATGCTCCCAAGATAGAAAAACGATAGTAAGTGAAAAGTACGTGTACCAAGTGTACGATTGACACTCGGCTCCATCCGGTACGGATGGTACACGTATTTCTGAGTTACTGCTGTTTTTACAGAAACGGTCTTTGCAGAAGTTCAATGCCCACAAACCCTCTGGCAAATCGCCCGCCGCCGATGTTGACCTTGTTGGTGTATTCAAGGTTATAGCGGCTTTCATTCTGCTTTAGGAAGGAACCGAAGCTCTTTTGGGAAAGGCTGTTCAGGGCGTTATCATCACACCACTGCTTGTAAACAGCGTACAGGTTTTTGGAGCTTGCTTCATAATCCGCACGGAAGCGGATATATCCCTCGGAAGCCAGAAAATCAATGATGTTGTTTCCGTCAGAAACGGCATCGTTCAGATTGTCCAAAGCCGACTGGCTCAGGGTAAATCGGAAATCATTTGCAATCAGGCGGTGCAGTCCCTCCAACGCCCAGAGGAAGATGCCCTCTGCTTCGGCAGTCATCTTTTCCGCAATATAGGGATCGTCTTTTCTGTTTGGGTCTTTCTCCTTGGTTGTCAAAATGATCTGTCTGCGGAAGAAGCCCACACTCCGGTCATGGAGGGCTTGCAGGACACCGTTCCCAAGTCCGATGAACCGCACATACAAATCTCCCTGATAGCTTTGTTGTCGCTTTCTCTCCAAATCCATGGGCAGCTCTGCGGTGATAATCGCCTTGATATTGTTGGTCTGGGGCAGCGCTTCCAGCTTCATATCATCGTCCAGCATCAAAAGCTCATGTTCCAAGTCGGCACGGGCAAAGTTGCTTGTCTCCACCTTTGCCACGCTTCCGGTTTTCATGTTGGTTCCCAACAGCGCACGAAGAACAACGCCGATCCGGCTCTTGCCTTCGCCGCCCTTTCCCGTCAGCATGAGCATCTTCTGACCTTTGGTGGAGGGGATGAAGCAATAGCCGATAAATTCCTGTAAGGTCAGAATGTCCTCCGGCTCCAAAAGCTGGGACAAAAAATGCAGCCATGTGACTGGCTGCGGAGCTTCCGGATGATAGGCGACGGGTAAGCGATTGCGGCAGTAATCTTTTTCCGTGCTGAATGTGCCATCCAAATGATAGGTGCCGTTTGCCACATGGATGCGGTCTTGATACAGGAGAAGATCGGCAGCACAGCACTCCATTCGCATTACATCCAGAAGATTTGTGACCCTTTTTGCAATGTTGCTGGTCACATAGGGCTTGATACGGTCATAGATTTCTTTTTTCAGCCTGTTTTCATCGTTCACAATGCCGTTTACCGTGAAAAAGGTTCCGTTTACCGTAATCATGGGATAGTCCCTGAGAAATTCTTCACAGAAAATGACTTCGTTGATTGCTTTACCGTCAAACCATACCGCAATATCAGCGGATGGGTTCTGTGCTGCTTCTTTGCTCATGGGGCAGTACCTCCTTTTTCTTTCGTGCCACATAGTCCTGAAGAAAAGCAATCTTGCCCTCCTTCATCATCCCGTCCACCACGGCACCCCGTTCTTCCAGAGTGCCTACGGTCAGGATGTCAGCCAGATATTCCATGTGGTCGAGCATCTGGCAGGCTTCCACGAAACGGTCATCCAGCTTGTCCTCCGGCGTTCTGGGCGCATACCGCACCTTCCAATCTTCCAGCAGATGCAGATAATCCGTCAGCACCCGGAAGCAGAGCATTTCATCCTCCCGGAACTGGCGGATATGGGGGCGTTTTGTCTTGTGTGGAACTGCCACGGCTTGTCCCGGCTCGGTGCTGATACCGAAGTCCGCAGCCAGCCTTTGCGCCGCTTCGTAATTACTGAGATCAAACAGCCTTGCCACGAAGTCGATCACATCTCCCTTTGCTCCGCAGCCGAAGCAGTAGAAATACTCCTCGTTTAGCTTCAAGCTCGGATTTCGGTCATTGTGGAACGGACAGCAAGCCATACCGTTTCGGTTGACCCGCAGCCCGTAGTGTTCGGCGGCTTGTCTGACCGGGACAGCCGCCTTGATTGTTTCATAGATTGTCATTGAAAATCCTCCATTTCATAGTTTTGAAAAAGAAAAACACCCGCCGAGTGGCAGGTGCTTCGCTCCTTCTACTATGGTTATGCCGGATTTCGCAAAAAACAGGCTAATCGGAGGACAACCCCGTTTCAAAAAACAGGACAGCAGTAGATTTCTTCACATTTGGATGATATAATAAGAGAAAAAGGAAAACAGGACAGGAGGACGAATATGAATCAGGAATTGATGACGCTGGATTTCTGGCAGGATACGGTCATATACGAGGATAAAACGCTGCCCACCGGCACACTTGCCTGTGATGCGCTGAATGTATCCACCGATACCCTTGCCCGGATGAACGAGCAGTGTGACAAAATCAATCTGCTGCTGGGACAGCTGAACGCCGCTCAGGATGCTTCTGCATTGTTTCCAATGGTAAGGGAAGCTGCACTGACGATGCTTGATATTCTCAGCGTCACCCCTCCGTTTCCTTATATGGACATTCCAAAGCACCGGGAACGGATTCAAACGGTCTTTACGGCAGAAAATGCACAAAAATATGTAGAGTTCGCAATAAAAGCAACGACCAATTCATTGCCATTTGAGGAAGTCCCGATGTATGCAGATGCGATGCTGCTCCAACGCTACACGGCGGTTTTCGGGCATCTGGCGTACTCTCTTGGCGAATATCAAAAGGCTATGCTTGATTTTGCCGAAAAAACGGACGGCAATGAAGCAGACCGTACAGCAGAAGGATTTGCCAAGTTATTCGGCACCTGTTTTCCACCGGAGTTCTCCATTACGGAAGGCAATGCCTGGATGGCTGCATCCAATAATTCTATCCAGTATGTTTCTGCGCTTCGTCCCGGCTATGATGTGCCGATGCTGGTCAAGCGGATGCACTTCCTTACTTTTGTGGGGATGTTCCGTACGGACTTGTTTGAGGGTCTGTGCGTGGGTCACGCACCAAAGAAATGTCGTATCTGCGGCAAATGGTTCCTGACCACCAATGCAAGGCATACCAAATACTGCGGCGGATATGCGCCGGGGGACAAGCTGCACCGCACCTGTCGGCAGATCGGCAATCTGAAAGGCAGAACCCAGAGAGAACTTGCGGATGATCATCCGCTGAAACAGATATATGAGAAGCGGCTGAACACCATAAACCGATATATCAAGCGTGGCACACTGGATGCGGAACTTGCCAAGGCGATGAAAAAGCTGGCAAAGGATAAGATGCTCCGGGCAATCAGTGATGTTGCCTATGCCCGTGGGGATTATGAAACGGAAATGGAACAGGACGCTTTGCAAAGTGAAGCTGAAAAGAAAATTTGAATTTGTGGAGATGATAAGATGGTCAATATTACAGATGTAAAACA
>JAEDIZ010000152.1 GCA_016296635.1 Oscillospiraceae bacterium
TATCACATTTTCCGCAATTCTGCTCAGATCTTTTTTGTGCGGTTTTGCCTTAGATTTTAATTGTTCACAGAAATATCACAGTTTCCTATATTGACAAACAAGGGTGAGAATACTATGATGAAGAAAAACATTTTAGCACTCGAATGTAGAGAGTGCTAATCCAGGAGATGAATCGCATGAATGCACAGAAGTATACGCAGAAGTCCCTTTCCGCCATTCAGGCCGCGCAGGAGCTGACCATCAGCAATCAGAATCAGCAGATCGAACAGATCCACCTGCTCTGTTCCCTGCTTCGGCAGGATAACGGTCTTGTGCCGCAGCTGCTGAAGAAAATGGATATTACGGTGGAAAGTCTGGATGCCGCCGTAACCGCGGAAATAGGTAAACTCCCCCGCGTCACCGGCTCCGGCCGCGAAGCTGACCGTTTCTATGTTTCCCGAGCGGTGGACAGCGCACTGAACGGTGCGGAAACCATTGCAGAGGGTATGAAGGATGACTTCGTTTCCGTGGAACATCTGCTGCTTTCTCTGATTGAGAACGCGGACAGCACGCTCCGTACGCTCTTTGAAACCTATCGCATCACCAAGGAAGCCTGCCTGCAGGCACTTTCCTCCATCCGCGGTTCTCAGCGCGTCACCACGGACTCTCCCGAAGAAACCTACGAAGCGTTGGAAAAGTACGGCACCGATCTTGTCAAGCGCGCCAGAGAGCAGAAGATGGATCCGGTCATCGGCCGCGATGACGAGATCCGCAATGTCATCCGCATTCTGTCCCGCAAAACGAAAAACAACCCCGTGCTGATCGGCGAACCGGGCGTCGGCAAGACCGCCATCGCAGAGGGGCTTGCCCAGCGGATCGTTAAGGGGGATGTTCCCGCCTCTTTGAAGGACAAAACCATTTTCTCTCTCGATATGGGCGCTTTGATCGCCGGTGCAAAATACCGTGGTGAATTTGAAGAGCGTCTGAAGGCCGTTCTGAACGAGGTCAAGAAATCCGAAGGGCAGATCATTCTTTTCATCGATGAGCTGCACACCATCGTGGGTGCCGGCAAAACCGAAGGCTCCATGGACGCAGGCAACCTGCTCAAGCCGATGCTCGCGCGCGGCGAGCTGCACTGTATCGGTGCCACCACGCTGGATGAGTACCGGCAGTATATTGAAAAGGATCCCGCACTGGAGCGCCGGTTCCAGACCGTGCTGGTCGCCGAGCCTACTGTGGAGGACACCATCGCCATTCTGCGTGGTCTGGAAGAACGATATGAAGTCTTCCACGGTGTCAAGATCACCGACCCCGCCATCATTGCCGCAGCCACCCTCTCCAACCGCTATATCACCGACCGTTTCCTGCCAGATAAGGCCATCGACCTCATTGACGAAGCCTGCGCCATGATCCGCACGGAAATGGATTCCATGCCCACGGAGCTGGATGTGGTGCGCAGAAAGATCATTCAAATGGAAATTGAAGAGGCCGCACTCAAAAACGAGGAAGACAAGCTTTCTTCCGTTCGCCTTGCAGAACTGCAGAAAGAACTGGCCGAAACCCGTGACAGCTTCAACGCCATGAAGGCCCAGTGGGAAAACGAAAAGAACGCCATCTCCCGCGTGCAGCAGCTGCGTGAACAGATCGAACAGCTGAACCGCGACATTGAAGCCGCCGAGCAGAGCTACGATCTGGAAAAGGCCGCGAAGCTGAAGTACGGCGATCTGCCGGAGGCAAAGCGTCAGCTGGAGCAGGAGGAGAAGCTGGCAGGCCATGCAAAGGAATCCAACCTGCTGCGTGACAAGGTCACAGAGGAAGAAATTGCAAAGATCATCGAGCGCTGGACGGGCATCCCTGTAGCACGACTGATGGAGGGTGAACGCGAAAAGCTCCTGCATCTGGAAGACACGCTCCATAAGCGCGTCATCGGACAGGATGAGGCTGTGCGCGTGGTCGCGGAAGCCATTCAGAGAAGCCGTGCCGGCATTCAGGACCCCAACCGTCCCCTCGGTTCCTTCCTCTTCCTCGGCCCCACGGGCGTTGGCAAAACGGAGCTTGCAAAAACGCTTGCCGAAACGCTGTTTGATGAGGAAAAGAATCTCGTCCGCATTGATATGTCCGAGTATATGGAGAAGTTCTCCGTGTCCCGTCTGATCGGAGCGCCTCCCGGATATGTCGGCTATGATGAAGGCGGCCAGCTGACCGAGGCCGTGCGCCGCCGTCCCTACTCCGTCATCCTCTTCGACGAAATCGAAAAGGCGCACCCGGATGTTTTCAATGTTCTGCTGCAGGTGCTCGATGACGGCCGTATCACCGACAGTCAGGGCAGAACCGTGGACTTCAAGAACACCATCATCATTATGACCTCGAACCTCGGCTCGCAGGCTCTTCTGGGCGGTATCGATGAAAACGGCGAGATTTCCGAAGAGGCAAAGGCGCAGGTGGAAACGCTGCTGCATCAGGCCTTCCGGCCCGAGTTCCTCAACCGTCTGGATGAGATCGTATTCTACAAACCTCTTACCAAGGAAAACATCACCGGCATCATCGATCTGCAGATCAATGCACTCAATAAGCGCCTTGCAGACAAGCAGCTTTTCTGCGTGCTGGATGATGACGCCAAACAGTTTATCATCGACAGTGCATACGATCCGCAGTTCGGTGCAAGACCGCTGCGCCGCTATGTGCAGCACACTGTAGAAACGCTGATTGCAAAGCGGATCCTACAGGGCAGCGTGCTTCCCGGTCAGACGCTCAGCGTGCATGTACGCAGCGGTGAGCTGATTGTAGAATAAACCCTTTTATGACTTTTCAAAATTTTCTAAAAACTTTGAAAAAAATGATTGACAAATTCCGCTTTATAACATATAATCCGTTGTGCCGTCAGATGCGGCACATATGGCGGCATAGCTCAGTTGGTAGAGCATTCGGTTCATACCCGGAGTGTCATCTGTTCGAGTCAGATTGCCGCTACCAGGCCCGTTGGTCAAAAGGTTAAGACACCGCCCTTTCACGGCGGTAATGTGGGTTCGATTCCCGCACGGGTCACCAAAAAAGAAACCATCCTATCGGGTGGTTTCTTTTTCTATTATCTGTGTATGGCTGCGAACCCATCGGTTCGACCGTTCGATGATTCCGGGCGTCAGCGCGGCGGCGATACAAAGTATCGCCGGTTTTGACCGCAGGTCAAAACAAGCATCGAGACGGCACGGAGCCAGCAAAGCTGTCGGAGTATTCCCGCACAGTTCACCGCTCTGATCTGTTCGCACCACCGCATTTGACTGTCCGGTAGACAGTCAGCTAGCCCGTGGGAGATTCCAAAGCCGCCGCAGAATTCCCGCACAGATCAAAACGAATCCGCTTTTTGCTCCGAACCGATTGTGCATGACCGGAATGTATGCTATAATAACAGTATCAAACACATATACTGTCCTATATAAGGAGCACAACCGTGAAAAAAGCGATGAAAATTATTCTGATCATTCTGCTGGCGCTGGTTCTGCTGGCTGGCATTGCCCTCGGCGTTTTATATCTGCTCAGAGACCGTTTTATTCTGGACGGCCCCGGCATGGTCAATCATGCCGTCCCCGACGTTTCCGAGGCTGCGCTGACAAGATACTCTTATTCCAGCGGCGGCGGTATGTCCGGCGGCTATGACCGTTTAGACGCCGTTCTGACCGAGGACGGCCGTATCCGTGTCTCCGATGATCGCGTTGAATACTATAACGCCCCCGCCGTCGTGCAGGAATACTGGGCAGACGCGCAGGCTTTTGCCGATATGCACACGGTATTTGTTCAGAATGACATAGCCTCCTGGATTTTTCTTCCGGACTCGGAATACTTCGCCTATGACGCACCGACCGCCGCTTTTTCTTTCGATTTTGACAATGGTATGGGCGTTTCTTTCAGCGACCGGCAGGAGATCCCACAGGGTGGATTTGATACGATCCGGAAGATGGAAGCATTTCTGACGGCCTATAACACGGATGAAAACCGGATCCCCGGTCTGGTCATGCCCACGGAGGAGCAATGGCGCGCATTTGAAACGCCGGAGGGCGAGGTCACCTTCCGCGCCGTCAAATACTGCCGGAACTGCTTCCATATTGAAATCAACAACAAGAGCGGCAAAACTGTCGAGTATCCTGCCGTCAGCTACGATCTGTACCGGCTGGATGGCAGCGAGCGCACGCCGGTTCTTTCCAAGCATTATGACAACTATGACGATACCGCGACTTTGGAAACCGGCTATT
>JAEDIZ010000153.1 GCA_016296635.1 Oscillospiraceae bacterium
CGATCATCTCGGCTTTGTATTTCAGGAGTTCAATCTGCTCGACACCTTCAATCTTGAGGACAACATCTTCCTGCCGCTGGTGCTTGCCGGCGTGCCCCATGCCGAAATGAAACACCGTCTGGAGCCCATCGCGGCAAAGCTCTGGATCACGGATCTGCTGAAAAAATATCCCTATGAGGTTTCCGGCGGACAGAAGCAGCGAGCCGCCGTGGCCCGCGCCATGATTACGAATCCGCGCCTGATTCTGGCGGACGAGCCTACCGGTGCGCTGGACTCCAAGTCCTCCGATGAGCTTCTCGGTCTGTTCGGCGAGGTCAACCGGCAGGGGCAGACCATACTGATGGTAACACATTCCGTCAAGGCCGCCAGCGTTGCCTCCCGCGTGCTGTTCATCAAGGACGGCGAGGTCTATCATCAGCTCTATCGCGGCGACGATACCGACGATCAGCTTTATCAGAAGATTTCCGATGCATTGACCATGCTGCACGCAGGGGGCGACAGACGATGAAAACGCTCTTCTTCCCGCGTCTGGCATGGATGGGCATCCAAAAGAACCGGAAGCTCTACACGCCCTACATTCTAAGCGCAATCGGCATGGTCATGATGTTTTACATCATGCACTCGCTGAGCTATTCTCCGCTGCTCCATGAAATGAAGGGCGGCGGACAGACGGAGTTGATCCTCTCCCTCGGCAAATTTGTCATCGCCTTCTTTTCCCTGCTGTTTCTGTTCTATACGAACAGCTTTCTGATCCGCAGACGCTACAAGGAATTCGGTCTTTACAACATTCTCGGCATGGACAAAGCCTCCATCGGCCGGATCATCTTCTGGGAATCCCTGATCGTTGCGGCCGCAGGTCTGCTTTTCGGCATCGGTCTCGGCATCGCCTTTTCCAAGCTTGCAGAGTTGGGGCTTCTCAACGCCATCCACGGCGAAATCGACTACCGCTTTACCGTTTCTGCGGAGGGTGTCCGCTTCACGGCGCTTATCTACGGCATCATCTTTTTCCTTATGATGCTGCGCTCACTTCTTCAGGTCAGAAAAAGCAAGCCGCTGGAGCTGCTCAAAAGTGAACGCGCCGGCGAAAAACCGCCGAAGGCCAACTGGCTTTTCGCCGTGCCCGGAATTGTGATCCTTGCCGCGGCATATTATCTGGCAGTCTCCATCCGCAGTCCGCTGACTGCGCTGGTCATCTTCTTCATCGCAGTTCTGATGGTTATTCTCGCCACCTATCTTCTGTTCATCTCCGGCTCCGTCACCCTCTGCAGATTCCTGCAGTCAAGGCCCCGGTACTATTACCGGAAGGATCACTTCGTTTCCGTCTCCTCCATGGCCTACCGCATGAAAAGAAACGGCGCGGGGCTTGCCTCCATCTGCATTCTGTCCACCATGGTGCTGGTCATGATCTCCTCCACCGCAAGCCTCTACTTCGGCGGCAGCGATACCATCAGCGCCCGCTGTCCGCAGGACAACTCCATTGCCGTTGAGCTTTGGGACGTAGACAGGCTGACAGAAGATACGCTTTCTGCCATCCGTGCCGAATATGAGTCCGCCATGGACGAGCACGGCTTTTCGCCCCGAAACGTCACTGAGTATCCCTATGCGACCATCACCGGCAATTTGACCGGCACGGAAATCGATCCCGAAGCCGGCACGGAAAGCTTCGCCGTAAACTATGATGAGGTGCGCTCGATCTACTTCATCGACGAGGCCGTTTATAACCGTCTCACGGGCGAAGCCGTTTCGCTGGAGCCGGGGCAGGCGCTGCTGCAGCCGCTGCATTGCGGTTTCCGCGGTGATCGGCTGCAGATCCGCGGCGCCGTGTTCTCGATCATCGGTCAGCCGGGATCCTCCGTTACCTTTGCAGAAGCCAATCAGATCGTCATGCCGACCTTCCTCATGGTCATCCGCAGCTTTGACGAGCTGCTGCCGCTGGACGATCTGATCAATCCCGTCTATGACATTCCCATGCTGTCCGTCAAATACTACTACGGCTACGATGCGCCGGACGGCGCCCCCGACGAAGAAATCCTTTCCGTTTTCCGCGATCAGCAGCAGGCGCTGAAGGATCTGCCGCAGATCCGCGCCGAAAACGGCACCTATACCTATGACGCCGAATGCAGCACACAACTGAAAACATCCTTCTTCAGCACCTACG
The DNA here is from genome assembly GCA_016296635.1 of Oscillospiraceae bacterium. Taxonomy (GTDB): domain Bacteria; phylum Bacillota; class Clostridia; order Oscillospirales; family Oscillospiraceae; genus CAG-170. The sequence continues at coordinate 2,159 of JAEDIZ010000153.1, forward strand.
GCGCGCTCTTCTTCCTCGGCATCATGCTCTCCATCGTCTTTATCTTCGCCGCCGCCATGATCATCTACTACAAGCAGGTATCCGAGGGCTATGAGGATCGGGCGCGCTTCGCCATCATGCGAAAGGTCGGCATGACCAAAGAGGATATAAAAAAGAGCATCAATTCGCAGGTGCTGACCGTGTTCTTTGCACCGCTTCTGATGGCGGGACTGCATCTCGGCTTCGCCTTCCCGCTGATCTGGAAGCTGCTGCAGCTGTTTTCCCTGCGCAATTTAACGCTGGCAATTCTCGTCACGCTGGCAGCGTTCCTGCTTTTTGCCGCCGTCTACGGCGTGATTTATAAGATCACCGCCGGGGCATATTATTCCATCGTATCGTCCGCGAAGGATGAATAAACCGCCCATTCCGAAAAAATCGTCATTCCGAAACGGAATGACGATTTTTTTCATATTTCAAAAAACACTCATGCAGAGGTTTTTTCCCGTTTTGTCCGGCTGCTGCACACCGCCATGCCCGCCAGCACCAATACCATGCCCAGCACGGTCATGACCGTCAGCGACTCATGAAACACGATCACGCCCAGTACCGCCGCCGTCACCGGCTCCACGGATGCAAGGATCGACGCCTTTGAATTGTCCGTGTACCTGAGGCCGACGGTATAGAGCAGATACGGTGCCACCGTGCAGAGAAGTCCGAAGGCCAGTGAGAAAGCGCCCATGCCCCAGGAGGAAAACGCCGCCTGCAGTACTTCGCCCGGGTGAGACAGCGGCACCGCTGCCGCTGCTGCAATCAGGAAGGTATAGCAGGTAATGGTGAGAGAATGGTATCCCCGTTCCAGCGCGTATCTGCTGAAAATGGAATAAAGCGCATAGCCGAAGCCCGCGCCGAGTCCCAGCAAAATGCCGCCCGCCGTCAGCTCCTGCCCGCTTTTCAGAACGCCCGTCACCAGAACGCAGCCCGCAAAGGTCAGCAGAAGGGCGATCGCCTTTCGCCCGGTAAAGGCTTCTTTGAACAGAATGCCGGACATGATCATGACCATGGCAGGCGCCGTATACAGAAGCACCGCAGCCACGCACAGAGAGGTCCGCATGATGGCACGGAAGTAGCAGAAATTGAAAAACACGATGCTGGCAATGCCGGTTCCGAAAAAGCACCAGAAATCCCGCGGCCGCACCCTCAGAAGCTTCGGGCAGAACACGCCGAGATACATCAGCATCCCGACGCCCGTCACCAACGCCCGCAGGAAAACAATGTCCATCGTTTCCAGTCCGGCACCATTCAGCGTCCGCACGAACAGTCCCATGCTGCCCCAGAGAATGCCTGCGGCGGCGATCAGCAGAAAAGAAATTTTCTTCATCCTGTTATGTTCTCCCTCAATGCATCGCTTTCCAGCGATACGATCCGTTCCATGGCAATTTCCGTCCCGTCCTCAAAGCCGATCGACTGATTCGATACGCTGATGGCGTGCAGAATGCCTGTCTTTTTAATAAATGCGCCGCCGGATTTCCGCGCATCCGGAACAAAATATGTGACGCACGCCACCGGCTTTTCCGTAAGCATCTTCTGCAAAAGCCGAAGCTTCGCGTCCAGCTCCCGGGTGCGCTCCTCGTCCGATTCCGGCTCGGCCTGCGTCAGCCGGGCGGTTTCCCCGATGGCGGCATCATAGCCCGTCAGCGCGGCAAAGGGCGCAAACTGCGCCGCCCGCTCGTATGCGCTCATGCGCCTGCGGGTGGGCGAAACATGATGCGGCAGATCAATGATATCGTCGTAGGACGTGGTCATGGTTTTTCCCTCTGTTCAAATTGAATCAGCGGCGCGATGTGGGCATCGCGCCCTACAATGGAATGTTCCCTTGCCTCCCCTTTCAGGGGAGGTGCCGAGTGGCAGCGAGGCAGAGGGGTTGTCACCCTCTCAGTCACGCTTCGCGTGCCAGCTCTCCCGTCCGGGGGAGCCGAGAGATTGTATGAGTTCGGAATGTGCCTCGCAGGGCGCATTCCCGTGAAAAAGTCCGTCCCGGCGAGAGATTTTTCGTCGGAAGAAGGCGCGCAAGCGACGGCGTACC
>JAEDIZ010000032.1 GCA_016296635.1 Oscillospiraceae bacterium
ATAAACGACCACCCGCTGCGCTGGCAGCGGGTGCTTTGCTTTCTCGCGTCCCAGCATCGCCAATACGCCGTGGTTTCGTCCTGAAGTGGGATGGGGCTTGCCTGCGGTCTTAACGTCTGAAATGTCGCACAGCGGGCTAACGCACCGGCATCTGTGCTTTGAGTGTGCATTCGGCAACACCAACAAAAACACCAGCCAAAATTCTACATTTTGCCGAGGGCAAAAAAGAGCCGCTTTCCCGAAAAATTCTCGGAAAAGCGGCTCAAAATGCCTTGGGTAAAGGTACAGGTCCATCAAATTTGCCAAAGTCCATTTTGGTATCTTTCTGTCACGCTTCTAAAAATGGGTGCAAAAAAGCTCGGAAGTTGTTGAAACTTCTACGCCGATGGCGTGGCACTGATTCAGCGTGACCTCGCCGGGCTTGAAGCTCTGATATCCGTGCCATGCAATATACCCGTCATCCTTGCCGTATTGCTGCTTCGTCAGGATCATTTGCCGGAGGGCAATATCTTTCTTGCAGTTGATGGCCGTGACATACTGCCCACCCTCGGTTTTGACCGGATTCCATGTGTATGAAAACACGTTAAAGAAATCTTCGGCGGTCATATCCGTCACTACAGTCTTTTCCGGATTTTCCACGTACTTGATGAGGTCTTTGATCCGTCCCTTGATATGCCACAGCTTTGTGGTAGCCATTTCAAAATGCCTCCTGCAATTTGAGGATCAGCTCGGCAAGCTGCATCCGTTCTTCCTCGTCCATGTTGTCGCAATAGTTGTAGAGATAATTAAGAATCTGCCAGAATTCCTCCGGCGGCTTTTGACGGACTTCCTTGCCTTTACAGCAGCGCAGCACATATTCCTTGACCGAGACGCCGCATTTCTTCGCGGCCTTTTCAATCTTTGCTTTATCCTCCCGGCTGAGCCGCAGCTCCAGCCGGGCATTATCCTTTCTCATAACATCAATCCTTTCTGGGGAGGGGTATTCAGGGGCGCGGGTCGCCGGTGGCGACCTCTGGCGAAGCCAGAAGCGCCGACCGAGCCGGCAGGCGAGACAGTGCCCCTGGGTGAAGTCCGCAACCGAATGCGCTGCGGACGTTGGATTTGGTACGGCCAAATCCGATGCTCGCTACAACCACGGACAGGCGTGCTCCTATCCGTGAGCGTCCGGGGACAACCCCTATGATTTGAAGCACATACAATGTGATCGTAATTCCTTGCCGCAGACACCATTTTCGGTTTTGCGCCACCGTGGCTCAGAATTCTTCCGGTCATAGAAAAGCTGAGCCAAAAGGGGTACTTTTGGCTCAGCCAAACATTTCAAGCGTATCCAGCACATTCTGCATTTCATTTTCCGTCGCCTCCTCGGAAGTCTCCATCGGTGCAGCAGACGATGCAACGGACACGGCTTGCAGCTCCTCGCGGAACATCATCTGAATATCCGTCAGTGTGAAATCCCGTCCGTCAGTACGGTGGATCGCATCCATGACTGCACCGACAATAAACCGGTTGCGGGATTTTCCGTCATAGGCATTGAGAAATTCCGCCGCCTCGCATTCCGTCGGGTCATCCAGATCAAAGCGCACATTCAGCCGGTAAACATTTTTCATCACGACGCCTCTGCTTTCAGTTGGATACCTGCCAGGTATTCATAGCCCTTGGCAGCAGCACAGATGTCGGTCACGAATTTTGTCCGGCTGAGATCACCGTGGTAAAAGTTCCGCACAAGGCACCCACCGCCGCCGGTGATGTGCAGCGTCATCGTTTTCTCATCATAACCATGCTCCCGCAGACGGCGGAAGATGTCTGCTACATACTCCGTAGCTGTTGCCCGAATGATTATCAGGTCATCCTCTGGAATGTCTGCCGTGCCGGTGCAGAGGATTTCGTCAATGATGGCGTCGTTCAGCTCACGCTGCGTCTTCCGCATGAAGGCTTCCCGGATTGCCAGCGTGCACTGATAGGTGCCGAACTTTTCCGTAAACATTTTGCCGGACACCGGCTTACCGTTCGTAATGAAAAGTACATTCATAGTAAGACAGCGAGCGAAGCCGGAGAATGAGCCTCATTTCGTTTTTTACCCGTGTAATAGCTCGTTTCCGGTCAAAACGCTGTGGCATCATTTTGGCAGTACGTTATTCAGGACGGCTTTTTCGTGATGCCATTTCCCCGGTTTTTGGCATCATCCAAACATCTCGAGCGCATTAAAAACAGAAACTACATTATCTGCATTTTGGAAAGCTCCTTCGTGCGGTTCTGTGACATGCGTTCACATTCTTGCAACAATTGTTGTTGTGAAACAAGGATGAAAGACACAGCAAATCTCTCCGTCAATACTGGAGCGATTGTCATGCGCGGTTCTGCCGCAGGATTTGCTCATAGAGTTCCTTTTTAGTTGGCAGTACCGCTTTGAGAAAGTAATTGCAGTTAATCCCGTAACGGGAGATTAGCTGCACGCAGTTGCAGCACTGTCTGCGCAGGCGTTTGTACTCTTGCCGACTGAGCCTGGGTCAGCTTCAGAATCATACGCATCACCTCCTTCTGTTTTAATCCGGGCAGCAAAAAGACCGCAGATCATTCTGCGGTCTTTTGCTTACCCTATTTTTTTCGAGTTGTTTTACCTCCTCTACCTTATAGATGTGGGAAATCTTCAAAAACAGTAAAAATAGCGCAACGATCTGAAAATGATGAGCGCAACTGACAGGAATCGACAGAATATCTATCCTTTCCCTGATAAAATGAGTGAAACAGGCCGCAATGTGCTTGCGTCCCACTTATGGTGCATTTGTTTTGAGAGAATAGGATGGGAGATGATGATTGTGACGAATGGATTTGACGGCTTCACCGCCATTTTTCAGGACGGAAGCGTTCACGTCGGCGGAAAGGTTTACAATGCGGGCTCCTGTTCTGTGCAGCTGCTGAATCAGTTCAATCTGGACTGCTCTGCCCTTCGGATCACTTCGCAGAGTCTGCGGCTTTCAATTCTGCAAAACACCATGCAGAAACAAGATATGGCAGTTGGTCAAATCGAGTATGACGAGTTGCTAAATGAGCTTCGGCTCAAATGATACGACCACCAACGAGGAAGGACAGCGTTTTTTACCGTCCTTCCTCGTTTCCTGTTTTGTCTTTTCGAGTCCAACTGGAGTGACTCTCTGTATGAAAAAGAATCGGCACAAGTTTCTTCTCAGGGATTGCCTTTTTTTATGAGGCGTTGTATAATCTTATTCGGATGAGTTGCTGCAATTTCGCAGAAGACGAGAGGGGGATGCCGCAAGGTGGGACGCCTGTTTCCAATGGATAATCCGATTATGCGTTTTTTGGGCTTTGTCGGAGATCTGATCCTGCTGAATTTCCTGTTTATCGTATGCTGCTTGCCAATCATCAGTATTGGAGCATCTGCATCTGCGCTATACACTGTAACACTCCAGTTTATACGGAAAGAGGGCGGCTCAGCAGGGAAAGAGTTCCTGCGCGCTTTTGCCGGAAACTTTCGAAAAACGGTCCCGATGACGCTACTCTTCCTCGCTGTGGGCGCAGTGCTTGCATTGTGTTTATGGAGTATGCTTCTAACTGGCGGCAAATTCGGTCTCATAATCTGGAGCGCATGGGCGATCGCCTGCCTTTTGTTCCTGATGGAATTGAGCTACGCATTTGCCGTACAGGCCAGATTTGAAAACACGGTCCTTTCAACGATGAAGAATGCAGCGATTTTAGCGTTGGCACACCCCGGAAAAACGATGTGTATCATCATTTGCAGTTTTCTTCCGGTAAGCCTCCTTCTGTTTGAGACACGCTTGTTCGTATTGACGGGATTCATCTGGATGCTGTTCGGGTTTTCGGGACTGGCGCTGGTAAACAGTATTCTTTTTCACAAGATATTTGAACCATATACAAAAAAATAGAAAATGTTCTGGAGGGATTATTATAAAAGTATTGCCAGCGAAGGTCGTTATTCTCAGCGTCGGAGACGCACAGTATCCGCAGGATACGTTGGGCAGTGTGATTACGTCTGTCCGCGAAGGCGTTGCGTCGCTGACTTCGGCAGAGGTGGTCGGTGCTTATACCATCATGGATGATAAGGACGCCGATCTCGTTGCTTCCGAAGTATCGGAAAAGGTTTTCGATGCCATTATTGTGAGCTTTGTATCCTGGCACATTACGCCCTATGTGATGCGTACTCTGAAAAACTACCGGGACAAGCCAATCCTTGTCTGGGGCATCGGGGGCTGGACAGATGCTTCCGGAAAACTGATCGCACCTGCTGCTGCAGCTGGCACGACGGCGCTGGTTCCGCTCCTGAAAGAGATGGGATATCGATATATGGTACTCAACCAGAAGCCAAATGAGGCGCTGCGGCTTCAGACGGTCGAACTGTTTCTGTATACCGTCGGTGCAGTTCAGGCTGTGCATCATTCTCGAATTGGTTTATTCGGATATGCGGATATGGGGCTTTTCAGCTGCTCCTACAACAAAACGCTGGCTTTTGAGAAGCTGGGCGTCGATATCGAAGATTATTCCGCATACGATTTGGTGCATCACATGGCTTCTTTTTCCGACGAAGCGGTTGCCGAAGCAGTTGCTGACATCAAAAGGAAGACGGTATTTGAAAATACGATCAAGGACGAAACGATTGCGAAAGTTGCAAGGCTCTATCTTGTGATGCAGGGCAAGAAAAACCAACGGGGGTTAGACGCTGTTCCATCAAGTGTGTTTACGGCGTGACGCAGATGGGGTTCAATCCCTGCCTCGCACAGAGCTTGCTTGCAGACAAGGATACCAGCGTGATCTGCGAATGCGATGCTTACGGAATGCTTACAGGCATCATTCTTTCCCGCATCAGCGGACAGGCGTCTGCATTTGTGGAGCATTATGAGCTCTTCGATGATTCTGTGCTGGTAGGCGTCTGCGGTTTTGTACCGAGAGATTTTATTGAGGGAGATTTTCGGATTCGCAGTGCAAACCTGGGAGAATTCAACACCGGCATCAGCAATGTATCCAAAATGAAAACCGGCGTTGTAACGTATGCCCGTCTGTACGAGAGCAAGGGCGATTTTAAGCTCTTCCTCGGAAAAGGCGAAGCGCTTCCGAACCCCAAGTGGACAGAGGCCGGCTGGTGTGAACCTACGCCGGATTTCCCCAGCGTCCTTTTGAAGCCCGGAAAAGATATGCAGTATTATATGGAGAATGTTCCCGGCCAGCATATCGTCATGATCTACGGCGACTGGGAAAAGGAAATTGAACTTTTCTGCAAATTTGCAGGCATTGAGGTCGAAAAATAAACAACTGGCGGCAAAGCATTTGCCGCCAGTAGCTTTCTGTGGAGATAACGATGGGAATGATACTAACCTTCGACGTTGGCACAACGTCTATGAAATGCTGTGTGTTTGATGAAGCATTCCGAATGGTCACGACAGCAACGACAGAATACAAGATCGTCACAAGCAGGAACCGTGTAGAGGCAGACCCGGAGCTGTACTGGCAGGGGCTCTGCTCTGGAATAAAGGCTGTTCTGTCCCGAGGCGTCCGTCCGGAGCAGCTGGATGCGGTTGCATTCACAACTCAGGGGGAAACCATGATCACGCTGGATGAAAACAACCGTCCGGTGATGCCTGCACTCGTTTGGCTGGATGAGCGTGCAGGCACGCAGGCGAAACAACTGACAGATGCAATCGGAGCCGAGCAGGTATTCCGCACGACCGGTCTGCCCGCATTGACCGGAGCAGCGCCGATTGCAAAGCTGAAATGGATGATGGATCAGCCGGAGTTAGAGAAAAAGGTCAAAAAAATTCTGCTGCTTGAAGATTATCTGATTTACAGGCTGTCCGGCGTCTTTGCAACAGAGCAGTCTCTGGTTTGCTCAACAGGATACTATAACATTGTTCAGCATTGTTATGAGAAGCGCTATCTTGCACTTGCAGGGACAGATGAAACCATACTGCCAGAAGTATTTCCCTGTGGAACCGTTGTCGGTCGTGTTACAGAGGAAGCTGCGGAAAAAACCTGCCTGAAGGCCGGTACAGCAGTCGTTTGTACGGCTATGGATCAGACAACCAGCGCAGTAGGCGCAGGCAATGTAGAGCCCGAACTTGTTTCAGAGACAACGGGCACCTGCCTGACTGTGGCTGCAACAACGAAGGAACTGCATTTTGAAACAGGCAATACGCTGCAATACTATACGCATTTCGATGGGAATTATCTTGCACTGGCCTATAATCCTACGGCGGCCATCCTCATGAAGTGGTTTAAGGACAGTTTCCTTTCGGATTCTGCACCGTATCAAAAAAGCGGCGAGAACCCATATCAGTATATGAGCAGGCTTGCCGCAACGGTGCCTGTGGGATGCGATGGGGTCCTGCTTCTTCCCCATTTTGCCGGGAAGCTGATGCCTACAGCGAACGAGGCGATGCGAGGTGTGTTCACCGGAATCGGATTAGATACAACCACCGGACATTTTATCCGCGCTATTATGGAGGGCGTCGGATTCATGCTCAAAGAGAATCTGGAATTGATGCAGGAGGCAGGAATAGAGCTGCGGCAGATTCGCTTGATTGGAGGCGGCGCAAAGGACAGACTTTGGTGCCAAATCAAAGCAAATATTCTCGGCTGCCCGGTTGAGACTATGGAAAACGAAGAGTCCACTTCGTTGGGTGCTGCAATTCTGGCCAGAAAAGCTCTGGATCAGTCTTTGTGCGTACCGGAGTTGTGCAGGGAATTCGTCAGGATGCACGCAAAGCTTACTCCGGAGGAGAATGAAGTAAAAATCTATCAGCAAATTTATCCGAACTATCTCTTGTTGAACCAGGTTATGGATTCATTTTACGAAATAACCGCAAGCAAGTCCTAATGGCATCCATTTACGCTTCTTCCGCCAGAATACCGCCCTGCTGACGGATAGACAGCACATGGCAGCTTCCTTCACCCAGCACGTGCTCGATTTCCGATTTGAAATGCGGCAGCAGATCGTTCGGCACAAAAGCCTGAATCGTGCCCGCAAAGCCGCCGCCGTGAACACGTACAGCGCCCCGGCCATTCAGAAGCCGTTCCGCCAGTGTCAGAGCGAACGCGACCTCTTGATGGGCCGTGCTTCCTGTTGGTATAACATTCTGCAGCAGCATCCACGAGGATCTGCCAGACTCAGTTACATAGTTCAGGAACGCACTGAAATCATCATTTTTGATAGCGCGGACTTGCAGTCTGACCCGCTCATTCTCTTCAAAGAAATGCATGGCGCGCAGAACGGCTCGGCTGCCGCAGCTTGTCCGCAATTCCGGCAGACGAGAATAGAACTCATTTTTATTGACATCCCGCAGGACTTCCTTGTCGAACATGGCAGCAACGGATTTCATTTCCCGCGTGATGGCGGCATACTCTTCGGTCAGGTCCGCGTGGTCTGCGCCGGAGTCAATGATACAGAGGGTGTGGCCGCAGGTAGAAAAGTCAAAATCCAGCTTTTCCACCATGGGATTTGCCGGGTCTGCAAAGTCAATGCTGATGATGCCGCCGACACTGGACGCCGTCTGATCCATGAGTCCGCAGGGTTTGCCGAAATATGTATTCTCCGCCCACTGACCGATCTGCGCGATCTCCACAGGGGAAAACCTCCCACCGCAGAAAATATGATTCAGAATCGTACCAATCAGTACCTCAAAGGCAGCGGAACTGGACAGCCCGGAACCCGGCAGAACGCTGGAAGTGACGGAAATATCAAGGCCAAACAGCGCCGCACCGTTCTGCGTGAACTTTGCGGCGATGCCACGTACAAGGGCGGCTGTGGAATTCTTCTCCGATTTACGCATGGCGAGATCGTTCAGGTCGATCTCTGTCGTTCCGAATCCCTCCGAGCAGACGCAGAGCGTGTTCCGCTCATTCGCGGACACCTGCGCCAGCATCTCCAGATTCACAGCCGCAGCCAGTACGCGCCCATGCTGATGGTCGGTGTGGTTCCCACTCAACTCTGTGCGCCCGGGAGCCGAAAAAACCATTACCTTATCTTTTGTATGTTTCATTTCAAATTCATTCTCCTGCAAAAAGGAAGCTGTACATCTGCTTTCTCTTTTGAAGCCTCGGCTCCTTATAATTGCAGATTATCTCCCAATAAGCCAACAAAGGCACCTTCTCTGGCTTCCGGAGCATCTTTGTGTGCGATCAGCCATTTGTCTTTTCCCCAAAGAAGTTCGTCTTCTTTATTTATTTTCAACATGTCCGGTTTCTGCATATTCGTTCCCTTTGGAAGTACGACAGCGATCATAAAATACTCCGCATCATCTGCCTGACATGGCGCATAGTGCAGTGTTGAAGATCTTAGCACATAGGCAGTGCCGGATGGGACAAAAAATGCTTCAACGCATTTTGTATCCAACTTATAGTCCACCAGTTCTTCTTGCTTTGCCAGAAGCAGGATCACATCCGTTGCACAGACGTTGACTTCATCGCTTCTATGATACTCGAGGCAATTCAACTTCCGATTCTGCCCGCAGCAGCATCCAACTTGAATTGGCATACCTCCATAAAAGTTGCTGGAAAGCATTTTTGAAACGGATAATTTGTTCATTCGATCAATGTCTGGAATATAGGTTACTTTTCCGGGCAGGTATTCAGTTTTGTTCAGTTCGGAAATCAGTTCTGAAAAGTCGTATCCCTGTAAAACTGCTCCATATTTCAAAAACTCCGGATCAAATACGGATATGAGATTCATAATGCAGCCTCCCCCTCGATTGTAATGTATCTGTTCGCAGCAGATTATTGATATTTGTGTGTGCGTTCTAAATGTCCATTTTTCCAGAGCCGGAATAGTAGGGCGTTCCGATGAAGCCCGTTTCTGCGAACTGCGCGATATTATGCCGGATGATATAGTCAACGTAGCTGGAAATCATCTTCGCCGTCAAAACATAGCCGCAGGGATTCATGTGGCCGCCGAGATAAAAGCGGCGGCGAAAATCAGAATCGTAAATCGGTGCAAAGCGTCGCAGGTCAAGCAGCCAGCAATTCGGAAAAAGCCCGGTCATCTCCCGCAGGAGCGCCTGGTGGCGGTCGGCGAGTGCCTCCCGTTCCGCCGCTTCGTCGCTCCGGGGAATCGTGATTAGAAAGAAATGCGCGCGGGGTTCGATGCTTTGCAGACGCTGGATGATCTGCGCATAGCAGCCTGCAAACGTCTGCCTGTTCTGCCTCCAGTCGGAAAGGCAGATATCATCAGACCCGCCGAATTCGTACGGAGCATAAAACAGGTCGTTCACGCCCAGCGCGAGAAAGTACGCCTGACAGCGCAGCTCTGGGTTCCAGAAGCCCTGCTCCTGCGCGAAACTCTGACAATACTCCCGCGCAGTCATTCCACCCCGAGAGAAATTATTGACGTTAATGCCGCAGAGCCGCCCAAGAAACTGCCCCCATGAATAATCATAAAAATCATGGTACTCTACTTCCCCTGTCGGTGAAACAGATTCAAACTCACCAGAGGAAAGACTGTCTCCGATACAACCGATGCGTCGAAAAATCGAGCAGAAACCGCCGTTTGCGACAAACTGCTCCAAGGGTTGTTCATGCTCTGGTGCGAAGTTGTCAAAATTCATAACGGCATACCTCCTGATTGAATTCTGCATTTTCAGTTCAGCGAATACTCCATTCCGAGCATTTTATATTTTGCGCCTGCCATGGCGTTATAAGGAAGCTGCTCCCAACGGCTTGCGCCAGCTAACTTCTGGATTTGTGCCAGGTTTTCCTTTGTATCTGTGATGCTGGGGATCAGTGGCGTACGAAGCAGATGGGCTTTCCCGGATTCCTGCAGCCAGTGCAGATTCTTCAGAATCGGCTCGTTGCTGACGCCGGTATATTCCAAATGCAGGGCAGGGTCAGCCAGCTTCACGTCCATAATGATAAAGTCTAGCTTTTCTGCGATTCGCTGAAAGACTGCTTCCGGTGCAAAACCAGAGGTCTCTATGCAAAGAGAAATACCGTCCAGCCGGTCGATGACTGCTTCCAGAAATTCCGCCTGCATCAGCGGTTCTCCTCCGGAAAACGTAATTCCGCCGAAGCCCGAGCCGAACGCCTCTGCGGAAGCGCGAAGGAGTTTGCTCAGTGCTTCCGGGGTATAGACGGTTCCGGCGATTTCCAGACAGTTTTCCGGACAGACATACAGACAACGCCCAAAGGGGCGGCAGGCGTCATGCCTGCACGGACTTTGACACAACCCGCAGTGGCGGCAGCGTGCTTCCCGGAACAGAAGCTGCGGCTCACGCCGCAGCCCCTCAGGGTTATGGCACCAGCGGCAGCGGAGAGGACAACCTTTCAGAAAAACGGTTGTACGAATGCCCGGGCCGTCGTGCAGCGCCAGTTCTTTAATATCAAAAATTGTTCCGTTCATCATATGCTGTACATCTGTCTGGCAATGACGTGATCCTGATATTCCTTATCCAATTCGACAAAGTATGCGCTCCAGCCCCAAATGCGGACGACAAGCTGGCGGTATTTCTCCGGGTGCTTCTGCGCATCCCGAAGCGTGTCAACATTGACTGCATTGAGCTGAAGCTGGTGCCCACCCCGATCTACGAAGAATTTGACAAGCGCACCCACCTTCTCAACGCTTTCGTCATCGGAAAAAAGACTCTGGTGGAACTCCAGCGTCAGAGGTCCTCCGTTCATTGCCCGGCTCACATTTGGTTTTGTCATGGAGCAGATGACGGAAACGGGCCCTTTGACCCGTGCGAAGAGGCTGACAGAAAAGTTCGTGCCAAAGGGTTCACCTTTCCTACGCCCGTCGGGGGAGGCGCCCAGCTCGTTTGCGTGCCAGAGATAATACATGGCGCTGCCGGTTCCGGCCCGGTAAATGCCGCCCCGGCAGTTCGTTTTCCCTTCCAGCGCATCTGCGAAAGCGTCCAGCAGCGCGGCAGCGAGAGCATCCACGGAATCGTCGTTGTTGCCGACCTTGGGTGCTTCATAGCGCAGATGGTGAAGAAGCTCAGGCGTCCCGGCGAAATTCTGGTCAACGGCCTCAATGTACGCTTCCTTCGTAATCGCCTTTTTCTCAAATATGAGTTCACGAATGGCAGCCAGTGAATCTGCGGCAGTGGCAATGCCGGTGCCATGGATACCGAAGTTATTGTAAAGACCGCCTTCGTAGATATTGCAGTCCATCAGCAGATTCATAAATGGAGAAGGAACGAACCAGAGCTCACGGATGCCCTCACAGATTGCCTTGGCCTGCAAATGAATCCGATTTCTGACGCAGGCGAAGAAACTCTCAAAATCGGGACAGCCTGCGAGATCCTGATGGAAGGCTTCATCGACCGCCTTTGGATAGGACAGCGCCCCAATGTTGGCGACATCCGCACCAACAAACGGAATGATAAACTCCCAGCAGGCGGCCACAGTATAGTTGGCAGCGTGCTCATGACGATATCCCATCTTTTCAAGTGCGGGGATAACCACATCATCGTTGGAATACTGTGGGAAACCCAGTCCCGCTTTGGTCAGATGACTGGCTTTGGTAAAGACAGACTGCGGTGTGGACCTGGATACCCGAAGATTGATCTTCGGATCGATCAGCTTGTTGTTGTAGCTGGCGTCCAAACACAGTTCAGAGAGCAGGTTGAATACTTCATTCCCATCCTCATCAATTCCGCCCAGCATCAGACTCTGACCGTTGTCACCCTGCTGGACGCCCACATACAGGTCACTGTCCCGGTTGAAAGACAGGAAGAAATCCTCCAGAAGCGCAAGTGCCGATTCCCGCGTCTGAACGCCCGCGTCCAGATCGTGCTTCAGATACGGCCACAGATAGCGGTCAAAGCGTCCGACAGTGTTGTGATAGTTTCCTTCCAGCCACAGTGCATAGTGCAGAATTCTGAAAAACTGCAAGGCTTCCCGGAAGCTCCTTGCGGGATACCGGGGAACCTGCGTCAGAATCTCCGCCAGATCGGGACGACCCTGCTGAACAGCCTCATCCCGATATCTGTCACACAACTCCAGAATGCTGTCAATGACGCGCTGACCCCAACAGTCAGCATCTTCACGGATTTCCAGCAAACCGGTTCCGATAACACGGTAGTAATTGGGGGACACATTGGATAGAAATCCTAATTCGTGAATGAAATGTTTGGAACGAATCTGCTCCCATTCTTCTGATGTGAAGATGTCCGGGTAATTGGAAACGGTGCGAAGCAGGCAGATCTGCTCATCCGGCAGAATAACTGGGGTCTCTGCCTTACAAAGTCGCTCGAATCGGTCGGTCATGCGCTCGATGGGCGGCACCCTGTTTTCTGCATATTCAGCGGCCAATTCCATGGGAATGCTTCGCCGGAGGGCGTGGTGCTTTTTCTCCGTGATAAACCGATAAAGCTCCTGGTTCATATACTACCTCACTCCGCAAAGGGAATCCGAAGAGCCAGTACGGCACCCTTGGGAATCGTGACGGGCTGTGCGCTGTCAAAGGTATAGGATACGGTCTTTACCCGTTCAGGCTCGTCGAACGTGTTGTGCGCATGGAGATCATCATCGTGCAGCAGTACAGCAGATCCCTGAGACGCCAGCTTCATACCGACCTGCTCCAGCGTAAAGGCAGCGTCATGTCTGCAAGACAGATTTCCGACTGTGACAAGGAGCTGGCCGTCTTTCACAGAAGCGGAAACAGAAAGAGACTCGGCAAAATCGGAATTGTCGGTCACGACCGTTTCGATGGCCTCTGCGCCCTGATGTTCCTTAAACATATCATAGACATGGTAGGTGGGTGTGACGATGCAGTGTTCACCTCCGGCAAGGAACAGAGCATGAAGATTATTGACAAGCTGCGCCACGTTGGTCATGGCGATCTTCTCGCAGTGATTGTTGAAGATATTCAGAGACAGCGCGGCAACCATGGCATCGCGCAGGGTACTCTGCTGCTCGAACAGGTTATAGCCCTTGCTGGGGCCAGAGCCGTCCGGATGCCAGCAGCCCCACTCGTCCACGACCAGCTTGATCTTGTCCTGTGCATTGAAGCCGGAAATGATGTTCCAGTTTCTCTTGATGGCATATTCGATGCCCTTTGCCTGCCGAAGCTGCCGATCCCACTCTTCCTCCGTGAAGCCGACGGGATCACCGGCAAAGCCGCAGTAGTAGTGCATGGCAAAGCCGTGCGTATAGCTTTTCTGGGACTGCAAGGAGGCGATTACCTTCTGTGTCCAGTTGAAATCCTCAAAATTTGTGCCGCAGGCAAAAAGTCTTGCCTCCGGGAAGGCGTTGTTCATAAGTGTGGCATAGCGTCTGTACTCGTCCGCATAATACTCCGGACGCATATTGCCGCCGCCGCCCCAGTTTTCGTTGCCAACACCCCAGTAAGGAATGTCAAAAGGCTGGGGGTGGCCATTTCTTGCTCTTTCCTTCGCCAGCGTTGTCGTGCCCTCGGGAGAGAGGCAATAATCCATCCAGTTTCTGGCCTCCATAGGTGAAGAGGAGGTCACATTCGTTGCAAAATAGGCTTTTGCGCCGATCAGCTCGCACAGGTCAAGAAACTCATGCGTACCTACGGTATTCGGCTCATAACGATGGTCGTTTCTTGTCCACCAGTTGATTCGGGTCGGACGATCCTCTCCGATTCCGTCCCGCCAGTTATAAACCTCTGCATAGCAGCCGCCTGGCCAGCGAAGCACAGGAGGCTTGATCTTTTGCAGTTTCTCGATGAGGTCTTTGCGAAAGCCGCGGATGTTCGGGATGGAGGAATCCCTGCCTACCCAAAGACCGTCATAGAAAACGCCGCCGATGTGCTCGGAGAAGTGACCATAAACCTCCGGCGCAATTGTGCCAAGCTTATGGGGCGCGACCAGATAAATCTTTTTCATTGCATTCGC
Organism: Oscillospiraceae bacterium; assembly: GCA_016296635.1. Lineage (GTDB taxonomy): Bacteria > Bacillota > Clostridia > Oscillospirales > Oscillospiraceae > CAG-170. The sequence goes on from JAEDIZ010000032.1 coordinate 13,818, forward strand.
TCCTTTTTATGTAATTCATACGAAAATAATACCATGTATATCTGTACAAGGATGGCTAAAAGGGGGATTCTTTTGGCCATTAGTTATCTTTTGGAGGAAACGCCTTATGCTGTACCAACAAAAAAATTCCGTCGGCTCGTTCTTTTTTGAAATGATCGAGTATCGAGATTTCTCCTTTCGACCGCATATGCACAGGCATTATGAGCTTGTATATGTACGGGAGGGTGCGCTCATAACGGAGATCTTCAACAAAAAAGAGCTGGTCTGCACCGGGCAGTTGGCATTTATCCCCTCAAATTGCCTGCACGCATATTTCACGCCGGAGCATTCCGTTGTAGATGTCTGCATTTTTTCCTCGGACTACGTTCCGATGTTTACACAATCCATCCGAAAAAAACAAGCAATGAGCTGTGTATTCTTCTGCCGAAGCTCTGTTTTGCAATTCGCGGAGCAGGAACTGTTTGCTGCAGGGCATGTGCCTGATTTGTTTACGGCAAAGGCTGTGCTTTATGCTATTGCTGGAGAGATCTGTAACAGCATACCGTTTCAGGATTCGTCTGAAAAGCACGAAATCCTCCTTGACAGCGCGGTTCAGTATATTGCTGCACATTTCAGGGAGGATATTACCTTAAATTCGCTCGCAATGGCACTGGGATATGAGCCTCACTATCTTTCCAGATGCTTTCACAGGGCAATTCCCATGCACTTTTCAAACTATGTGAATCTGTTTCGCGTGGACGCCGCAGCAGAACTGCTTCGCAACTCCGAATTGACGGTTGCAGATGTTGCGTTTGAAAGCGGCTTCAAAAGCGTCCGAACCTTTAACCGATCTTTCATTCAGATCACCGGTCAGAGTCCCCATGTCTATCGGCAGGCTATAATGCAGGATGTACATACACAGAAAAGCAGCTTACAAGCAGGAGACGTTTGAAAAAATTGCTAAATTTATCGATTCTTTGAAGGGTGATATTGACATATTGCTTAAATGCCTGTAGAATGAACTTGAACTTATCCGAATAAGCTGAAACAAGGAGACGCGTGCATATGAAAAAAATCAAAGTCGGCTATCTGCCGCTTTATATCAAGCTGTACGATGACAACAAGCAGGATCGGACTCCCCTGCTGCGCTATATGAACACGTTGGTTCAAATGCTGGAAAGTCAGGAGCTGGAGATCGTCATGGCAGACGAGGTCTGCCGGGTACGGGAAGAATTTGACAGGGCGGCAAAGAAATTCAATGACGCGGATGTGGATGCCGTCATTACCCAGCATCTTGCCTATTCCCCGTCGCTGGAATCCATCGACGCGCTGCTCAGCCTGAACGCGCCGATCATTGTTTTTGACACCACGCCGGATTATTCGCTGATCAAAACCGCAAATTATAAAAACTGCATCGACAATGACCACGGCATCCACGGTGTACAGGATATGTGCTGTATGCTGAAGAAAAAGCACAAGCCGTATTATATCTGCGCAGGTCATGCGCTGCACGGTGCCGTGCTTTCCCGGGTTGTGGGAATGTGCCGCGCCGCAGCGGCGGCAAAGGCGTTTGTGACAGAACGGATCGGCTCCGTGGGAGGCTCCTTTACGGGAATGGGCGATTTTTTGATTTCCGACGAGGCGCTCAAAAGCAGCATCGGCGCTGCGGTCTTCCACATGACGCCCGATGTGACCAAAGCGTATCTGGACAAGGTGACGGAGGCGGAGATCGACGCAGAGCTTGCGCTGGACAGCACGAAATACAACGTCGCCGCCGCGTGCGAACCTGCATACCGGGAAGCTACCCGTGCGGGGCTTGCGGTACGCAAGTGGATGGCAGCGGAAAAGCTCGACGCCTGCACGGTCAATTTCCTGACGCTGGATCAGTGCGGCCTTCCCAAAATGCCGTTCCCGGAATGCTGCAAGCTGCTCGAGCACGGGAAGGGCTACGCCGGAGAGGGCGACGTACTGACAGCCGGTCTGGTCGGCGCGCTGATTCAGGTTTATCCTGATACGTCCTTTGTGGAGATGTTCTGTCCTGACTGGGAGCAGAATGTGATTTTGCTGAGTCACATGGCCGAGAGCAATCCTAATCTGGCACAGTGGAAGCCCCTGCTGACCGATATGCGATTCCGCTACAATTCCTGCGGCGATACCGTCGGAATGTACTGCTGCTACCGCCCCGGGGACGTTGTGTACGTGAACCTCGCACCCATGGACGGCTGCTTCCGCCTGATCGTCACAAAGGGAAAAATCCTCGACGCCGGACTGGAACGCGGCGCATACGGGAAAAACACGCAAGGCTGGTTCAAACCCTGCAAGCCGCTGCCGGCTTTTCTGGAGGAATACTCGATGGCGGGCGGAACGCATCATTCTGCAATGGTCTATCATGCTGACGTTGAAGAGATCAAGGCGTTTGGCCGCATGATGGGCTTTGAGGTTTATGAGATCAGGTAAAGGAGGCAAACAGAGGTTTATGAGATCAGGTAAAGGAGGCAAACAGCGGATGAAAAAGAGGTTGACAGGGCTCCTGCTTTTTGCCTGTCTGGTTTTGAGCGGCTGTAGTCCTGCTGCAGCTCCGTCTTCCGTTCCCGCCAAGCAGGAGGAGCCGCCTGTGGCTGCTCCTGCCAATGCCCCGGAAGCAGCCGCCTCGAAAAAGCAGGAAGAATTACCGCAGGCGCAATCGGAAGCCGAAACGCCAGAGGAGGAAGAAGCTGTGGAGCAGGACGAAAATCCCGTGCCCGCGCTGGAAGAGAGGATCGACGAGTATTCTCCTGTGCTGACGGCACTGCATATCGACGGCGGTTATACGCTAGAGTTCAGACCGGAGCTGCGTACCTACGAGCTACATATCCCGGCAGGGCGTCCCCGTGTGCCAAGGCTAACAGCGGAAGCGGCAGAGGGTGAAGCGGTCAGGATCAATCAGGCTTGCATCCCCGACAACAAAAGCTGGGGACTTGCTTCAGTGACAGTAACCGATGCAAACGGCGCTGCCGGAAAATATGAGGTGCTGTTCGTCAAGGACAGCGAAAAGGGTTTTCAGCTTCAATATCTGGACTGCTGGCAGTTTGAAATCGACGCGCAGAATGGGGACGGCGTGGAGTATCGCTCGTCCAATCCGCAGGTTTTGTCGGTCGATGCAGACGGGCGGATCACAGCTAATATGGTCTGCGGTGAAGCCGTGACCGTAGAGGCGCTGGCAAACGGAACGGTCATTGACAGTCTGACTGTAGACAGCGTCGTGGACGCCGTTGTGAATATCTGTATTATTACAGGCCAGAGTAACGCCTCTGGCACACTGGATATTCCCTATGGCTTTACGGAAGCTGAGTTTATCGAAAAAGAGAAAAAAGACACGCTTTGCCCGGAGCCGGGTACAGCCTTTTGCCTGGATATCAGCTGGATTGGAGAACCCGAGCGGCGATTCTACGACCTTTCGGCGGGGCGCATCGGCTTTTCTCCTGCGCTGGCAAAGACTTGGTATGATCTGACCGGTGAAAAAACCGTTGTTCTTCAAACCGCTGTCGGTGGCTCTCCGATCGTAACGTGGATGAAGCCGGAAGACGGCGTTCGGTACGCCTACATTAACCAGAAGTCCAACCTGTACGAAACCACGACTGCGGGATATCAGCTTCTGATGCAGACACTCGGAGCGGAAAACTCCGGCTTTGAAATCAGTAAGACCTTTGCCTATTGGCTTCAGGGTGAAACGGAAAGTGCCAGCACCTTTAACGTCAACAAGGTCGCGCCGGGCGTCGGAGATTATGACTGGGGCTCGAAGGAGCATATTCTTTCCTCACAGGAGTATTATGATATTTTCTGCAAAAACATGGAGTATTTCCGAGATGAGCTGAATGTGGACTTCATGGGCATCCTGCTGGTGCGAAATCTCCATGAGGTCTGTTCTCTGGAAAGCCTTGCCCTACAGCTTCTGACAGACCTCACGCCAATCCGCGCCGCGCAGTACGCACTGAACAATGACACAGTCAGTGATGTTGGCCTTGTAAGCCGCGTCTGCGACATTGCACGGAAGGATACCTATAAGGATTCGTCCGTCGAAGGCTGGGGCTGGATGGGCTGCAACGATGTCCATTACAATCAGGAAGGGCACAATGCAAACGGTATTGCGGCGGCAGAAAACACCTTCGGATTTATTTACGGCGGAGAAACCCGCAAAGCGACGGACGTTGAATGGATCAAAAAGAATGGCCGGGATCGCTTTGCTGACGGCGAAACCTTAACATTGAAAGAAGGTGAAGCATATCAGACTGCAGCAATGGTATTGCCCATGTACACAGATACAAGAACCGTGATCTATACCTCGGAGGATGCAACTGTGTGTACCGTGGATCAGTTCGGACTGATTACTGCTGTGGGACAGCCGGGAAAGACCACCACCGTTACGATCACGTGTCCTGATACGGATCTGAGCAAGACTATTACAGTCACAATTAAGTCATAAAAGCACAAAGGCTTGAAACAACGCACACAAACGAAAGGAGAAAAATGATGAAACTGAAGAAGCTGTTGGCTTTGATTCTTGCCTGTCTTCTGCTGACGGGCTGTGCAGCGCAGCAGTCTGCGTCTGCGCCGGCCGAAGAGCCGCAGGAGGAAGTATCCGTCCCTGTGCAGGAAGCGGAAGTTAAAGAGGAAGTTCCTGAGGAGCCTGTGGAAGAGGCACCCGTTGAGGAAGAACCGGCTGAAGAGCCGGAAGAGGAACCCGTTCCGGAAGAGCCGGCGGATGAGATCACCTTCAAGGAAGCAGAAGAACTGATGAGATATCTGAATAAGCTCGGCCCTCTCGGCGGTGATGGATTCGGCGGCAAAGCCAAGCAGAACGTGACTGTGACGGAAGCGGCTGACTTCATTTACGGCTGGAAAAACGACGACGTTGGCATGTTCGGCACGGAGGACGTCACAGCGTACGACTACCTTAAGATGGTTTTCCAGTTTATGAGACTTAAGCCGGAGGAAAGCGTTGCGAAACAGGCGGCCTATAACAGACTCCTCAACGGCGTTTTCCACATGAACACGGGTGATGACGAGTCACTCAAGAATATGCCCGTTACGCGTGAAGAGGCGGCCCAGATCGTGCTGAACGCTCTGGGCAGAAAATGGACGGACGAGTATGGCGACATCTTTGAGATGTGGTGGCTGTTCGGTGTTTGGCGCAATCTCATGTTCAAGGACGAGGAATTTGACGGTTTCAGCCGCCCGCAGGTGCAGTGGGTCAAGCTGGGCGAGGGCTATGATCCTGTGACCGCCGTTTATACGCCGCAGCCGGTCTACGCCTTCCAAGCTGCTCCGAATACGGTCAATACCTGTGAAATAGTCAACAAGGTAGGCTTCTACGAAGAAAACGAGTGGGTGCATTTCTTCCATAATCTTGACGGCTCTTTCTGCTACCATAATTCCAAGACGCACTGGAACCACGCGGATCAGAGCGGCTGTCAGGCGCAGTATGACCTGCCGCACTTCGGTTATGGCGTGACGGTCGAGATTTATGAGTACATCCCCTGGGAATCCTGGGCAGAATACGATGATTCCTACGGCAATTCCTGCGAGCTGTTCCGTACCTCATCTGCGTTCGCTTATCTTGGCCAGATTACAACTGCGGCAGACGGAAGCAAGGAGCTTGCGATCTACACGAGCGAGGACGGTTCGGCGCTGTCCGACTGGACAGGCGAAACAGAGAAATGGGCGGACTATGCTGACGGATGGTATGTGTTCCATGTGGGCGTCTGCAACGGTGGAACCATTGAGTTGGTCAGTGCATCCGAAATTGTCCACGGCACGCTGACTGCTGTTTCCGAAGGCATGACGGAAATTGACGGTGAGGAACGACACAATTCGGGTAAGTTCATCGTCGGCAGCGAGCTTGTCATGAATCCTGAAAATGTCGGCAACGAATATTACTTCATGATGGATCAGTACGGTAATGTTCTCGGCTGCATGGAAGAAAACCCCGTGCAGGAATAATCTGATCTATGATAGCGAAAGAATTCATTCCGGCTTTGTATCCCAAAATGGAAAATCTCTGTTATATAAAGAGTTTTTAAGATTAATTTTTGAGGAGGAAAACGAAATGAAACACATCAAACGCCTTCTGGCGCTGATTCTTGCGGTTTCCCTGCTTGCGGGCTTTGCCGTGTCGGTGAGCGCAGCAGGTACAACGACGCAGGATGAGGTCACATTCAAGGAGGCAGAAGAACTGCTGCGCTATCTGGGCAAGCTTGGCCCTCTGGGCGGCAAGGACTTCGGCGGCCAGGCAAAGCGGAATATCTCTGTTAGTGAGGCCGCTGCGTTTATCAAGGGTTGGAAAAACGACGACGTTGGCATGAGCGGGTCTCAGGACGTAACCGCATATGAATTCGTCCAGATGATGTTAAAGTATCTGCGGATGGATCCATGGGAAAACATCGCCATGCAAGCAGTCAATAACCGTTTGTTCAGTGGTATTTTCCACATGAACACATGGGATGAGGCAATCTTAAAGAGTACTCCGGTCACACGCGAAGAGGCTGCGCAGATTATGCTCAATACTCTATACAGGAACT
>JAEDIZ010000033.1 GCA_016296635.1 Oscillospiraceae bacterium
GTTCGGCGGCCACGCCCTGTTCACCATCTCCGACAAGACCTTTGACCGCATGGTCGAGGCCAACAACGGCCGCACCGGCTACCACATCCACGTTTCCGAAGGCATGAATGACGTTTACGACAGCCTGCAGAATTACGGCCGCCGCCCCGTGCAGCGCCTGCAGGATCACGGCATCCTCGGCGAAAAGACCATCCTCGGCCACTGCATCCACGTAAACACCGCCGAGATGGAGATCATCAAGGAAACCGGCACCATGGTCGTCAACAACCCCGAGTCCAACATGGGCAACGCCATCGGCATCTGCCCGGTTCTGCAGCTCTACAAGCGCGGCATCCTCCTTGGCATGGGTACCGACGCCTATACCAACGATATGCTGGAATCTCTCAAGGTTGCGCTCTGCTCTCAGAGAAGTCAGAACTGCCTGCCCAACGTCGGCTGGTGTGAAGTGACCGATATGCTTTTCAAGAACAACGCAAAGATCGGTGCGAAGTACTTCCCCGCTGAGCTCGGCGTTCTGAAGGCCGGCGCTGCCGCTGACATCATCGTCATGGACTACAAACCGTTCACCCCGTTCTCCGATGAAAACATCGACGGCCACATGATCTTCGGTATGACCGGCCGCCAGTGTCAGACCACTATCGCAAACGGCAAGCTGCTGATGAAGGACCGTGTGCTTGTAAACATCGACGAAGAAGCTGAAAACGCGCGCATTCTCGAAGCTGCCAAGAAGCTCTGGGGCAGCCTGAACAACCGCGTTTATTGATTCAAAACCGCAAATATAAGATAGGAGCATCCATATGTCTGAAAAAATGTATCCGATTCCCTTCCGTTCTCTGATGAACTGGATCGTCACCGAATACGCCAATAACGGCGAAATTTTCGGCGTACATACCCCCTACTATGCAGGCGGCAAGAGCCTGCCCATCTTCGGCGAGCGCATCGAGACCCCCTTCGGCCCCGCCGCAGGCCCCAACAGCCAGCTTGCGCAGAACATCATCGCATCCTACATGGCAGGCGCCCGTTTCTTTGAAGTCAAGACTGTTCAGAAGATGGACGGCCATGATTTGGCAGTCTGCGTGCCGCGTCCCTGCATCCTTGCAAATGACGAAGGCTACAACCAGGAATGGTCCACCGAGCTGGAAGTTCCCCAGGCCATGAATGAATACATCAAGGCATGGTGCGCACTGAAGGTTCTGTCCAAGGTCTATGGCCTCGGCGACCCCGACGGCTTTGTGTTCAATATGTCTGTCGGTTACGACCTCGAAGGCATCAAGGGCGAGAAGGTCGACAGGTATCTGCGCGGCATGATGGATGCTTCCGCCACCGAGCAGTTCAAGGAATGCCTGCAAGTTCTCACCGAGATGTTCCCGGAAGAAGCAGATTTCATCGCAAAGATCTCTCCGCGCGTTTCTCGCAGTGTCACCGTTTCCACGCTGCACGGGTGCCCCCCTCAGGAAATCGAGCGCATCGCTTCCTACCTGATCTCCGAAAAGGGTCTGCACACCTTTGTCAAGTGCAACCCCACCATTCTCGGCTACAAGACCGCCCGCATCATTCTCGATTCCATGGGCTACGATTATATCGTATTCGATGAGCACCACTTTAATGAGGATCTGCAGTGGGTCGACGCAGTTCCCATGTTCGAGCGTCTGCAGGCACTGGCAGACTCCAAGGGTCTGGAATTCGGTCTCAAGCTCTCCAACACCTTCCCCGTTGATACCACCCGCAATGAGCTGCCCGGCAGCGAAATGTATATGTCCGGCCGCAGCCTGTTCCCGCTGACCATTGAGATGTGCAACCGTATTTCCCGCCAGTTCAACGGCAAGATGCGCATCAGCTTCGCAGGCGGCGCTGAATACTTCAACTGCGATAAGCTCTTTGCAGCAGGCATCTGGCCCATCACCGTGGCTACCACCATTCTGAAGCCCGGCGGATATAACCGTCTTGCGCAGATGGCAAAGAAGGTCGAGGGTATGCCGTTCGGTGCATTTGCAGGAACCGATTCCGCTGCCATCAGCGAAATGTCCACCGCTTCCCACACCGACTTCCATCATGTCAAGCCCATCAAGCCTCTGCCCGCAAGAAAGAGCGAGGACAAGGTGCCCTGGATCGACTGCTTCGTGGCTCCCTGCAAGGGCGGCTGCCCCATCCATCAGGACATCCCCGAGTACATCGAGCTTTGCCGCAAGGGTCTGTACGGCCCGGCTCTCAAGCTGATCACAGAAAAGAACGCTCTGCCGTTCATCACCGGCACCATCTGCGCTCATCGCTGCCAGAACAAGTGCTCCAGAAACTTCTATGAAGAATCCGTTCAGATCCGCGACACCAAGCTGGTTGCCGCAAAGAACGGCTATAACGCTCTTATGGCTTCCATCAAGAAGCCCGCAAAGGTCGAGGGCAAGAAGGTCGCCATCATCGGCGGCGGCCCGACAGGTATTGCAGCAGGCTACTTCTGCGGCCGTGCAGGTCTGGAAACCACGATCTTTGAACGTGAAGCTAAACTCGGCGGCGTTCCCCGCTATGTCATCCCCGCTTTCCGTATTTCTGACGAAGCCATCGACAAGGATGTTGCTCTGATGCAGGCCTATGGCGTGGAAATCAAGTGCGGTGCTCCGGCTCCCTCCGTGGAAGATCTCAAGAAGATGGGCTACACCCACATTCTGATGGCAACCGGCGCATGGCAGGCAGGCCGTCTTGACATCGAAGGCAACGTTGCCGGTGTCATCGGCTGGATGAAGGAAATGAAGACGCAGGTCAAGCCGTGCCTGGATGGCGACATCGTCGTTGTCGGCGCCGGCAACACCGCCATGGACGCAGCAAGAGTTGCAAAGCGCATGGGCGCCAAGTCCTCCACCATCGTCTATCGCCGCACCAAGAAGGAAATGCCCGCTGACGAGCATGAGCTGAAGCTGGCGATCGAGGAAGGCGTCAACATGGTTGAGCTGGCCGCTCCCATCAAGCAGGCTGACGGCAAGCTGAAGCTTGAAAAAATGGTTCTCGGTGAGCCCGATGCATCCGGCCGCCGTTCCCCTGTCGGTACCGGTGAATTCTTCGAGATTCCTTGCGATCTCGTCATCTCCGCTGTCGGTGAAAAAGTTGACAGCAAGCCGATGGCTGATAACGGCATTGAAATGGGCCGCAAGGGTCCCGACTTCAAGACCAACGTTGAAAACGTCTGGTGCGCAGGCGACGCTCATCGCGGCCCGGCTACCGTCGTCGAGGGTATTGCTGACGCAGCTGCATTTGCAGAAGCTGTCATCGGCAAGGCTTACGAGTTTGAGATCCCCGCAGAGGCATACGTTACCAAGGCTGACGCTATTGCAAAGAAGGGCATTCTGAAGATGGCAAAGGACGCCTGCTGCGAAGGCTCCCGCTGCCTCGACTGCAACACCGTCTGCGAAAACTGCGCTGATTCCTGCCCGAACCGTGCAAACGTCGTGATTAAGCTCTCCGATGGCCGTCATCAGATCCTGCATATTGACAAGATGTGCAACGAGTGCGGTAACTGCACGCAGTTCTGCCCGTATGCGTCCGAGCCCTGCAAGGACAAGTTCACGCTCTTCCAGACCGCAGAAGATATGGCCGACAGCAAGAACGCCGGTTTCCTCTTCCTGGACGAGAACCGCGTCCGCGTCCGTATGGCTGATGTAAAGGAATACGATCTGTCCAAGGCAAACGATCTGCCCAAGGAGATTGAGCTGCTGATCCTCACTGTCCGCAGCAAGTATTCCTACCTCTACAAATAAGATCCATGCAAGTGCATTAGAAAACGGCGTGACCGAGGTCACGCCGTTTTTATACTCTTTTCTTTTCGGTCAGACAACATTCTATCGTCAGGGAGCTTTCCGTCACACTGCAGGGCAGATACCATACTTCCACCCCTGCTTCCGCTGCATGCCGGAAAGCCGCTGCAAAAGAAGGATCGTTCTTTTCATACGGCAATACCTTTGTCACCCGCGGCATGGCGATCACGAAAGCGATCACCGCCCGGTAGTCTTCCGGTTTTGCCTTCATCAGCTCCTTCAAATGCCGCACGGCACGCTCGCTGGGCGCATCCGGAAAATAGCCCACACCGCCCAGTTCCAGCGTGCAGCCTTTGACCTCAATGAGATATCTCTCGCCGTCTTTTTCCGCATAGAAATCGAGCCTTGATGCTCCGTATCGGTATTCCGGACGAATGACAGAAAATCCGCTTTCCTGCAGCCACGCAAGCATGGCCTTACTTGTTGCCTGCGAGTCGATATTTACCCAGCCAAGTTCCGGCTTTCGCACGCAGATCAGATCGTATCGGGTCTTTCGGTTTTCAGCCGCGCAGTCCTGCAGAATCACGTCTGCACCGGGCGTAAGCAATTCTCCGAGTCTGCCTGTATTTTTGACATGAACTGTTTCTTCTTTTCCGTTCAGCAGAACCGTAGCTATAAATCGGTTCTTTCTCGAAAGGAAAACCGCCGGTATCGTATTTGGATATTCCATTTTTTCACCTTCGGAAAAACCCTCTTTCCAAAAGAAAGAGGGTTTTCGTCTAATTATTTGAGTCTTGCTTCCATGCGGTCATGGGCGGCTTTTTCCAGCACATCCGGCAGCGGCTCAAGCTCAGCCGAACCGTATTTGTGTTCCAACGCGGTCTTCAACAGGAAATCGCAGATTGCCGGATTTTTCGGCAGCAAGCAGCCATGGGAGTAGGTCGCATAGACGTTTTTATATCTTGCACCCTCCATGTGGTCTTCGCCGTTGTTGCCGTAACCGGCCAGCACCTTGCCGATGGGGCGAACGGAGCTTCCGAGATAGGTCTTGCCGGAATGGTTTTCAAAGCCGACAACGTTTACGCCAAGTTCTTCGCATTCGTACATGTAGTTGCCGATCATGCGGTCTTTCGAGCCAATGGTGTAAAGATCGAGCGCCCCTGTAAAATCGCATTGCTGGCCGTCCCAGGTCTTATAATACTGACCGAGCATCTGATAGCCGCCGCAAATGGCAAGCGTTGTTACGCCATCTTCGATGGCAGCTTTGATTTCCGCAGTCTTTTCGCCTTCGAGATCTGCGAGCAGAACCTCCTGCTCAAAGTCCTGACCGCCGCCAACAAAGAGAATATCATAGTCTGAAGCCTTCAGCGACTCGCCAATGGAAACGCCTTCCACGGATACGTCGATCCCGCGCCATGCAAGACGCTTCTGCATGCACAGAATGTTTCCGCGGTCACCGTAAAGATTCAGAATATCGGGATAAAGATGACAGATTTTCAGTTCCATATTGCCCTCCTTATTCCCAGAACTGCTTATAACCGTAGGCCTTGCTGATCGTGCCGCGCAGATCGAGCATGGCGGTATAGGTCGGCATCACGAAAACCGGCAGCTTGTGGCTCGTGGCCTGCTCCATGAGAGCATGATAATCTTTTTCGATGTGCAGTCTGTCCTCTGGGAAACCGGCATACTTAAAGCGAAGCGCCAGATCCTCAGCGCGGACGCCGGAAACATAGATTCTGGAAAGCAGGCTGTCCATCTGCGTCAGCCGTTCAAAGTCTACATCCCAGATCCAGCTGACATCCTTGCCGTCCTGCGCCCGGTCATTCAGACATGCAACAAACACAAACGGCTCTTTGAGCTCGGTCAGAAAGTTCAGAACCTGATTGCAGCCGGCAGGATTCTTAATGAGGATCATGCGTACGTCCTGATCGTGGATCTTGAATTTTTCCATACGGCCAAATCCGCAGGAAAAAGACGAAAGCGAAGCTGCCGTCTTATCTGCTGCCAGACCGATCGCTTTTCCTGCTGCCATGCAGGCGCAGGCGTTATAGATGTTATATCCGCCGGGAAGCGCAATCTCTGCCGCGTATTGTTCTCCTTCCGTCCGGAAAATGACGGAGGATTTGGTATCGTTGGAGACCAGCACCTTGCAGACAGAAACATCACAGATCGGTCTTGAGTAGCCGCAGTTCGGGCAATGATAGTAACCGAGGTGACCGTAGGTAATATACTGGTATTCATACTCCGCCTTGCAATGGATGCAGTAAGGCGCATCGGAAAGCTCCTTGACACGGGAGTCATAGATCGGCGTATCAACGCCGTAGAAGATGACCGTGTTCTCCAGTCCGTCTGCAAGCGAGGTACACAGAGAATCGTCTGCATTCAGGCATACAACCGCATTCGGACTGTGGGAAATACCGATCTGAATGTTTTCCAGCGTATGTGTGACCTCACCGTAACGGTCAAGCTGGTCACGGAAGACATTCGTCACAACGATCGCCTTCGCATCGACAAAAGTGCTGATAGCCTTGAATGCCGCCTCATCGGATTCGATCAGTGCATGGGTATATCTGCATCTGCCAAAAAACGTGGAATGTACAGCAAATTCCGCTGTAACACCGCTCAAAAGGTTTGCACCGGATTTATTTGCAAAGAAAGAAATTCCAGCGTCCTGCCATGACTGCTCGATCATACGGGAGGTCGTGGTTTTGCCGTTGGTGCCCGTAACGATCAGGGTCGTTACGTTCTTTGCAAGCTCACCCAGAAGATTTGGGCAGATCTTGAGCGCAATGCGCCCGGGGAAATCCGTACCGCCTCTGCCCAGCAGGCGGATTGCGAATCTGCTGCACTTACATGCAGCAACTGCAAGAAAAACTCTCAATTTCATGTACCTATTTATATCACAAATCAGCATCATGCGCAACAATCGGTTACGAATATTTACAATTTTACTCTTGTGTTGGTTGTCATAATCTGCTATAATAGGCCGGAAAGTAACAAAATTACAGTATTTACGGAGATTACTCGATGAAATTCTACTCTTGGAATGTAAACGGCCTTCGCGCATGTCTGCAAAAAGGCTTCCTCGATGCCTTCAAGGATGCGGATGCAGATATCTTCTGCCTGCAGGAAACGAAGTTGCAGCCCGGTCAGGCAGAGCTGGAGCTTCCCGGTTATCATCAATACTGGAACTCCGCTGAGAAAAAAGGATACTCCGGTACGGCTGTTTTTTCAAAGCTGGAACCGCTTTCCGTAACCTACGGTGTCGGCGTGGATGAGCTTGACCACGAAGGCCGCATGATTACGCTGGAATTTGAAAAGTTCTATTTTGTTACCTGCTACACTCCCAACGCGCAGGACGGCCTCAAGCGGCTTGATCACCGCATGGCATGGGATGATGCTTTCCGAACAAAGCTGCAGGAACTGGACGCCGTCAAACCGGTCATTGCCTGCGGAGATCTGAATGTTGCGCATCAGGAGATTGATCTCAAGAATCCGGCTGCCAATCACAAGAATGCAGGCTTTTCTGATGAGGAGCGCGGCAAGTTCTCCGAACTTCTCGCTGCCGGCTTTACGGACAGTTTCCGTTACCTGCACCCGACCGATGCAAACATCTACTCCTGGTGGAGCTACCGCTTCCATGCAAGAGATAACAATGCCGGATGGCGCATCGACTATTTTATCGTGTCCGACAGACTGAAAGATTCCATTGAGCAGACGCCGATCCGAAACGACATTTTCGGCTCGGATCACTGCCCCGTCGGACTGATTGTGAAGGAGGATCTTCTCAAATGAAATTCAAAAAACAGGTGCTTTGCCTTGCAATGGCTGTTATTCTGATGGTCGGCATGGCGCTCCCCTGCTTCGCCGCGAATACATACGGTGACTGGTTCAAGCCGTATTACAACGAAATCGTCCAGCTCGGGCTGCTGCCGGATTCCTTTGCAGGACTCGATCTGCGGCAGAACATCACAAGAGGCGAAATGTGCAAGCTGGCCGTTTACGCTTTTGAAAAAGCTACCGGCAACAGAAACGACTTTGTCGATGAAAACGGCAATCCGATTCAGGCACATTATTTTTCCGATACTTCGGATGAATATATTTCAAAAGCCTTTGAATACGGTATTGTCAACGGATATCCGGATGGAACCTTCCGTCCGAATCAGAATCTGACGAGGCAGGAGTTTTTTCAGATCGTCCAAAATTTCTGCTATTCCGCCGCATTCAAGCCGACTGCATCCGGTGCATCCTTGAGTTCTTTTGCTGACAGCAGAACTGTTGCAGCATGGGCGGACGAAGCCGCCAAGATCTGCGTCAAATACGGCTATGTGCAGGGCACTGCAACAAAAAACGGTACCATGCTCAACCCGACCGGCACTACCAGCCGTCAGGAAGCCATGACAATGTTCCTTCGCTGCTATAAGGTTCTGCAGGAATACTATTACGAGCTCGTTCACAGTGCAAAAGTCATTTCCGGTCCGGATGACCGCAGCGTCACTATCACTGAAGGAACTGCCACAAAGTATGTGGAGCCCGGCACAACGCTGAACGTCCGAAGCGAATGGAATACAAGCAGCAAAATTCTCGGCAAGCTCGCCCCCGGCGCTGCAGTATCCATCACTGGTTACTGCTCCAACGGTTGGGTAAGAATCAGTTATAATGGCGGCGTTGCCTATATTTTCGGAAGCTATCTTGTTGATAAACCCGGAACCTCCGGCGGCGGCACGGGCGGCGGAACCGGAACGGGATCCGGCACCGGCACAGGAACCGGTACAGGTAGCGGAACCGGAACCGGCGGCGGACAGCCGCTTCCCTCTGTATCCGGCAGCGGCACAGCTGCAGATATCGCCAATTATGCAATGGGATTTGTCGGATACAATTACGTATGGGGCGGCACTTCTCCCTCCACCGGTTTTGACTGCTCCGGTCTTGTCTATTACTGCTATCGTCAATACGGTTATAATACCATCAACCGTGTCGCAGACGATCAGATGAACCAGGGAACCTATGTTGCCAAGAGTGACCTTGCCGTCGGCGATCTGGTATTCTTCGGCTACGGCGATTACGCAAACCATGTCGGTATCTACATCGGCAACGGTAACTTCGTCCACGCATCCACACCTTCCACGGGCGTCCGCATCAATTCCCTTGATGAAACCTACTACACCAAGAATTATATCGGCGCCCGCCGCCTTCTCTGACAACGCAGCAAAACGCCTGTGCAGATTAAAATTCTGCACAGGCGTTTTTTATGCTTTCATTCGCCAGTTCCAAGAGAAGTGCCTGCCTGCCGTAAAGCAGATACGGACGGCACAGACAAAAATACGGCAGCAGCGCAAGCGGCTTATCCGGTTCGAGTATTTCGCAGAAGCGAAAGCACCCATCCGTCATAACTGATATGTTTTCTTTGAGCGGTATATTCTGAATCTTTCCGTGATAGATCTGCCACGGATCCGTCTGTGAAACGAAAAATTCCGCATTTTCATCCAACGGATACTTCCCTGAGGGATACCGTTTTCGCAGCGTAAAAGATCCGCTCTCCGGGGCGAGGACGCCCAAAGATTCAAATCGGTTTTCGGTTTCCATATAAAGGCGGAAGATTCCATCCGGAATTCTGCATTGCGCATAAAGCGCATCATAGAGTCCTTCCTTTACAAATGTAACATTGCCAACTTTCTGCTGATCCAATTTGATGATATACCGCATAGCAAACCCTCCGCATAAATCTATGCGGAGGGTATTTCAAATATGCTTTCTTTTTACAGTCCCTGCAGCCCGAAACTGACGGCAATCGCAGAATCCACCTGATTCATCACAGCTTCATCCACATGCCCCATATGCTCGCGCAGGCGGCGTTTATCAATTGTTCTGACCTGCTCCAGCAGCACAACAGAATCCTTTGTCAGTCCGGCATCATGTCCTGCAATCGAAATATGGGTCGGCAGTCTGGCCTTCCCGGTCTGACTGGTGATCGCTGCGGCAATCACAGTCGGAGAATGCTTGTTGCCGGTATCGTTCTGAACGATCAGAACCGGTCTTGTGCCTCCCTGCTCGCTGCCGACGACCGGGCTGAGATCGGCGTAAAAGATATCGCCGCGTTTGACGCTAAGATCCATTCGCTTCACACTCCGCGGAAAAAAGTTGATCGAGCGCCGTTCCGGCTCTCTGTTACCCTTATTCTCCCACGCGCAGGCGGGAATTATACGCCTGCGAAGCTCCCAAATCATTCTATGCAGAATCCGACAGAATTACACGATGTACTGCAATATTTCCGACGGACGATTCCCGTCAAGATAAATTCTCGGAATCCGCTTGTTGATGGCGCAAAGCAACTCATAACTGATGGTGCCGAGCTGATCAGCGTACTCCTGGCAGGAAACAAGCGTCCCGTTTTCATCGTAGCCAAAGAGCGTCAGCGTATCGCCAACGCGTGCTTCCGGGATTTCGGACATATCCACCATACACATATCCATGCAGATTCTGCCGATGTTTTTTGCTCGTTTCCCATGCAGCAGGAAGCTGACTTTCCCTGAAAGTGCGCGGGAAAGTCCGTCCGCATAGCCAATCGGAAGAACGGCAACGCGCATCGATCTGTCGGTCACAAAGGTACGCCCATAGCTGACGCAGGTTCCTGCCGGAATATCGCGGATCTGTGCAATGGTCGTATGTACCGACATGACCGGACGCAGATCCAGCTTCCCCTCGCAGTCCGGTGAGGGAGACAGTCCGTAAGTCGCAATTCCCGGTCGGATCATGTCCATCGCGTATTCCGGGTACAGTATCGCTGCGCCTGAGTTGCAGCAATGCCGGATCTCAGGCTGAACACCCGCTGCTGCAAGCTCCTGCAGCATGGAATCAAAGCGCTCAAACTGTTGTCTTGTATAGGCAATGTCATCCGGTGCAAGGCTGTCTGCCGCACTGAAATGCATAAAAATTCCTTCCGCGTTAAGATGCCGAAGTTCTGCAGCCTGCTTCAGCTCTGACAAGGTTTCTTCGTTGTCATATGCAAAGAAGCCGATACGCGTCATGCCGGTATCCAGCTTCAGATGCACATTCAAAATATAGTTTGTGCCTGCCAGTGCCTGCTCCAGCTCCATGGCATATTCCAAGGAATGGACCTCCTGCGTAATATCCAGGAACACCATATTGTCAGCAAATTCCGGCGGTGTGTAGCCGAGGATCAGGATCGGCGTACGGATGCCGCCCCTTCTGATCTGTACAGCTTCCTCCAGATTGGAAACTGCAAGATAGTCCGCGCCGAAATCCGTCAGCGCATGGCTGATGGGCACCGCTCCGTGTCCATAGGCATCCGCCTTTACAACGCCGAGAAATCTGCAGTTTTCCGGTGCATTGCGGCGCAGTACCCGATAATTATGTTCCAGATGATCCAGACTGATTTCAGCCCAGGTTCTTTTTAATGTTTTCATATTTTCCTCCGTCAGGTCTCAAAGTTCGTGATTGATGCCCGAAGCACAGACCTGCCTTTATATGTGAATTCCGCATTGCGCGGTATATTTGTAATTTCATCCAGCCACACATCCAGCTGCAGCTGCTGATCGTCGTAGCCGAGAAGATATGTCACCCGGACGCAGTTTCCATCCCGACCCGTGCAGGAAATATATTCTCCTTCCATGGCTTTGCAAAGAAGCCACGGAGCCTCAAGCGGTGCAAGATTTCCGTTCGCAAGACTTCCGAGTGAAACCCGCACACCATCAAAAAGAATCGATGCGCCGTCATTCTCACGAACTGTTTTTATATTGCAGATGCTCTCCGGTGCAGTTATCGTACATTCTACACTGTTCTCTTCTTTCTCGCAATCCATAGAAAAGCGAAAAATTGTGTCCCCAAAGTCTGCAGCCGCATCCATCGAAAAACTGTATTCTTCCTGCGATAACAGCAGGCTGCGCAGATCCAGCGCTTTCTGCATGGATTTATCCTGCTTTTCGCAGCCGCACAGAAAAACCATCAACAAAGCCAGTCCGATCAGAAACCGTTTCCGCAAAAAACCACCGTCTTATAATAGAAGTCGCGGAATCCGGGAAATCAGATCCTCCGGTACCATACCGTACTGCCCAATCTCGACTGCTGCAAGATCTCCGGCCGCTCCGTGAACATAGGCAGCTGCCGCAGTTGCTTCCAGGGGCATAATACGCTGTCCGAGGAAGGATACAAGGATCCCCGCAAGCACATCTCCGCTGCCGCCGGTCGCCATGCCGGGATTCCCGGTCAGATTGCGATATACATTCTGCCCGTCCGTGATGATGGTTCGGTGCCCTTTCAAAAGGACAATCGTACCGGTCTGCCTTGCCATTTTCATCGCATCGAGAATCCGGTCATCCGCTTTCGGGTCACCGCCAAGTCTGCGGTATTCGCCGTCATGGGGCGTCAGGACAATGGGACACGCCGCTCCGCGCAGAATATCTATATGTCCCTCCAGCGCGTTTATGCCGTCTGCATCCAAAAGCAACGGCACACGGCAGACGGAAATTAGCTTTTGGGTCAGCTCCATCAGCTCTTTTGACTGACCGAGACCGGGGCCAAAAAGCACGGCATCCATACCGGCAAGCCGGTCACAGATTGCCGGAAAAGATTCCAGACACAGTCTTCCTCTTTCATCGCATGGCAGCGGAAAAACAATCTCGCTGCCGGCTCCGGCTGCAACAATCGGATAGATTTTCTCCGGAACACCGAGATATACAAGTCCGCTGCCTGCGCGAAGTGCCGCTTTTGCCGCAAGTCTTGCCGCGCCCGTCAGACCCTCGCTGCCGCAAAGAAGCAATACTTTTCCGTAATCGCCCTTGTGCGTATCGCTTTGACGCATCGGCAGAAGCTCCCAAAGGAAATTTTTTGTCATATGCTCCGCGATCCAAACCGGTCTTGACATCTCTCAATCCCCCATTTCCTGCCTTTATTATATGTCTTTTCTGAAAAACAGTCAATTTTTAAGTTGCCAAATCAGAAAACATATGATAGAATGTTGC
The DNA here is from genome assembly GCA_016296635.1 of Oscillospiraceae bacterium. Classification (GTDB taxonomy): domain Bacteria; phylum Bacillota; class Clostridia; order Oscillospirales; family Oscillospiraceae; genus CAG-170. The sequence continues at coordinate 12,725 of JAEDIZ010000033.1, forward strand.
CGATATAAAAAGGCGATGAACGAGTTGTCTGACCTTTGTAATCAGCTTCAGAGAGGACGCGGCTGCTGAAAGCGTCTGCTGAAAAAGGACGGGCGTTCCCTCGGGAGCTGCAGCCTGAACAAACAGTAGGGCTCGCCGGGTCACTCCGTTATGGGTTTGAGCGCGCTGTTTGGCGAATTGCGGGTGGTACCGCGGAAGCATGGTCTTTCGTCCCCTATGCGGGGAGGAAGGGCTTTTTCTTTTTCTCAAAAATAACGAAAAGGAGATCTTCGTTTATGAAAGAACAATTGGAAAAGATCCGACTGGATGCGATGGAAGCATTGGATGCAGTCAAAACATCCGATGAACTGGAAGCACTTCGCGTCCGATTCCTCGGCAAAAAAGGCGAGCTGACTGCCGTTCTGAAGATGATGGGCAAGCTCTCCGCCGAAGAACGCCCCATCATGGGTCAGGCTGCAAACAATGTCCGCGCTGCCATTGAAGAAAAACTGGAGCAGACAAAAACCGCATTGAAAGAAAAGATGCTGGAAGCAAAGCTCGCCTCCGAATCTGTCGATGTGACCATTCCTGGTACACAGTTGAAGATCGGCAAGAAACATCCCATGTATCAGGTACTCGATCAGATCAAGGACATCTTCATCGGCATGGGCTTTGAGATTCTTGAAGACCGCGAAGTCGAGCTTGCGGAATACAACTTCACAAAGCTGAATGTTGAGGAAGGCCACCCCGCAAGAGAATGGAGCGACACCTTCTACTTTACAGAAGACAGCAGCATCCTGCTTCGCACGCAGACCTCTCCCATGCAGATCCATGCCATGGAAACCAAGCAGCTGCCGATCCGGATTCTTGCTCCCGGCCGCGTCTACCGCAAGGATGAAGTCGATGCCACGCACTCCCCCATGTTCCATCAGATTGAAGGCATGGCCATTGACAAGAACATCACCATGGCTGATCTCAAGGGCACGCTGAACGAGGTCGTACAGCAGCTTTACGGCGAAGGCACCGTCACCCGTTTCCGTCCTCATCACTTCCCCTTCACCGAGCCGAGCTGCGAAATGGACATTCAGTGCCATAAGTGCCACGGCAAAGGCTGCCCCACCTGCAAGGGCGAGGGCTGGATTGAGGTTCTCGGAGCAGGCATGATTCACCCGAAGGTGCTGGAAGGCTGCGGCATTGATTCCACCGTCTATTCTGGCTGGGCCTTCGGCATGGGTTTGGAGCGTTTGGCACTCGGTCATTTTAAGATCAGCGACCTTCGTCTGATTTTCGAAAACGATGTCCGCTTCCTCGAGCAGTTCTGATGAAAGGAGCGTTTGAAAGATGAATTTAAGCAGAAAATGGCTCAACGAATTTGTTGATCTTCATGATGTTACCGATAAGGAATTCAACGATGAAATGACCCTCTCCGGCTCCAAGGTGGAAACCATCGAGCGCAAGGACGAGGAACTGAAAAATGTTGTGGTCGGCAAGGTTCTGTCCATGGAAAAACACCCCGACTCCGACCATATGTGGGTCTGTCAGATTGATGTCGGTCAGGACGCACCCGTGCAGATCGTAACCGGCGCATGGAATGTCCATGTCGGCGATTATGTTCCGGCTGCCCTGCATAAATCTGTGCTGCCCGGCGGCAAGAAAATCGAAAAAGGCAAGCTGCGCGGCGTAGAATCCAACGGCATGCTGTGCGGTCTGAGTGAGCTTGGACTCAACGCAGAACATGATTATCCCTATGCTGCAATCACTGCTGCTGCCCTTTTGACAGACTACAAGCCTCTGGAAAAAGACAAGCCCTCCATTCCCGCCGACATCAAGCCCGGTGATAAGGTCTTTGGGCCCGTTGTCTGCGGTCGTCTGACCAGTGTGGAAGGTGACGGCTTCACTTATGAAGTCAGTGTTTATGACGGCGAGAACACCGCTTCCGTTACAACCAAGTGCCAGAACCTCCACGAGGGAGATCTTGTTGCATACAACACCAAGAGCGGCTCCATCTGCACTTTAGAGGATCTGCACGCACAGCAGGCGGAATTCCCCCACTGCATTCCCGATGGCATCTTTATCCTGCACGAAGATGGCGTCAAGCCCGGCGACGATCTTGCAAAGGTCATCGGCTACGACGATTCCATTGTAGAATTTGAAATTACCCCCAACCGCCCGGACTGCCTTTCCGTCATCGGTCTTGCCCGCGAAGCTAGCGCCACCTTCCATCGTCCTCTGAATCTGCACACGCCGGAAGTCAAGGGCTGCGGCGGCAGCATTGCCGATCTGGTGGACATTGAAATTGAAGACGGTGAACTCTGCCCGCGATACACCGCCCGCATGGTCAAGAATGTCAAGATCGCACCGTCTCCTGCCTGGATGCGCGAACGTCTGCGCAATTCCGGTGTCCGTCCCATCAACAACATCGTTGACATCACCAACTACGTCATGCTGGAGTACGGCCAGCCCATGCACGCATTTGATTTTTCCTGCGTAGAAGGCGGCAGGATCATCGTCCGTACCGCCCACGAAGGTGAAGTCATTCAGACTCTCGACGGCAACGACCGCAAGCTTTCCACCTCCATGCTCTGCATCTGCGACGAGAATAAACCCGTCTGCGTGGCAGGCGTCATGGGCGGCGCCAACAGCGAGATCGTCGGCGATACTGCCATGGTTCTCTTCGAGAGTGCAAACTTCAATGGTGTAAGCGTCCGCCGTACTGCTACCGCGCTCGGTATGCGCACCGATGCCTCCTCCCGCTATGAAAAGGGTCTTGACATGATGAATACCATCAAGGCTGTCGAGCGTGCCTGCGAGCTGGTCGAACTGCTTGGCTGCGGCGAAGTCGTGGACGGCGTGATGGACGTCATCGCAAAGGACAAGTATCCCACCGTTGTCAAGCTTGAGCCGGAAAAGATCAACAAGCTGCTCGGCACGGAGCTGGATGAGCTGATCATGCGTGAGATCCTGCTCTCCCTCGGTTTTGAGCTGCAGGGCGATGACATCATCGTTCCCTCCTGGCGCGGTGATGTGGAACACTATTCCGATATTGCAGAAGAAGTTGCCCGTTTCTACGGCTACAACAAGATTCCCAACACCCTCATGCGCGGAGAAACCACCCGAGGCGGCTTCTCGGAAGCACAGCTGTTTGACCGCAGCGTCGGCGCTGCCGCAAGAGCACTCGGCTATGATGAGATCATAACCTACTCCTTCATCAGCCCGACCTACTATGATAAGATCCGTATGCCGGCAGACTCTCCTCTGCGCAACAGTCTGAAGATTCTGAATCCGCTTGGTGAGGACACCTCCATCATGCGCACCACCATTCTTCCCAGCATGCTGGAAATCGTGACGAGAAACTTCAATTTCCGCAACAAGTCTGCCCGTCTGTATGAGCTCGGCAAGATCTATCTGCCGCGTGAGGACGGTCTGGCTGACGAGCCGAAATATCTTTCCATGGGCGCTTACGGCGATGGCATCGACTTCTTCAGCTTCAAGGGTACGATCGAAGCTATTCTTCAAGAGCTGCGCATCGCAGATGTGAGCTTTGCCGTCTGCAAGGATAACGAGTCCTACCACCCCGGCCGCTGCGCAAAGGTCTATGCCGGCGGACGAGAGCTTGGTATCTTCGGTCAGATTCACCCCATCGTTGCAGCGAACTACGGCGTTGATGCTGAAATCTACACCGCAGAGATCTCCTTCGATGCACTTTTCGCATCGCGCAGCGGGGTACCCGTCTATCAGCCTCTTCCCAAGTTCCCCACGGTTTCCCGTGACCTTGCCCTCGTCTGTGCAGAAGACCAGACCGTCGGCGAACTGGAAGCCTGCATCAAGGAAGCAGCCGGTTCACTGCTCAAAAACATCCGACTCTTTGATGTTTATCGCGGCCCCGGTATTGCAGCAGGCAAAAAATCCGTCGCCTTCTCGCTGGAAATGCGCGCGGATGACCGGACGCTGACAGATGAAGACTCTGTCGGTCTTGTGAATCGGGTCCTTGAAAACCTCAAGAACAAGCTGGATGTTGTCCTTCGCTGAAAGGCATAATCGGCATCATTTCTGTATAAACTTGTTTCAGATGGCATAAAATTGAAACTTGTAACACAAATGAAACATTCAATCTGTTTACAAGTCGAAAAGAATCGTTTATGATACTAGCAAGGATTCTCAAAGGAGGTACGACCACATGGAAGATAACACAATCAAATTTGTAGTCCCGGAAGATGCAAGCGCAGAGATGAAAGCCATCCTGTCTGCCGTCTACGCAGCACTCAACGAAAAGGGATACAACCCGATCAATCAGATCGTCGGCTATCTTCTCTCGGAGGATCCCACCTATATCACGAACTATAACAATGCCAGAAGTCTGATCTGCAAGCTCGATCGTGATGAACTTCTGCAGGAGCTTGTCCGGCATTATCTGTTCCATTGATTCTTTGTGCGAAAACGAGCCGTCTGTAAAAGACGGCTCGTTTTTTATTTGCTTTCTTATTTGTAATTTGGTATATTATATAGTACAAGTTCATATCGTTCCATACCCAAACATCCAACCTTTTATATCACGCGAATTCGAGCCAATTGTAATCTTTGTCGTTTTTTTGTAATTTTTGTTGACATATATATGACATTATGTTACAATTTGGTTACATTATTATGGAGGTTCTTATGGCAGAAGAAAAAGAACTCCTTTCCTATAAGGGTCATCCCCTGATGCGAAAGGATAATCTGATCTACTACGGCTCCATGGCTGATTCTCATATCATCATGATGCAGATTCTTGAAACAAAAAAAGAAGGCGATGCCGACATTGCAACGCGCGTCAGCGTTGAGCTTCAGCTCACCGACCCGAATGTCAGAGCAAAAGACCGCATCGTCAAGAAATCGGAAAAAGACGGCTTTTTCACAGCATTGGATGTTGGCTGTGTCTGGCTGAACAGAGCGTTGAGTTCCAAATAACCTGCGCTTTTTGGGGTATGGAGGATAGATAGAATGAAAAAAGAGATCAGATTTCTGCTGACGCTCGTGCTGATTGCTGCCATGTTGTGTGCATTCATGCTTCCAGCGGCTGCAATTGAACTGAAGAGCGGCATTGGAATTGTGCAGGTCAACGGTCTGAGACTTCGTGCGAAAGCATCCTTGGATTCTGAGATTCTGGATAACGCTTCGAAAAATGATGTTGTTGTAGTCATTCGTCAGGTCGGCGATTTTTACCTTGTCGACTACAATCTTCAGGTCGGCTACATGTCAAAGGATTATGTTACGCTGAAAGATCGGGAAAATGTTGAGCTTGGTTGGGGAAAGGTCATTGATTCCTCTATCAATATGCGAGATAAGCCCGATTCTGCCGGAACCTTTGTCGCTGCCCTCTCCTGCGGTGATAAAGCATGGATCATCGGATTCAACTGTGGCTGGTACAAGGTTCAGTATCAGGGATTGACGGGCTATATCCGTTCCGATCTTTTGGAGCTGACTGAGAAGCCTTCCTGCAATTCCGGCTCTTCTCCCATGGGCCAGCAGATCGTTGATCTTGCAAAACAGTATCTCGGAACGCCTTATGTCTGGGGCGGTACAACCACTTCCGGTTTTGACTGCTCCGGCTTTACAAAATATGTCTACGGAAAAATGGGCTACACCATTAAAAGAACCGCAAACCAACAGCTGGAATGCGGCAAATCCGTAAGCGAACTTGCAATCGGCGACCTGGTCTTTTTCGGCAATACTTACGCAAGCTACGAAACCGCAACGCATGTCGGCATTTACATCGGCAATAATCAGTTCATTCATGCCGCTTCCGGCGGAGTGAAGATCACAGATCTTTCCAATGACTACTATGCCTGTCGTTATGTAGGAGCAAGAAGAATTATCTGATCGAACAAGTATATTTTTGATTGAAGTCGTGCAGAATATCTGTGCGACTTCTTTTTCATTTTTTCCATTCCTCTTTTGACCGCGGGGCAGTTGTCCTGCGGTTATTTTTTTACTTTCGGCACATACTATCCGCAAAACCATGAAACGGAGCGATCATATGAAACTGCTTCACAAAGGAAAGCAGACCATCGTTTTTGACGAATCGCCTGCGATTCTTTCAAGCGCCGCCATCGGCGGAAAAAAAGAGTCGGAGGGGCCGCTTGCGGATTACTTTGATTATACATCGAAGGACACAAGTTTTTCTCAAACCAGCTGGGAAAAATCAGAAAGCAAGTTGCAGGAGCTGGCTCTGGATACCGCAAAACGAAAGCTGGATGTAAAATATGCAGACATTGATGTATTGTTTGCAGGCGATCTGTTGAATCAATGTATCGGTTCCTCTTTTGCGCTGCGTGATACAAATATCCCCTTTCTTGGGCTATACGGTGCCTGCTCAACCATGGCGGAATCGCTTATCATGGCTTCCGCCGCAGTAAACGCCGGATATGTGCGCCTTGCTGCAGCACTCACATCCTCCCATTTTGCTTCCGCAGAACGGCAGTACCGCTTCCCTCTCGGCTACGGCGGGCAGAGAACGCCTACCGCCCAGTGGACAGTCACCGGCGCAGGCTGCTGCATTGTCGGTACGGAAGGATCTGACATCCATGTCAAAGCGGCAACCATCGGTCACATTGAAGACCTTGGCATTAAAGACGCAAACAACATGGGTGCGGCAATGGCTCCTGCAGCCATAAGCACACTTGAAACACATTTTTCCGATCTAGGCTGCTCCCCCACCGATTATGATCTGATCGTCACGGGCGATCTCGGCAGCCTTGGCAAAAAAATCGTGATCGAGCAGCTTGCAAAGGACGGCTATGATCTTTCGGAAAACTACAATGACTGCGGCTGCATGATCTTTGACCTAAAAGAGCAGGACGTCCACGCGGGCGGATCCGGATGCGGCTGCGGAGCCAGCGTACTGTGCGGCTATCTTATGCGGCAGCTGCAGACAGGCAAAATCAATAAGCTTCTCTTCTGTGCGACCGGTGCGCTGCTTTCCCCTATTTCCACCTGGCAGGGTGAATCGATCCCCGGAATCTGTCATGCAGTTACGATCTGCAAGGAAGGATGAACGCGATGGACTATCTATATGCATTTCTGATTGGCGGCGCGATCTGCGCCGTTGGTCAGATCCTGATCGACAAAACGAAACTGACGCCGGCAAGAATTCTTGTGTGTTATGTTGTGCTCGGCGTGATTCTCGGCGGATGCGGCGTCTATGAAAAACTGGTGGAATTTGCCGGTGCCGGGGCAACCGTGCCTCTGACGGGCTTTGGATATAATCTTGCTAAGGGTGTAAAAGAAGCCATGCAGGAAGACGGTGCGCTCGGTATTCTGACCGGCGGTCTGAAAGCAGCCGCAGGCGGTATTACAGCTGCAGTATTCTTTGGGTTTCTTGCTGCAGTTATATTTCCGCCCCGAGATAAATCCTAGTATTGTTTTTATAATACCATGCCATACTATCTATGCGATTTTTCGCAATCTACTTTTGGAGGTACACTATGAACACTCGTAATTCCAACCAGAACTATTCTCAGAACAGCTCCCAGAACAGCTCCCAGAACAACTCTCAGAACAACTCTCAGAACAACTCTCAGAACAACTCTCAGAACA
>JAEDIZ010000154.1 GCA_016296635.1 Oscillospiraceae bacterium
GAGGAGATCGACACTCCCGCGCTGGTAGAAGCAGTAAAGAAAATGAATAAGAATGATTTGCTGCTCCTTACCGGTATTTGTTTTTGCCGGTTCACACAGCAGGAAATGGCAGAGTATTTTGGGCTTTCACAGCGCGGTATAAGCAAACGGATCAGTCGTCTGAAAAAGCTATTGCAATAAAAATAAGAAAGCAGTTCTAAAAAACACGTTTTCGTCGGCTACCAAGTGAGAGGATCGTTGCACTTAAAGAAATGCCCGCACAACACCGGCCACATCCGGTCGGAAGAGCCCGATGCATGTATTTGATTGCAGGGAGAGTTCAATAAAGCGGTACGATTCTCAAACTCGGTACTGGCCGCAATCCGTCTGATGACCAGCAACTCGGAAAGCGGTACCATTGAGTGTAGAGCCAACGAAAGAGAGGCGAGGCCGTTCCGGAAACAGACAAGCCGGAACGGCCCTGCCGAACCACTCAACCTGATGATAAGCGGCGACGTTGGTAGCCCTATCCAGTTTCCGTACAAGTGTTGTGAAATCATATGTTTGTTTGAATCATTCAAAAACCTTTTCCATCTCATCTATACTGTCGTGATCCTCGTCCTTGATCTTCCGATACCGTGAAAAGGAGCTCTGCGATATGTTGGATAGGCTTCAGAAGACACCGTTGAGCGCTGCACAGAATCAGTTTACAGCATATTTGGTGGCAGCGATACGAAATTATAAAGCCGTCTATTTAAAAAGACGGCAAAAGCGGCTCGCTGTTGAAATCCCTTTAGATCAGGCGGATGATGTACCTGCTGCTCGATCAGAGCCTGACTATTTACGCGGACTACCGCCCCTGCAGCAGTTGGGGAATGAATCGCTTTTCCATGCCTTACGAAAGCTGAAAAGCAGAGATCGATATATATTTCTGGCAAGAGCTCTTGAGGGGACATCTTTTGCGCAGATCGCAGATACGCTGGAAATGTCTTACGGAGCGGTTGCCATGTCATACCATAGAACGGTTGCCCGGCTTAAAGAGACGATACTGGGAGAAGGGAATCACGGTGAATGACTTTTTCGTTCTATTCACAGCGGCGAAGGAAGGGGATAAGGCCGCGTCCGGGATGATACTGGATATGTACCGGCCGTTGCTTTACAAGGAATCTGTCATTGACGGAATATTCGATGAGGATCTGTTCCAGGAGCTCTGTATCGTGCTTTTGAACTGTATTGCAAAATTCGTCATCAGGACATAAAACAACAGCACTGCCGGGCTGTCATAATCTGCAGCCAAACAGCGCTGTCGAATAATAGAGTTTTCCAAAGGCTTTTCTGTGTTGTTTCCTCGCCATCCCTCTTATTCACATGTTCGGTCAAAGACCAAAAGGACCTCTGAACTGGCGCGAAACAGTTTGACGTTACACAAACTGCAACAGGGCGGCAAAAGCGCCGCCCTGTTGCTGCTAATTGACTATGCGCACATTGGTTCAGTATCCATCAGTGCCATTGCAAACGGTATGGTATCCAATGCAATATGATATACAGAATGCACCGTTTCAAAAACGGCTTTCTGCGGCGATAGTGAACGGATATTGATAACGGGTGATGTGCTGATAAGCCCTCCGGCATAGCGTATCCGGGCCCGGCAGCCCTTGCAAAGCGGCGCTGCCAATGATCCAGTCAGTATGATCTGCTCCTTATTCATTCTTTCAAACCTCCTCCTGACCTGCGTGGTCTTGAAAGCCAGATCATTGTACTAATTGAAAAAAAGCTTGCGGATGATCTAATAGGCACATTTGAGAATATTCCGTACCATATGTACAGTGGTATTCTCCCTCCTGGCGATCTCACGGGTGCCGTAGCCATCTGCCTTGAGCCGCAGTACATTCATGTCTCGGCGAGTCATCTGCCTACCCAGATCATGGAACATCAGACCCGTTTCCATATTGAGAAAGCTTTCATCAGTTGCCGAAAGCATTTCGGAAAGGGACAGGCCGGTGTCCTCTAATACAGCATTAAGGCTGATGGTTGGTGCCGAACGCTTCACGGACGCCTGATGCCGGAAGTGATCTGCCAGCCGGCTCTCCATCTTTCGCCACGCGATGGTGGCAAAGCTGAAGCGGCTGGCGTCTCCCTGGGCGGTGTAGTCCATCACCGCCTGCAGGTAACCGAAGATCACCACATCGTAGTATTCATCCTCCGGCAGTTTTTTCTCTTTGAGAAAAGCATAGACCAGATTGTGGTGCTCCTCTGCGAATAGCTGCTGTGCCGAAGACATAGGGGTGTTTTCATTCATGACATTGTCCTCCTCGTAAAGACCAAAGCCGCAGCCTGATCAGCAAATCAGACTGCGGCTTTTGACATGGTTCATACCCTTGTTGGGTGTGACGGATTCATTTAGTAGGGGAGTTCTTCGCGCTCGCCGTCAATGACGTCAGGGCGGGAAATGCAAAAATGATCGCCACTGTCTGCGACGGCATATTCTGCGTTCCCAGTATACTGCACATCTTCACTCTCACGGGCGGCAGATAATTCTGCACGGCTTTTCAGCATCTCCTTCGCCTGCTGGCGGAACGACTCCACAAATGCGCGGAATTCGCCCACTTGCTCAGGGGGAAGATCGCCCACCTTGCGGAAGGTGGCCACACTGTAGGTGTTGCTGCCATTGTCCACACGCTTCAGACCGATCTGCACCACGCTGCTCCATGCCGGCCGGCGCCGGGAGACGAAAGCAGCGTTCATGAAGTCATTGAACGGACGCAGACTGGTAGGCGGCAGCGAAAGCTGTACCGGGATATAGTCGCCGTCCTGCAAAAGATACAGGACGCGCATATTCTTACAGGCCTTCCCTTTTCCGTCTGTTGCCGTCCCGTAACGGTTCAGCTCGCAGGCAGCACAGGCGCCGCCGGGCGTACCGTAGCCCTGCTTCCCATCCACAGTGGAGCACAGGGGAACCGTGTTATCATCGTATTCCATGCCTTCAGGCCAATAGGCGCCGCTGGCGTGGTGGAACAGGATAATGCCCTGCAGGAAACGGGTATACTCCGGATTCTCCAGGTCGCCGGTAGGCAGCTCGAATTGCAGTGCGCCGCCGGACGGGATCTTGACCTTGGGAAATGAGAGCGTCAAGCCCTCCATATCGTCGGCAAGATCATCGTTGCCGAAATCAAGGCCGGCCATGGTGGGAAGGTTGAATGCACTGGCAGTTGCCATCGTAGTAGTTTCAGGATCACTCATTTTTTGATCCTCCATTTTATCTTTGTTGTTTTTCACATTACGCCGCGGATACCTGATTCAGCCGCGACCACACACTTCTGGGCATTGCCAGAATGTTGTAACCGATGATCTCCAGATCCGAGGCGCGGTCATAGCTGCTTACGTCTTGACTGTACCGTGTTACCGCATTGGAAAGACCGTACAGGCTCAGGTCATGGCCTTCAATCAGATGTTGCAGGATGCCCTCACCCTCCGAGTCCGTAAGGCCGAACTGTCTGCTGGCCAGCTTCACAACGCCGGGTACATCTGCGGTGTTCATGGGGACGGCCGCAGCCTCCCGCATCATGCCCACCACCTGAGCGAACCGCGCTTCCTCTGCGGCGGCACGGACAGTGTCCTGCACCTTCAGCAAAAAAGCGTGATCGTCTGCAGCCAGCGTCTTTTCGGAATAGAGCTGGAAGTTCTCCTCCGCATCCGTTGCCCGACCAATATGGTTGCGCTTTGTGGCGGCGTCGTTGACCACCATACCGTTGCTGCATACCAATCGGTAGATCAGAGGCTGGATGTTGACAGAGCCTAAGCCCACCTCGCTATTGCTGATGACCACACCGGCCTGCACTGTGTCACCAGGCGTCACATCCTCCTGTAAACGGGGATTGACCGCCTTGATATACATGCGGGAGTCGGTGATCTGGCAGCTCTCGATGCGCACATCGGGGATCTCCGCCAGGATGGGCAGCACCGCTGAGGCGATACTGTAGTTGTCCATACGCAGATAACGGTTACTGAGGTAGGCGCGGGCCTTACCGTCCAAAACGCGAATCATGCGCTGGGCAGGCGTTCGCTCCAGCCATGTATTGACATTGTGTGCCAGAAGTCCGGGGTCTTCGCTGCGCATCCGCTCAT
>JAEDIZ010000155.1 GCA_016296635.1 Oscillospiraceae bacterium
TGAACTTTTTCTTATAGGTTTTGGAAAAATGCAGGGTGTTCACCGTAGTAGTAGTAAGAAAAGAGATACCGTAGCAAGCAGGGCATCAAGGGGCCTTGATGCGATTTTCAGTCAATTTCCGCTCTCGCGGAATCTTCCTGAAATGCTTGCCTGGGCAACATCCCCGAACCCCTTTCACACAGATTACATCTGCGGCTGCGCACCGTTCCGGCGCTTTATGTATCGTTATAAAAGAAAGAGTCCGTAGTGGAAATCGTTTCAGGTTTCCACTACTGACTTCATTGTAAGTTGCGTGTGACGGTGCAGCCATGGTATAATCCCGGTATCTACATTTTTCGTTGGAGGACGCCCCATGTCCCGTAAAAACCATCAGGTGGTGAATTGCAGACTGCTGCAAACAGACAAGCCATTCTCCCAGCTCAAGCAAACCCAAAAAGAGAAAACCAACGAGTGGCTGTATCAGGAATACCGCGCCGTTTATCAGAAGGTCGGGAAGGTACCGGACGCAAGGCACAACGACAGCATCGTTCTTACAGCCTACAGAAAGATTGAGGAAGCCGGGATTTGGATTCCCATGGGCGAGGTCGAAAAATACTTTTTCAGTCGGAAGAACGCGTTCCGGAAACGCTATGAAAAAGAGCTTGCAAGAACGGAGCTTTTGGCAGAAGCGAAAGAAGTTTAGGTTCTGTCATGCTCTGCTTGTCTGTCATTTTCCCGCTGCTCCAGATCACGCAATTCTTCATAATTCGCCGTATGGACAGTCAGCTCCCGAAGCTCCTCCCGCAGCTTTTTCAGCTCGGCATAGGCGCTCTTTTTCTCAGAAAGCAAGTCCGCAAATTCAACCTGAAGGCTTTTGACCGTGGGCAGTTTTTTCACGCCCAGCTCGTCAAAAGCCTTTTTTGCCGCCTTGTGGATGATAATGTCCGGCTCGTGCTCCTGCAGGAACTTCTTTGAATAACCGGCTCTGCGATATGCCACATAGACGTCCCTGGTTTTTGAGTAATTGACAATATGCGTTTTTAGCACGTTGATCTCGGCAATGCGTTTTTGCGCCTGAGAGATTTTCTCCGAAAGCTCCGTTTCTTTTGCTGCCAGAGCAGACTTCCGAACTGCCATATCCTCGTAGCTGAATCCGTGCTCATCCATATAGAGCTTGGTCCTGGCCATGCGCTTCAAATTCTCCACCGTTGCCCAGCGGCGATAGCCCTCCCCCATGCCGGCAGCAAGTTTGGCCTGAATATCAATGACGGTCTGCGGACGATTCTCAAGCGTGATCTTTCTCCGCTTTTTGGGCTTGTGAGACTGCTGACCGGCTATCACGGCGCGAAGTTCCGCTTCACAGTAGCCCTCGCCAAGAGAGTCCATACGGATGCGCTGCTTATAGCCGTCTCTCCCAAACGAAAGGTGTTTCCCACGGTGGACAGTATACCCAGCCTTGGAAATCAGAGAAAGAAAGGCATCGAAGTCATGGGGCTTTTTCGCTAGGGCATCGTCAATGACAATCCGCAGCGTTTCGCGGTGCGATGGCTTGGCGTTGTTCACCAACCATGTGGAATACCGATTGTTGCCGCGCCGGGGATTCTGAATCACGGACAACTGATGCTCAGTACAGATAAGATCACTGAGTCTTGCGACGGCTCTGCCGGAACCGAGGAAGTCGCGGAATTTCCTGCTGCAGTCCAGCGTGACAGAGTTCCATAAAATGTGGTTGTGGATATGCTTGCGGTCTGTATGGGTGCAGACAATGAATGCGTGTTTGCCTTTGAGAAATCGGGAAGCGAAATCGTAACCGATCTGATGGGCTTCCTCCGGAGATACCTCACCGGGCTTAAAGGACTGCCGCACCTGATAGGCGATCACGCCGTCCGCTTCGTCCCGTCCGGTCAACAGGCTGTACTCCCTCTGCGCCAGAAGGAACTCCTTGTCTGCCGTCCGATGGTCGCAGCCATAGGCAGAAATGAGTTCGCCACCGTTGGTCTTGTCCGGATTTTTGGCATAGTCCGTTCGATCTGCAAGGCACTGCGCGATGGTTTTCCCTTTGTTGACGTGCATGGAAATGATGCGTGTTGTAGCGATGATGTTCACCTCCCCTGATATGTAAAAGACGGATGCAGCCGTGAGCGCCGCATCCGTCAGAGAAGCTATTTCCCGTTATCCGTAAATCGTGTCCTGAATGAAATACCGAAGCCGCTGTGCCTGTCCGATGAGCCAAGCCGCCGCCATGGGCAATCCCACCGGGCTTGCAAGAAAAGCGAACACCAGAATGATAATGCCATTGGTGACGTTATCCAGAATCAGAACAGCCAGTCCGAGGATACCGAGGATCGTGCCAATAATGCCGAATACCCAGGCTGACATTTTCAAAGCCAGTGCACTCAGCCACACAAGAACCGCAAGCACCGCAATTACGGGGGCAAATGCGATCTTCATAAGAAATCTCATAATCATTCCTCCAATCCTTTGACTATATTGTAGGCAGGAATGAGAAATACTGCAAGGATGCCGCCGGGGTATTATCCCACAATCAGAGAGCTGCCAACTTCTCCAATATCAGATTCTGCTGCTGCCAGATAGCGTCAATAGACTGGCGAATTTCCTCCGTATCCGTATCGTAGATGCGGCCTGTGGCATTCACTCGTCGAGCAATCTGATTGGCGTTGTTACTGGTTCTGCGAAGCAGAGAAATCATCTCCCGAAGCTCCGGCAATTCCAACCGCAGAATATGCCCGTCCAGTGCCATCTTGCGAAGGTAGGAAGCCATGCAGTTAGTGCCAACCTGCGCCATTTTCCTGCGGATGATCTGCAGCTCCGCTTCATCCACATGGAATTTTACTTCATAAGGCCGCCGCCTTTGTGCCATCAGCGCTCGACCTCCTTTTTCTTGATCGGTGTTTTTGCACCTGTCTCTGCCTGTGCCTCCTTCAGCTTTTTCAGCACAGAGGGTCTGCGCTCCTTTTCCTGCTCGATTTCTCTGCGCACCTGATCGACAAACAAATTGAGTATGCCGGGATGAGAACGGCTCACCACATACTGCTGGTACGGTTTGCTGTTCCACGCGGTGGTGCCCTGGGAAATGGTGAATGTCTTTGCCCATTCTTTGTTTTGTGGTGAAATGCGTCCGTCCCAATCCTTGTCCTGTACAGTCGCGGCAAGCACAAGGGATGTGCGCTCCACGCCGAATTTTGCAAGAACCTCTCTGGCTCCTGCCGGGTCCAGGCAGTTGTCCGCATAGTGATTTGCTATGGCATCCTCGATGGCGTTCTTGCAGTCCACATTCGCCCGCATGGAGGCGCGATACTGTTCCAGCTCTCCATGCTCCTTTGCATACGCACCGGTCTGGAGATAGACCGGCAGCTTTAGAAGTGCCTCGCGTTGTTTCTCCAAAATATCGTTGGCTCTGGTTTCAATGCAGCCGCGAATGATGTCCATGTGGTCTCCCTCAATTTGCTCAAAGTCGTGGAAGATCTCATCCAGCGGTGCAGGAGAGGACAGCAGCGCTTTTGCCTGTTCATCGGAAATATCGTGGTACTCCATCGCAAGCACAATGTCCTCACGAACAGTGTATTCGTATGCGTGGTTCAGGATTTCTTCGGGTGACTGCGTGAGCAGCCACCCCTTGTATTTCTCCTGTTCTGCAAACAGCTTCTCATATACCCTGGTGTTCAGTTCCTCGTTGGTCATGGTCATCGTTCCTCCTTTGCGTGAGATTTCATGGGAGAACTCTTGCCGCCCTCGGTTTTAAGCTGTTGAAGCTGATGAAGTACAGAGGGCTTTTTCGTTTTTGCCCGTTCTTCTTCCATGGGGATGACAACCAGCTTGCCGTTCATACGGATGAACAGCTCCGGTGTCTTGTACAGCTCGGAGAATTTCTTGATGTGGTCAGGATGAAGAGACGCAAAATCTTCTTCACCGAGACCGACAATGAAAAACTTGCCGGCAACAATGTCGTAGATATCGCCATCCGCATCCCGGAGAGCACGATTGAGAGGCTTGCCCGTGAGCTTTGCCTCTTCATCGCAGATCAAAGCTACCGGCTCCGCAAAGGGGTAGACGGCTTGAATATAGCCGCCTACCTCATGCTGAA
>JAEDIZ010000034.1 GCA_016296635.1 Oscillospiraceae bacterium
AGATCTGACCGTCGGTGATGGAAATGACGTTGGTGGGAATGTAGGCAGAAACGTCACCGGCCTGGGTTTCGATGATGGGGATGGCCGTCAGACTGCCGCCGCCGAATTCCGGTGCCATACGGGCGGCACGTTCGAGCAGACGGGAGTGCAGATAGAAGACATCGCCGGGATAGGCTTCGCGTCCGGGCGGACGGCGGATCAGCAGAGACAGCGCACGGTAAGCCGTGGCATGCTTGGAGAGGTCATCATAAATGACGAGAACATCCTTGCCCTGCTTCATAAAGTACTCGCCCATGGTGCAGCCAGAGTAGGGAGCAATGTACTGCAGTGGTGCCAGCTCCGATGCGGTTGCGGACACGACGATGGTATAGTCCATGGCATGTCCCTGCTCGAGAGTATTGACAAGCTGCGCAACGGTGGAACGCTTCTGACCGATGGCAACGTAGATACAGATCACATTCTGACCTCTCTGGTTCAGAATGGTGTCTGCGGCCAGAGCGGTTTTACCGGTCTGACGGTCGCCGATGATCAACTCACGCTGACCGCGACCGATGGGGATCATGGAGTCAACTGCCTTGATACCGGTCTGCAGCGGCACAGCAACGCTCTTTCTG
Organism: Oscillospiraceae bacterium; assembly: GCA_016296635.1. Lineage (GTDB taxonomy): Bacteria > Bacillota > Clostridia > Oscillospirales > Oscillospiraceae > CAG-170. The sequence continues at coordinate 615 of JAEDIZ010000034.1, forward strand.
GAGAGAATACTGGGGGCAGGGGACTCGATGGGGGCATATGTATCACAGTCAATGGGGCCACGGCCGTCAATGGGCTGGCCCAATGCATCAACAACGCGTCCGATGAGCGCTTCGCCGACAGGAACCGAAACCACACGGCCGGTACGGCGAACGGTGTCACCCTCGCGGATGTTTGCGTCGCTGCCCAGCATGACGATGGATACGGAGTTTTCCTCCAGATTCTGTGCCATGCCGTAGACGCCGCCGGGGAATTCCAGCAGCTCGTTGACCATGCAGTTTTCCAGACCTGCCGCACGGGCAATGCCGTCGCCGATCAGAATGACGGTGCCGGTCTCGGACTGGTTGATCTTTGTTTCATAGTGTTTGATCTGAGATCGGATGATACGGGAAATTTCTTCCGGTCTTAATTCCATAGCTTCACCAGCTTTCGATTATGTGTAAGGCAGACATCGGCTAAAATTTACGCACGACGTACCTTATTGGATTGCAAAACGGTATCGCGCAGGTGCGCAATACTTAGGCGTGCAGGATGTGAGCAATCGAGTCGAGATGGTGACGAACGGTTCCGTCCAGCTCTTTTCCGCTGTATTCCAGACGGATGCCGCCAATCAGAGACTCATCGATACAGATGGACAAATTGACCTTCATGCCGGTGTTTTTCTCCAGCTTTTCCTGCAGCTTATTCTTCATCTCGTCAGATATTGGCTGAGCGCTTGTTACGTGAACCTCAAGAATACCGTGGTCTGAATTGTAGCGGCGGCGGAACTCAGATTCACAGTCGGCGATCTGATTCAGCGTGCCGTTATCGCACAGAAGCTTCATAAAGTTCAGTGTATACAAATGAATATTGCTGCGCCACGCTTCATCGAGAAGTGCTTCACGCTCATTTTTCTGAATGGAAGGCTCGGACATCAGTTTTCTATAATCCGGGTTTTCCTGAAAAACAGTGCGTACAAGCTGAAGATCAGACAGAATACGATCTGTAAGCTGCTCATCCAAAGCCAGGTCATACAATGCGCCTGCATAGGTTCTGGCAGTTTTTGTCATGCGTTTTCACCCAATTCATCAATGAAACGAGCGACAAGGGCCTCATGATCGGAAGCGTCGATCTCTTTCTGAACGACCTTAGAGGCGATCTGAACTGCAAGATCAGAAATCTCGCCCTTGATCTCGCTCATGGCTTTCCGTCTGTCAAGCTCAATATCGCGCTGTGCTTTTTCCCGAATGGCGGCGGCGTCTTCGGTTGCTTCACGAAGAAGCTGCTCGCTGCGTTCTCTTGCAGAAGAGATCGCACGGGTCGTGATGCCTTCAGCTTCTTCACGGGCAGTCAGAAGATGAGCCTCGTAATCTGCCTTTGCTGCTTCTGCATCAGTTTTCGCTTTACTGGCGGCGTCGTATACGCCGTTCACTTCATCCTGACGCTTCTGAAGAATTTTGGCGATCGGAGCAAACAGAAAGCGCTTAAACAGATAAGCCTGCAGCAAAAGATTCAGAATCTGAAAAATGAATGTCCAAGGTGCGATGGAAATGAGGGATTGATATTCCACGAAAAGACCTCCTTTCACATGATGGACAACGATCAAAGCATTGCAACGAAACTGCCGGGGATGAAGAACATCAGAAGCAGAGCCGTTACAAAACCGTAGATTCCGGTTGTCTGAGAAATTGCGCTGCCAAGCAGCATCGTAGAGGTGATTTCGTGCTTTAACTCAGGACGGTAGTGAATCGCAACACAGGAACCGCCGACGGCATAGCCTTCGCCGATCCCCGGCCCGATACCGGCCATACAAGCCAAACCGGCGCCGATGGCGCAGCAGGCTAACAGTAAAGCTTTTGCTAACATGATTACCTCCAATGTATGCTGGAAAGCTTACAGCATGCCAATGAAGAGATTCGGTGCCACGAACAGAAGCAACAGACCGGTAACGAAGCCGTAAATACCGGTGGTCTCTGCGATGGCGCAGCCAAGCAGCATGGTCGAAGAGACGTCACCCTTGCACTCGGGCTGACGTCCGATTGCTTCACAGGTCTTACCGACTGCGTAGCCTTCGCCGATACCAGGGCCGATACCTGCAATCAAAGCCAGACCTGCACCGATGGCACAACCCATGAGGATAATTGCTTTTTCCATAATTGTTCCTCCTAAAAAATCATTTAATTAACATAGTTATTCTTCGGCGGCCGATGCGATATACATCATTGTCAGCATACAGAAAATGAAAGCCTGCATGAAACTGGAGAACCAGTCGAAGTACAAGGAAAGGACAGCGGGAAGACCGAAATTCAGAATCGGAATCGCGCTGAGAATCCGGCCTACGGCACCGGGAATCCAGTGCAGAAGCGCATAGCTTGCAGATGCAAGTGCGGCATAGACGAGTGTGGAGATGACGTAGCCGGAAACGATATTGCCGAAATGACGGAACGCCATGGAGATCGGCGTAGCCAGTTCGGAAATGATGTTAAACGGAGTTAAAATAAAGATGGGCTGGGTGAATCCCTTGAGATAACCGCCGATACCGCCGGAACGGATCTTAGTATATGTAATGAGAACGAAAACAAGAATTGCCCAGGCCATTTCGGTATTGACATCCGCAGTAGGAGAGAAGACACCGACCAGACTGGAAAGGCTGGAGATGATGGAAAGAGCAAACAAAGCGGCAACGAAGGGAACGTAATGCAGCCACTTTTCACCCATATTGTTCTTTACAAAATTAACGGCAGTATTATAAAGAAATTCTGCTGCAGCCTGGCGCTTACTGATGTTTTTTGCCTTCAGGTCATGTGTCAGCCAAATGCACAGACCGGTCAAAACCAGCATAATGACCCAGGTAATAACCAAGGTTGAGGTGATGGGAATTCCACCCAGAACCGGGATTTCAAAGTATATTGGAGCACCGTGAATGTCAACATTCATAAGACCGAGTCATCTCCTTCCTTGAACGCATCGTCCTTGATCCAGGGTTCGTCAGTTGACGGAACATCGGGTTTGATATCTTCGTCAGGATTGTAAATGCCAAGTGCCCGCATGGCCAAAATGACCGGCTGGGGCATCAGAAACGGAACAATGGCTGCCACGGTGTTGAAGCAGGGGAGCAGGATGCCGAGAACAATGCCAACGGCGCAAAGCAGCATACGGCCGGAGTAAGAAACACGGACAAGCTTTTTCTGATCTTCTTTTTTCTTCAGTGCATTTTGGACGGTCAGTCCAAGCAAAAAGAAATTTCCAACGGCAAAAACGGAACCGAATAAGGCCCCGAGCAACACGGTATAATCAAACTTTCCCAGTACGGCAAATATTACGCACATGATAATGTCACAGGCAATGATACCGATGGAAATGTGCAGGGTTTCTGTAAGAATTGCTTTTTGGATTTTCAAACAATGCACCTCCCGGAGTTCAGGTGTGTTTATTAAAGGAAACGGCATCCTGTGTTTCTGATGCATTTGTCCTTTCGTGATGGGAAGAAATGCTGCGCAGGAGCTTTCTTGCGCTGGAAACGGAGCAGCCGAATCCGATAATGATTGCTGCTACGATGATACCAACGGGCCAATTATGATTGCTGACAAGACGATAAGACAGCCAGATCAGAAGCAGCGGCGGGGTAATGATGGTAAATCCAAGCTGCCCAACCAAAGAAACGGTGCGGACAAAACGCTGAAATCTTTGCATGGGAATCCCCCTATATACTTTTGCATCTTCCATTTTACCATATAAAGAAGTAGAAAACAAGAATAAAATCATAAATATCGATATGCCAATATTGATATAATTTGATCGATAAAAAATATATTTGTTGTCGAATGTAGAACATGCGTAGAAAGTGTGATATATTCAACACAAGAGGAGTTGAGGGAGAATGGAAGAAATGCTTTCAGGCTATTGCCGGAATATTGACGGGGCGCGGATCGTGCTTTGCGATATGGATGAACGGCAGACAGAGATTGACTGTGATTATGAATGCTGTGCGTACCGTGCAGAATGTACCATTGGAAAGCAGATCGCGCAGTTGATTGAGCAGTCGAAACGAAAGTAGTATACATATTATTTTTGATAAATGCAACAATAAAAATGATATAGGTTGGGTGAATATGAACATCTGTTTATATGGTGCGTCCAGCACAGAACTGGCGCAGATTTATTATGATGTCGCCTATTCGCTGGGATCTGTTTTGGCACAGCATGGGCATACGCTGATTTATGGCGGCGGAGCGCAGGGCGTGATGGGTGCGGCAGCCCGCGGTGCCCATGACAACGGAGGCACGATCATCGGAATTGCACCGAGCTTTTTTCATGTGAACGGAATCCTGTACGAGGAATGTACGGAATTCATTTATACTGAGACCATGCAGGAACGAAAAAAGCTGATGATGGAAAAATCGGATGCCTTCATCATGGCACCCGGCGGGATCGGTACATTTGAAGAATTCTTTGAGATTCTGACCCTCAAGCAGCTCGGCAGGATCAATCCCGGCATTGCTGTCCTGAATGTCAACGGTTATTATGATCCCATGCAGCGATTCATGGAACACACGGTGCGCGAGGGTTTCGCAAAGTCTGCCTGCCTGGAAATCTATAAGATTTTCTCGGAAGCGGCACCGCTCGTTGCGTATATAGAAAACTTCGATCCGGATGCGTTTGATGTCCGGCATCTGAAAAATCTGTAAGAAATGAAACAACCGCTTACGTTTTGTAAGCGGTTGTTTTTGAAATGATTACTGACATCTGACACCATTCGGGCCGTCATCCAGAAATTCGCTGACGCGGATATTGCGGGAGATCTTCATTTCTTCCACCTTTTTGTGGATCAGCTCTTTGACAACGAACGGATCCTTGACATTTTTCAGCTCCAGATGCGGCGTGGTCTTGTCAGAGGAATGGACGAGAATGGAACCAACACCGAAAATGCGCTGCCAGAGGTTGACTTTGATGCTGACGTCACTGATACGGTACAGAAGGATCTCCTCCATGCGCATGGTGAATACACCTATCTGATGGAAAAGGCGGTCTTCTGAAAGATAGTAATGTGTGAAGCTGATGGGCAGACCGAGAATGCGCTTGCGATCTTTCCAGATTGTATCAAAACCGAGTTTCATTTTTGCTCCTCCCAGTCTTTTTAATTGTTCATACTATATCGCTTTTTTTGCGGGCGGTCAAGTCTGTAATGGCATTCTGACTCTGCGCGGTCATTCGAATAATCGACAATAACGAATGTGAATCTAAAATGTTCGATGATGACGCTTGACAAGAAATAAACCCGGTGATACGCTATTTGCAGAAAAGAATCACCCTTTCGGAGTAATAAAATGAAAAGAAATTTGTATCGCAGCCGGATGATCGCACTGATAATCGGCTTTGTCATAATGTTCTTTGGCTCATTTTTGCTGGGACGGTATGCAGTTTCGGCAGACAGAACGTTTCTGATTCTCGCAGACCGTCTGCTGCGCGGCATTTCAAAAGGAAGGCTGCGCCTTACACAGATCTGGGATGCAGCGGAAGCAGCTGCGGTTGAAAATGTCCGGCTGCCGCGTATCGCAGCAGCGGCGCTGATCGGCGCAGGTCTTTCTGCGGCCGGGTGTGCATTTCAGGCGATGTTCCGCAACCCCATGGTTTCACCGGATCTGCTGGGGGCGTCCACGGGCGCGGGCTTTGGTGCTGCGCTTGGAATTCTTCTTGGTTTGCGGTATGCGGAAATCACGGTGTTGTCATTTATCTTCGGCCTTGCGGCGGTGACTCTTGCGTATTTTGTCGGCAGGAAAAGCCGGATTCGCTCGAATCTTGCCATGGTGCTGGCGGGTGTGATGATCGGCTCTCTGTTTTCTTCCGCTACCTCGTTTCTCAAGCTGATTGCAGACACGCAGGAGCAGCTGCCCGCCATTACATACTGGCTGATGGGATCCTTAAGCTCTGTACGTCTGCGGGATCTGCATTTTGCCATGCTTCCAATCGCTTTGGGACTTCTGCCGCTGCTGTCTTTCAGATGGCGGATCAATCTGTTGAGTGTCTCGGAGGCGGAAGCGCGATCCATGGGCGTGGATACGGGCAAGCTGCGGCTTCTGGTGATTGCCTGCGCGACCCTCGTGACGGCAGGCAGCGTCAGCATCAGCGGCATGATCGGCTGGGTCGGACTCGTGATTCCGCATATCGGAAGACTCCTCTTCGGGCAGGATCAGAAACGGCTGATGCCGGCTTCCATGCTGCTGGGGGCATCGTTTCTGATGCTGGTGGACGATGTGGCAAGAACCGCCGGTGCGCGGGAGATTCCCATCGGAATTCTGACGAGTCTGATCGGTGCGCCTTTGTTTTTGTATCTGATTCTTTCGGGAGGGACGGAGCGTGAAGCTTGAAGTAAAGAATCTCCGTTTTTCTTACGGGAAAGAAACGGTTTTGGCGGATGTCAGTTTCTCCCTCGGCACGGGAGAAATCGCAGCGCTTCTCGGGCCGAACGGCGTCGGAAAAAGCACGCTGTTTCGCTGTCTGCTTGGATTTCTGCAGCCACAGTCCGGTCAGATTGTTATGGACGGGATCCCGGTCAGAAGCTTTACGCATCGAGATCTGTCGCAGAAGATTGCATATATTCCGCAGAGCAGCAGTCCTGCCTTTGACCATACGGTACTGGATTGCGTGCTGATGGGCGCAGCAGGAAGACTCGGCCCGATGGAAAGCCCGGGAAAACAAGATAGATGTGAGGCAATGGAAATCCTGAACGGGCTCGGTATTGCAGAGCTTGCCGGGCGCGGCTGCACGAAGATCTCCGGCGGTGAGCGGCAGCTTATGCTGCTGGCGCGGGCGCTTTTTCAAAGGGCGCAGATGCTCATCATGGATGAGCCGACGGCAAATCTCGATTACGGCAACAGCTGCCTTGTGATGCAGCGCATCGAAAAGCTGGCAGAAGACGGATACACGGTTCTCTTTTCCACCCACGATCCCAATCAGGCGTTCCGCTACGCAACCCGTGTGCTTGCAATGAATAACGGAACGGTACTGGCAGACGGCGCGCCGGAAATCGTTCTGACAGAGGATACGCTTTCTGCACTCTATGGCGTGCGCGTGGTACTTGGGACGATCGGAACCGGAACGGAAAAACGGACGGTTGCCGCTGCGCTGGGGGAGGAAGTCTGATGTTTTCATGGACGCAGGAAATGGTGGATTTCATGCAGGCCGCGGCGGACAGAACGGAATACTATCCGAAGCTGGCGCAGCTTTTAGCGGAAAAGCTTTCGGACGCAAGCCATATCTGTGATGCCGGCTGCGGCATCGGTTCGCTTTCTTTGGAACTGGCGAAGTATTTTGATCGTGTGACGGCGGCAGACCGGTCACCGGAGGCCATGGCCGCGCTGCGCAGCAGCATAGAAAAAAGAAAAGTCGGCAATATCGACTGCCTGACGGCGGATCTGACGGCATTTGCGCCGGAGGAAAAGTTTGATGCGATGGTATTCTGTTTCTTCGGCAGAACAGAACAGATCCTCACCATTGCGAAAAAGCAGTGCCGGGGAAGATTTGCCATTATAAAAAAGAATTACAGCTTCCACCGGTTTTCTCTTGAGAAGCACAGACTTTCGGATGAAACGGCAGATGATTGTCAGACCATACTGGAAGAGCGCGGGATTCCGTTTTCTCGCGAGGATCGTGTGTTTGAGTGCGGACAGCCGTTTGAAAGCATCGGGCAGGCAATGCGCTTTTTTGAACTGTACGATCGGGGCGATGCCGGACTTCGGACGGAGGACGCTGTGCGGCGGCAGCTGGTGCTGACGGACGATCCGGAGTTCCCGTACTATCTGCCGAAGAAAAAGGAAATCGGAATGTTCATTCTGAATACGGAGGATCTGCCATGAAACAGTTATATTCCGTCATGCAGCAGGCGCTTGCGCGGGGCGAAAATGTAGTTTTGGTCAGAATCGTGGCGTCAAGCGGCTCGGTGCCGCGGGGCGTCGGTGCGTGCATGGCTGTTTTTGAAGACGGAAGCACCCTTGGAACCATCGGCGGCGGAGCCGTGGAGAAAATTGCTGCCGAACATGCCATGGGGGTACATCAGAAAAAGGAATCCGCCTGCAAAGGCTTCTGCCTTGCGCCCAATCAGGTGGCGGACATCGGCATGATCTGCGGCGGCGATGTCACGGTGTACTATCAGTTTTTCGGTGCCGGAGATCAAAAAGTGCATGACTATCTTCTTGCAATGCTGCAGGCGCTGTCCGGCGGGAAAAACTGCTGGCGCATTACCCGGCTGGAGGGAGAAACCGTCACCGGAGAAGGCCTATATGATGCGGAAAACGGACTGCGTTTTCTGGAGGATCTGCCGGTTTCGCAGCTGCAGCCGATGCTGACCAGTAAGTCGGTTTATGTGCAGGGAACGCCCGCATATTCCGTGGAGCCCATCTGCCGGGCGGGATTCGTGTATATTTTCGGCGGAGGCCATGTAGGTCGGGAACTGGTGCCGGTTTTAAGCAGAGTCGGTTTCCGTGTCTGTGTCTATGATGACCGGGAGAGTTTTGCAAAGCCGGAAAACTATCCGCAGGCGGAAAAAGTGATCTTCGGGAGCTTCCTGAATATCAGAGAAAAAATCGAGATTACGAAGGATGACTATGTGGTCATCATGACGCCGGGGCATCTGGCAGACCGGGAGGTGCTTTTGCAGGCGCTGCGGACGGATGCTGCCTATATCGGCTGCATCGGCTCGAAAAAGAAGGTCGCAAAGACGAACGAGTATCTGCTGGCAAACGGCATTCCGGAAGCGGCGCTTTCCCGCGTCCATGCCCCCATCGGTATCGAGATTTTCGGCGAGACTCCGGCGGAAATCGCGATTTCTGTGGCGGCGGAGATGATCTGCCACCGGGCGATTCTGTCCGGTGCAGATCATCATTGATAGACGGATGATTTTTCTGTTGCATTGTGTCACGCCTTTGGGTATAATATATCCACAAAACAAAGACAGGAGGCCGAAAAAATGGCTGTTAAAATTGAAAAGGAAACCATCATCGGTGATGTTCTGGACATCGCTCCGCAGACTGCTCCTCTGTTCATGGCAATCGGTATGCATTGCCTGGGCTGCCCCTCTTCCAGAGGCGAGACCGTTGAGGAAGCCTGCGCTGTTCACGGCGTAGACGCTGACGCTTTCCTGGCACAGGTCAACCGTTTCCTGGAAGCCAGCGAGGAAGCAGGCATCTGATTTTCAAAACCGGGGAAAGGCGGGCAGTCTGCCCGCTTTTCTTTATATAAATAGGAGTTGCTATGAAGCTTCCGATTTCAAAAAGACTTTTATGCTGCGCATCGCAGGTGCCCGATGGCGCAAGGGTGGCAGACATCGGCACGGATCACGGATATCTCGGCATCCATCTGCTGATGGAAAACAGAATTCCCTATGTCATGGCCTGCGATCTGCGGGAAAAGCCGTTGCAGAAGGCGGTGGAAAACGCGCAGTTGTACGGCGTCAAGGACAGTATGGACTTCGTCCTTTCTGACGGACTGACGAATGTGGATCCGGAAAAAATCGACACCGTTGTGATGGCTGGCATGGGCGGCGACCTGATGGGCTGGATTTTGGCAGCGTGCGCGTGGATCAAAGATGAAAAATACACGCTGATCCTGCAGCCGCAGACCGATGGGCAGGGACTTCGCCGTTGGCTCGGGCAGAACAGTTTCTGCATCGAGCGCGAAACGCTGGTGAAGGACGGCGGCTTTTTATATACCGTCATGCGAGTCCGCTACGGCAAATCCATGCAGCTTTCGCCGGGGCAGCAGTTTGCAAGTCCGTGGCTGCTGGCATCCGGCAATGAATTGGTGCCGGAATATTTGCAAAGACTGTCCGATTCCTTGCAGCAGACGGCGGCAGGTATCCGTATGGCCTCCAGCCCGGATGCAGAAAAGCTCCGCTATTATGAGCAGGCGGCGAAAGAAATTCAGGAGATGATTCAAAATTATGTCAACTGTCAGACGGATACATGATGCGCTTTTTTCCTTCGCGCCCGCGTCTATGAAAATGGAGTGGGACAATGTGGGACTGCTCTGCGGACACATGGACAAAGAAGTAAGCAAAGTGCTTGTGGCGCTGGATCCGATGCCGGATGTGATCGAGGAAGCAAAGGAACTGGGCGCGGAGCTGATCGTGACGCACCATCCGCTGATTTTTCAGCCCATTCGCAGCGTCAGCGATCAGACCTATGACGGCAGAAATATCCTTGCGCTGATCGAAAGCGGCATCGCTGCTATCAATCTGCATACCAATCTGGACTGTGCGCCCGGCGGCGTCAACGATGTGCTGGCGCAGAAGCTAGGACTGCGGGATATTACAGTCATGGAGTCGATGGGAACCGACGCGCAGGGACGCGAATGGGGACTGATTCGATACGGTTATGTCAACCAGACGACGGCGCTTGATTTTGCGGATGAGGTCGCGGATAAGCTCGGCTGCAAGGGACTGCGCTTTGCAGACGGCGGCAGACCGGTGCACAAGGTAGCGGTCGGCGGCGGCAGCTGCGGGAGCGAAATCGATGCGGTGCTGGCAAACGGCTGCGACACGCTGGTGACGGCAGACCTCAAATATAATCAGCTGCAGGAGGCGGGACATCGGGGCATCAATCTGATCGACGCCGGTCATTTTGAAACTGAAAATCCGGTCTGCGAGGTGCTGACAGGGATCATTCGGGAGAATTTCCCGGAGCTGACGGTGATATTGTCGAAAAACCACCGCAGTCTGACGCAATTTCTGCAGAAATAGTTGATTTTTCTCTATTCGATGTGATAAAATACCGTGAAGAAATTTTTGATGAAGGGAAGATACTTCCATGTCCGGACATTCCAAGTGGCATAACATTCAGAAAACCAAAGGTGCACAGGACGCAAAGCGTGCAGCTGCATTTACGAAGATTTCCAAGGAAATGATCGTTGCCGTTAAAGAAGGCGGCGGTGTAGCCGATCCTGCTTATAACTCCAGACTCGCTACCGTCATTGCCAAGGCAAAGGCTGCCAATATGCCCAACGATAATATCAAGCGCGTGCTCGACAAGGCTGCATCCGCAGGTCAGGGCGACGCTTATGAATCCATCACTTACGAAGGCCACGGCCCCAGCGGTGTTTCGGTCATCGTTGAGACTATGACCGACAACCGCAACCGTACCGCCGGTAATGTTCGCCATCACTTTGATAAGTACGGCGGCAGCCTTGGCACCAATGGCTGCGTCAGCTGGATGTTTGACAAAAAGGGCGTCATCGTCATCAACAACGAAGACGAGGAGCTGGAAGAGGATGCTGTCATGATGGACGCACTCGATTCCGGTGCTGCTGACTTCGAGGCAGAAGAAGGCTGCTTCACGGTCTATACCGATCCGGCAGATTTCAATGATGTGTTCAAGACTCTGGAAGAAAAGGGCTACAAATTTGATTCTGCGCAGATCGAAATGGTTCCGCAGAACTATCAGAAGCTGGAGAAGCAGGAAGACATCGACAACATGGAAAAGATGATCGACATCTTTGAAGAGGATGACGATGTTCAGAACGTCTGGCATAACTGGGATCAGGAATAATTTGAATTGAGAAAACAGCCTTCCGCTTGATGCGGAAGGCGGTTTTTGTCAAAAGAGAGCTTAATGCGACTTGCTTCTGTAAAGCTGCAGGAAAAAGCTGACGGTCATCAGAGCAAGGAAGGCAATGCTGAAATACCCGAAGAGGGGATACAGCACGCTGATGAGATCGCCGAAGCCGAACAGGCTGGCGGCAAAAGTGATCACGCAGAAAGCGATGCAGCTCAGTTTATAGCGGCGGCGGATCAGTGAGAACTTTTCGGACAGATAGTGCACTGCTGCAACAAAACTGGAAAGTCCGGTTCCAAACATGGCTGCTGCCAGCAAAGCGGCGTAAATATATGCGCAGACGGGGTTTAATGAGGATGCGACAAAGAGCATGGGAAGCTCCTGCACAGAAGCACCCGGAAAGCGGGACAGAGCGGTCAGAACGCTCAGACCTACAAAGATCAGACCGACGGTGCCAAGCCCGATTCCGAGATAGGCGGTGCACCGGTTCTTGACGAATTTTCCGAATGGCGCCATGATCGCAACCGCCATAAAAGAATTATAGCTGGAAAAATTGACGGAGGAACCCAAAAAATTTCCGAGCAGATGGTTCGTATCGGCTGCTGCCGAAGAAGCAGGCTTTGCATGGGATAAACTGATCAGTCCGAAGATTACGGTAGCCGCAACAAGGAAGGGAACGCTGACGGAGAATGCGGATACGATACTGCGCAGTCCGGACAGGGCAAGCGTCAGGATCAAGAGAGCAAAAATTACGCTACCGATGATGTGCGGGAAGGAAAACAGCTGCTCCAACAGAGCACCGACACCCGCAGTCATAATGGAAACGACGGCGAACATCATAATGAGTTCCAGCACGGCAATCACAATTTGCAGGCACCGACTTTGACCGGGGAGCATCAACCGGTCGGTTTCCTCCAGACCGGTGAGCTGCGCAAGACGGATAACCATGATGCCGAACAGAAAGATCAGCGCCATGGCGATAGCAAAGCCGCAGTATCCGATTGTGCCATAAGCACCGAAATACTGCCACATTTCCTGACCGGAAACATAGCCTGCACCGAGGAAACAACCGGAAAAGACAAATGCAAGGCGAAGAACAGATAAGTTTTCCATGGGAACCTCACAAGCAGAAAAAGTCGGAGAAATGAAACTGAAGAGAATGCCCGCAGAATCGGCTGATCTGCGGGCAGGAAAAGCGGAAAATCAATCTGTCAGTTCCGGCAGTTCAAGGGCATCGAAGGCATTTTCTGCCTCGTCAAAAATGACCTGAACCTCTGCGAAGGTTTCCTGCAGACGGGAAAGACTGGAATTGAGATCGGCGGTAAGCGCGGCAATTTCATCTCCGGATTCCAGATATTTGCTGCGTGCAGCTTCGCACAGATCGGAAATCTGAGCGTAGAGCCGGTTGGCACGCTGGACGGCGCTGCGTTCAGCAGCCTCTGCCCGGCGATAGGCAGCCAGCTCGGCATTGCAGGTTTCATCCTCGACCTGATCATCCTGCGTTTCCTGCTGTGCGGATGCTTCAGTCTGAGATGCAAGCTCCAGATAGGCCGATTCTGCGGCATCTTTGTCTGCTTCAGCCTGCGCAAGTTTTTCTGCCAGATCAGCTGCGTCAGCGGCCAAAGAGGTGATCTGCTCCTGAAGTGCTTCATCATCCTTCTGCATCTGCAGAATCTTTGATTCCAGATTCAGCTTTTCGTTTTTTAATTTCTGATTTTCGTCCTGCAGAGTGCGAAGTGCGGTTTGCTGCTCTGCGGAAACGGATTCAATATAACTGACAACATCACTTCTGTTGAAACCATTCAATGCGCTGCGGAATTTTGAGAAGTCGGCCATGACAGGACCTCCTGCGTTCATTCAATATTGAATCAAATATATCATACTCCTTCGGAGAAAACAACCGGGAAAGCGGGGAAAATTGCAGATCCCGGCGAAAGCAGGTGATTTTTTGCGCTTTACTTTCCGGAAGAACTCTGTTATAATCATGTAGCAAATTACATATGCGCTCGTAGCTCAGCTGGATAGAGTGACAGACTCCGACTCTGTAGGTCGCACGTTCGAATCGTGTCGGGCGTACCATAAAATCCAAACGGTATAGATGCCACTGGCTAAAAGCCAGTGGCATCAACCGTTTCCGGGCTTTTTCAGCTCGAAATATCACAAGTTTTTTCATAGATGCCAATAGCTGTTTAGGGGTAGTTTCGGGGAAACGAACCCCCTGTTTTCAGAAGTTGGCTGGGAAATTACCAGTAGCGCCCTATTTGAAGGCACAATTCAAAAAGGGCGCTGACGATAAAAGAAGAAAATACTGCACGAACAAAGGCGTCAATTTGTGGGGCATAGCGACCCAACAGATTGGCGCCTTTTTTCATTTTCCGAAAAATTCAAAAAGGGCGCTGCCCAAAGGAGGAAACAACTTGAACACATCAGAAGACAAAAAAACATTCTATGCTGAAGCTGCGCTCTCCCTCCAAAACGAGGGCTATGATGTTGAGCGACATTCCGACGAACACCTGCTGGTCAGTCTGGATGGTAAGCCGTTGTGTGAGGTGACCAACACCACAGGCATCACATACCGCCAAGAAAACATCTCCTCCCCTGAACGAGAGGCTGCAAAGGATAAAGCCTACGAAATTGTCCGTGCCGTCGGTGAGTATACCAGGCAGATGCAGTCCGCACCCAAATTGGAAGTTCCCGGACTGAGCAACCAGTACAAACTCCTTGCTGATTTCAACGGCACTGTACTTGCCGGCATGGAGAGCAGATACGGAATGCAGTTCGTAACCTGGGATTGGGACTTCGACCGCAAAGGGTTGTCTCACGGGCACTACTACGGAAATAACTACATTGGAGCAAAGCAGGATTTTGCTACCCGCTCCGGTCTCATGGATCGGCAAAGACTGTTCACAGACGAGCAGCTCATTGAAATATACCGATGCTGTGAGGACACGTTGGAAGATACCTACGAGCTAACCGCTAAACAGCGGAAATGCATCGAAGGTGTTCAGGACCAAATTAAAGATGCCATTCCGGATGTGCTGGAGCGCATAAAACTCCATGACCAGCAGGCGCTGGAGCAGGAACAGCAGATGACGCAGACAATGTAGCGACTGATAAGGGCTGAAGTTTAAAAGACTTCAGCCTTTTTTTATTTCTTGGAAAGGAGGATGCCGATGCCCGTTAAGATCGCTATAAAGTACTGCAGTCCGGAGTACCCACGTGAACCGCAGCCCAAAGAAGTGTGCACGTTGTTTGAACGATGTAAGGGCTGTCCCTATCCGTCGCATGGATTTATCTGCTGGCACAGCATGGATGAGTGTATGCGTACTGACGAAGAAAAAAGGCGTAATGCCAGAAAGGAAAAAATATGATATTTCAAGCTGTTGTCGGCAACCCTTTTCACCCCGAGTATGGTGTTGCCACAATACCGTTCCCCATTCCCAACGACGAATACGACCACAGCATCGGACTCCTCGAAGATCTGGAAGTTGGCGATGCGGTGCAGACCGATTTGGAGGTAAAAGAGATCAATGGAACTTGGCCGGTGCTGAAATGCCTCGAGGATACGGTAGTCAACGTAGATGAACTCGACTACCTTGCCAAGCGGCTGGAAAGCTTTGATTTTGGGGAGGCGGCTCAGTTCCAGGCTATGGCTGATAAACTCAAGCTGAAAAGTGTCCCTGATCTTATTAACCTGACCTTCTGCTGTCAGCAGGCCACTGTAATCACGGACTTCTCCGATTTGAATACGGTAGGCCGTGACCATTATATGAACCTGCATGGCGGCTGTGCCAGGACACAGGAATTGGAGGATCTGGACGGAGAAGAAACTGCCATCCTGCTCATTGACGGTGGCGGTGGCACAATCACCCGCTACGGTGTGGTCTATGATAACGGAATGAAGCTGGAGCAACATTATGACGGCACACATTTCCCCGGCTACTTCTATGAGCAGAATGTACTCGCCGTTGTTATCGCACCCAAATCGGATGCGGAAAACTCGTCTAATCTGACTTGGATATACCTCCCTTGCTCCAAACTGCAAATAGAACATGCTCTGCAGCGTTCCGGTATCGCTGACCCCGAAGATATGCGGTTTATGTATGAAGACAGTGCGCTGCCCGGCGAGGTGGAAGAGGTACTGGAACTCAGACAGGAAAGCATTTTCGAACTGAATGACCTTGCTCATGCAATTGAGAGGCTGACTCCGGATGGTATCTCCAAGCTCGGTGCCGTCGTTGCTATGGCTCAACCTGAATACGCATTTCAGATCCGTCATCTTGCGGAGAATCTGGATCAGTTCGAGTTTGCCCCCGGTGTCCGAACTCCTGCCGAGTACGGAAAGTACATAATCCAAGAATCAGGTCATTTCGAGTATGACCCCAATCTTGATGAGTTCTACGACTATGAAAAGTATGGCCTGCAGCGTATGGAACAGTTATCTGGCCAATTCGTAGACCGTGGATACATCTCTTACCACGGCGCTATGAGTCTCGATGAGCTGATGATGGAAGATTTGCCGCAGATGGACTTTCAAATGGGAGGCCTATCCTAATGAGAAAAGAAACAGATCTATCTGGCATCAAGGCATTGGGACATGCCATGCTGAACACTGATATTCGCCTGACAGCGCATTCACCCATGGTCGTCAGCCACCCCTTTACCAGCAGCGGCATAACAGGTCTCCGTGACTCCGATGGCGGTTTTATAATCGGCAACTTGCTCGACAATCCCGATGACCTTTCCAAGTGGAGAAACCAGGTTGGAGCGTTGATCGATGATGCTGAATCCGCATACGATGTGTTCAATCTGATAAACAAGCCCTATATGCTCGCTTTCATCAAATACGGAAAACCCTATCTGTCAGAGCAGGACTTAGGCCAAATCCTGTCTTGCGCATGGATTTTGAACGAAACCCCTAATAAGGACCCGAACATGAGCAAGAGAGAGTTGGTTTCCACATTCAAAGCTGTCTCGCCGGAGTATCTGATGGATGAAGAAGAACTTCAGCAGTACAGGGAGTTGGATGATACCGTTACCATATATCGAGGTGTGACCTCGTATAACGCAGACAATGTCAAAGCGCTCTCCTGGACACTGAGCCGAGAAACTGCCGAATGGTTTGCCCATCGCTTCGATGAGGACGGCACAGTCTATGAAGCCAAAATTGACAAGAAACACATTTGCGCCCTGTTCACCGGAAGAAATGAGTCTGAAGTGATTGTCGATCCGAAGCAGCTCAAGGACATCATAATCGCTCCGGAAATGGAACAGGAACCGACTATGACAATGTAGGTGAAGACAATGATCAATTTACTACTTAACCATGGCGTCGGACACGAAGGAGTGTACCTTAGACTTCCCGCAACGCCCGCCGACATTGGCTCGGCATTCAGTATGCTTGACCGTCTTGGCACGGGTGCCGTCTCCATCTTCGATGTGGAGTGTCCTGTGCCTAATATACGCCAGTACATCCTCCATGCTGACATCAACGACCAGGATTCCTTAGATAAACTTCAGGAACTGGCTCAGCGGATCGCAACAATGGACAGAAAGGAACAGCACACCTTCTCCGGCGCTCTGGACAATGAAAGCATCAACGGAATTGATGACGTCCTGCTCATAGCAAAGAATCTGGAAGGCTATGTTCTTCTGCCCAATATCAACACCGATGCAGATCTCGGTCGCTTCCTTGTGGATACCGGCTTCAAAGATTGCCCTGAAGACATGCAGGCGTACCTCGACTTCGGTGCCATCGGTAGAGATTTCCGTACAGAGTACGGCGGCGCATTTGGCAGCGGCGGCTTTGTTCGCAGAAAGAATTCCTTCGACCTGAAGGAAGATGCCGACCCGATCATCACACTATACATGCACACTTCGCTATCCAAAGGGACAGGCGAACTTCCGTACCCGCTCAAACTCCCTGCTACCGAGCAGCAGCTCGACAGAGCCAAAGAGCGAATGAATATCGACGAGTTTTCTGAGGCAACCATCGTTGCAATTGAATTTACACCTGCGTACCTCGTGGATAACATTCCTGTGGATTGTCCGAGCGTTGGAACTGCAAACGATCTGGCAATGGAACTGGAACACATGCTCCAAAGGGATGGCGAAGTCCTCAAGTATTTTTCTGCTATCGAAGTGGAGCGACCCCAAACGATGGCGGCGGCTCTGGACTTGGCCATGAATATGGACAACTACGAGCGAGTACCGGATGACGCTTATGAATACGGTCAAATTGTTCTGGGAAGAGGCTGGCCCGATGATGAGCTCCTTACCGTTCTGGACGGATACATGGACTTCGCACGATTCGGCGAGGACGCCATGAAAGAAGATGGCGTTCGCCGAACTGAATACGGTCTCATCCGTCGATGCGATGACCCTTTCCCTGAAGAATCACAATCTATGCAGATGGGAGGTATGTAGTGTGAAAGTAAGTACCGGCCCGGCACAGACTGAAAAAGGACGCACGAAAACGCCCCTGCAAACATTGAGCTTTGCAAGGTCAAAAGTATTTTAGCAGTTAACTAAGCAACAGATAATCCCAGTTTTTCAAGGAAGCGTGTAGCCTGCTTAATTGCTTTGGCAAGTTGCTGTTCCTTCAAATGTTCAGGCATATCAATTTTGAAAAGGTCAACGGGATTCCATACTTCACCCGTGCAGAACATCGAATAAATTGCCGTCAAGATCATCCTGGCAATGGCAATAATTGCCCGTTTCTTCCCTCTGCGCTTGGCGATTTTCTCATATTTCAACTTGTAGTAAGGATTATTGTTGTCTTTCACTGCAGCGTGAGCGACTTGCACTAAGGCAGGTTTAAGATAGACACCAGCTCTGGAAATACGCACAGACTTTTTCTTTCCTGCGGACTCATTGTTGCCCGGAGTCAATCCAGCCCAGCAGCAAAGCCGCTTGGAGGAACCAAACTGGCTCATATCCGTGCCGATTTCAGAGATGATGGTAATTGCGGATTTGCGGTCAATGCCCGGAACGGTGCAAAGAAGATTGATCGCACCTTCATACTTTGCAACCATCTCATTGACACAGGTATCCACCTTGGCAATCAAAGTTTCAATGAAATCGTAATGTTCCCGAATGATTTTGATGCGATTCTTCTGCTCGTCAGCAATGGAGAAACCTTCAATGGACTCCAACACTTGCTTGGCCTTCTTTTTAAGGGTACGCTGTAACAAGGAAACACAATGTTGCGGGTCAAAAGATTCGTCGGATGTGAGGTAATCCGTAATGGCGGTTGCGGATTTGCCAAACATATCGGACACAACAGAATCCAATGCCACGTTGCAGACGGTAAACGCATTCTGAAAGCGGTTCTTCTCGCTGCTCCTCATAGAAATCAGTTTGTAGCGGTAACGAGTAAATTCGCGAAGAATGCGAATATCCAGGTCTGGGATGAAGCTACTTTTCACAAGGCCAATACGAAACAGATCCCCGATCCACTTGGAATCTTTCGTATCATCCTTGTTTCCCTTTACAGCTTTTACCCATTTTGGGTTAGCAATAACGACCCTAACACCACGCCTTTCAAGGATGTTGAACACAGGAACCCAATACTTTCCGGTGGATTCCATACAGACATCCAGACAGTTGTGTTCCAACAGCCAGTCCGCAAAACGGTTCAGGTCTGAATTGAAGGTACTGAATCGCTTTTTCTGATAGTGGGGCTGCAAACTGTTTACGGGCGTGGTGATGATGGTAGCAACCACGAATGTTTTGTGAACATCTACACCGCAACAGGTTGGAAATACGACTTTCACAACAAAACCTCCTCGTCAAATAATGATGAGGAGAACGCAGGGACTGAACCACCAGGCAATTTAACAGGTGTTAAAACAATCCTTAGTGTACGGGTTCAAGACGCCACTTATTTG
>JAEDIZ010000156.1 GCA_016296635.1 Oscillospiraceae bacterium
TGACTTCATTTTTTTTGATGCGGCACAACCGCAAAAAACGTCCTCCGAGCGGTAAAGCCGGGGCGTCATAAAACGGTTATATTCAAAAATTGATGAAAACCTTGTGTTTTCAAGGGGCGGCGTGACTTCGGTCACGCCGTTTCCTCTTTTAGCAATTCATTCAGAGGGATAAACCCAATACCATCATACTTGATGTGGATATGCTGCACCCGTTTGCCGCTGGACTTGTCCGGCGCATCCACATAGATAGCAGATACCAGCTCACGCAGCGCATAGCCGTCCAGTTCTTCAATGCCGACATATTTGTGCGCTTTCTGAATGAACTTCTCAATATTTTCATTCTGTCGTTCCTGTACCTCGATCTCCTGCTGCAAGGTGATTGCTTCCGCCTCCAACTGCTTCTGCTCCGCTTCGTAGCTCTGGCTCAGCATATCAAAGCGTTCATCGCTCAACTTTCCACTGGCGTTGTCCTCGTAAATACGGATGAACAGCCGTTTTAATTCTGCGATGCGCTTTTCATTCTGCTCCAGCTTCTTCCTGCGGATGCGAATCTGCTCTGTGCTGTCCAGACGGAGTTTTGCTTCCATCTTTCTGCGGAAGTAGGATTCGTAGCGCAGAATATAGTCCATGACAGTTTGAATATGCTTCAAGACCATGCGCTCCAAAACCTTTGCTCGGAGAAAGTGCCCGTTGCACTTTTCCTTGTCCTTCCGATGCAGTGAGCAGTCAAAGTAGTCCTGCTTCGGATCGCCGTTGTTGGTTGCACCGTAGAGCATCTTTGAACCACAGTCTGCACAGTACACAAGCCCGGAGAAAATGCTGCTTCGTCCTGTCCGGGTCATTCGGTGCCGCTGCTGGCGGATTTCCTGCACCTTTTCAAACACTTCATCGTCAATAATGCGTTCGTGCGTGTTAGGAAAGATTGCCTGTTTTTCAATGGGATTTTCCCGCTGCTTTTTGTCCCAGATGGAATTGGTGTAGGTTTTGAAATTGACCGTACAGCCGGTGTATTCCATCCGTTCCAGAATGTGTACTACAGTGCTGTCCTGCCACGCATACGGGTTTTCAGACCGTTTGTTTGGACTGTTGATACCCTGCGATTCCTTGTATGCGGTAGGGGTAAGCACTCTGTCCGCTTTGAGCTGCTTTGCAATCTGCAATGGTCCCCGTCCATTCATACACATATCAAAGATACGCTTTACCACATCAGCGGCAACCGGGTCAATAATCCAATGGTGCGGATCGTCCGGGTCTTTCAGATAGCCATAGGGGACATTGACCGTCAGCGGAACGCCTCGCTCACCCTTTGATTTTTGGACTGCTCGGATCTTGCGGCTGGTATCACGAGCGTAAAACTCGTTAAACCACGATTTTATACCGGCAAAATCATTGTTCACGCTGTTCGGGTCAATGGTATCGTAATTGTCGTTGATGGCAATAAACCGAACACCGTGATCGGCAAAGGTGAAGTTGATAAGCATACCCGACATAGCGGAGTTTCTGGAAAAGCGGCTGAGGTCTTTGACAATGACCGTAGATACCTGATCCGACTCGATGGCTTCCAGCATTTTCTGAAAACCGGGTCTTTGGAAGTCAACCCCGGAATAACCGTCATCCACGAAACAAGAGATATTCGTGAAATGATTTTGGCGGGCGTAGGCTTCGAGCATCATACGCTGATTTTCGATTGACAGGGACTCGCCGGTACGCTCATCCTCTTGGGATAATCTGCAATAAAGAGCAGTAATTTTATTTGTTGCTCCTAACATTTCTGTTTCCTCCTTAGATGGAGCAACTGTCAGCACAGGATTGGTTGCTTCTATTGTACCAAGAATCTGTGAATTTGTCATTCAGAATCCTCCGTCTTTTCCGTAAACTTTTTAGCGGTGATACGCTCCAATTTTTTCAGAAAGCTAACATCTCCCTCATAGCTGCCTGTAACGGTATAAACCGTTCCGTGGATGACCTCGGTGACAGTCAGCTCAGGAATCCAGAAAGCGGACAAGTTTTTCACGCAGAGATGCCCGTCCTCGTTGAAGTAACAGTTGCGGCGTATATGGTCAGGCGGCAGGGGCTGCGGTTTCAGATACGGATCTGGATTGGTGAAGTAATATTCCGCTGGCTCGTCATGGTCTGCCATTTCCCATTCCTCAATTTCTGCCAACAGATCAGGGGCAATCTCGTGTTCAATTTCTTTGTTCTTGTTCATAAGTTCCTCCTGTATTTCTAATCAAATTAGTGTTCAATTTCCTGCTTTTTCTGCCGCAGCTCGGTGTTCTGGCGTTCCTGTTCATGCTGCACCTCATAGATGCTGTAGTGAATTGCCCAGAGCCTTTTTGCGTCGGCATGGAGCGGCGAAAGTTCCGTCTGAATATCCTTGCAGTCCTGCTCCAACTGTTCGCGCTCCTTGCGCCATGCGGTGATGGGCAGCTTGCCATCCTTGAAATACGGCTTTAACTTGCGCTCTGCCATGCAGAACGTCCGCAGCTCGTTATCGTGTTCGGCTTTGTACTTCTGCCGGGACTTTTCAAAACGGATGGATTTCAGCTTGTCCGCAATCGGCTTGCCGGACTTGTAATAGTCCACCATGCGCAGCAGCTCGTCCACTTCCTTGATGCGGGTTTGCTTTACCGATGCCGACTTTTTCAGCGTGTCGATCTTGCCCTGCATGGCGTGAAGCGTAGTTTCCAGATCGTCTACGGTGTAAAGATTCTTGGATTGCAGGAAGCTGAACGCCTCGGCGTAACGCTGCAAGTTGGCGTTCTTTGCCTTGTTGCTGTACGCGCCTTTATTGCGATTGGCGCAATGCAGCGCCAGCAAATCGTTCAGCATAGGCGGCTGTGGTTTGTCAAGCTCAGTTTTTACATCTTTCAGCCAGCCGATCAGCGCGGCGATCTTCTCTTTTGCCTCCCGCAGCAGTGCATTGGTTTTGCGAACCCAGCGGTTGAAGTCGCCCTTGTCGGTGCGGATGCCTTTTGTCTCCATTGCCCGGACGGTGGGACCTTCATGCTGCGTGGGAATCTGTTCTACGCCCTGACGGGCAAAGCTGCGATGGTCGATGCGGCACTCCAAATTTTTCTCTGCGAACTTGGCATTGCACATCTTAGCCCACGCCTGCCGCCACGCTTCCAGCGTTTCCGGCTTTCCCCAGTCCGTCGTGGGAACGGCGTTGAACACATAGTTGCCCGCCTCGTCCAGAACACGCTCGCCGTGTTCGTCCAGCACATATTCCCGCCGCTGCTTGTTTCCCCACTTGCCGTCCGGCTCAATGGGACGGATGGGACACATGACGTGAAAATGTGGATTGGAAATGCCGCCGTCCTTCTTGTCTGGCTGATGCACGGCGAAGTCCACTACCATGCCCCGGCTCACAAAGTTCTCCAACAAAAATTGCCTTGCCAGAGCAACGTTCTCCTGCATGGAAAACTCGTTCTGCAAGGCAATGTCAAAGCTGTAGGCAAGCTGGGCTTTCTTCCCGCGCTCGGCTTTCTCCACAGCGTTCCAGAGCGTTTCACGGTCTGCGTACTCTGGCGGTGCGTGGGGTGGCAGCAGGATTTCAGAACAGATCACGCCGCCCTTGCGGGTGTAGTCGCTGTCCTCGCCGTAGTATTCGCTGTGCAGCTTTTCCCCTGCGCGGTAGGCGGCAGCAGCCACAGCAGATTGCCCTGCACTGCGCTTGATCTGCGTCACATGAAAATGAAATAATGCGATACTCAGTCACCTCCCGCATGATCTCTGACGGTTTTTGTGAGCAATCTTTGCGTGTCTGGCAGAGCAAAGACCTGTTCGGCAAAAGCGTAAAACGCGCGTTCACTCAAATCCTTCGTCTGCGGTGCAACGCTCTCGATGGCTGCACCACGGGTGATAAGCCGGTGTGCCCGCTTGCGTCGATCTCCCTTTTCGTAGTAGGCGGCGCGGTTTTCAAGACGATGGATTTTGTGCTGCTCCTGCGCAAGCTGACGCTCGACCCTTTCTTTCTCGGCTTGCAGCTTTTCGATTTCTTTTTCGTGCATGATTTTAACCTCCT
>JAEDIZ010000157.1 GCA_016296635.1 Oscillospiraceae bacterium
GCAATGCACAGATCAAAGCCATGAAAAAGGTCGCAGGCAAGCTGAAGCTCTTGTACTCCCAGTACCGCGAGCTGCAGAGCTTCGCACAGTTCGGCTCTGATCTTGACAAGGACACCAGAGACCGTCTGGAGCAGGGTGCGCGTATCGTGGAAGTACTCAAGCAGAACCGCAATAAGCCCGTGGAAGTTGCACATCAGATCTGCATTCTTTATGCCGTTATCGGCGGTTTCTTGAAGGATGTTCCCGTTGAGAAGATCCGCACCTTTGAAGAAGAGCTTTATCCCTGGATGGATGCAAACCATGCAGAAATTCTGAAAGCGATCCGCGAGACCAAGGATCTCTCCAAGGAAACGGAGCAGGCCCTGAAAGCCGCCATCGAGCAGCGCGTGGCAGAGTTCCTGTCGCAGCAGTAAGGAGGCGAACACATGGCCGGTTTATCCTCCAGAGCGATCAAAACAAAAATCAAGAGCATGGCCTCCACCAAGCAGATTACCAAGGCCATGGAACTGGTTGCCTCATCCAAACTGCTCAATGCACAGAACAAAGCCGTTTCCAGCCGTCCCTATTTCAATGCTCTGTACGGAGCAATGAGCGAAATTGTGGACTCCAGTCCGGTTTTCGCCTCCCCGTATTTGAAGAAGCCTTCGGCTGGCCGCAGTGTTTGGGTCGTAATTGCAGGTGACCGCGGACTTGCTGGCGGTTATAACAATAATATTCTGAAGCTTGCCTGGAGTCAGATGGAAAATGAAAATCCCATCGTGCTTCCCATCGGCAAAAAAGCGGTGGAGTTTTTCCATCGCCGCGGCGTGGAAGTCCTGACCGAGCGCTATGCGGAAGCCGCCGCAGTTTCCATCGGCTACTGCTACTCCATTGCAAATCTTCTGGCTGAAGGTTTTCTGGCCGGCAGATACAGCAGCGTTCACCTTGCCTATACCAACTTTACCTCCATGCTTTCTCAGCAGCCGGCAACGCTGGAGCTTCTTCCGCTGACAATGCACCGTCAGCCTACCCAGCGCAGGCTGGAAATTCTGTATGAATCCGGCAGCGAATCCGTATTCAACGCCATCGTACCGGAATACCTCGGAGGTCTGATCTATGGTGCTTTGTGTGAATCGACCGCTTCTGAGCAGGCGGCACGCCGCACAGCCATGGATGCTGCCAGCAAAAATGCAGACGAAATCATCTCGCAGTTGAATCTGCAGTATAACCGTGCCCGTCAGGGTGCCATTACGCAGGAAATCACCGAGATCGTCGCCGGCAGCGAGCAATCCTAGTTTAGAAAGGAGCTGCACCCCTTGTCAAATCCCAACATCGGTACCGTTGTACAGGTCATCGGGCCTGTTTTGGATATCCGTTTTGATGACAACCATCTTCCGAACCTGCTCAATGCAATTGAGCTGGAACACGACGGCAGAAAAATCGTTGTTGAAGTCGCGCAGCATATCGGCGGCGGTCTTGTCCGCTGCGTTTCCATGAGTTCCACAGACGGACTCGTGCGCGGTATGCAGGCAATCGATACCGGCGCACCCATCACCGTTCCCGTCGGTGAGCCCTGCCTCGGCAGAATCTTCAACCTTTTGGGCGAACCGCTGGACTCCGAGCCCGCTCCCGAAAATGTCGAGCGCTGGCCGATCCACCGCGCCGCTCCCGCTTATGATGAGCAGGAATCCTCTACCGAGATCCTCGAGACCGGCATCAAGGTCGTCGACCTGATCTGCCCCTATGCAAAAGGCGGCAAGATCGGTCTGTTCGGCGGCGCAGGCGTCGGCAAGACCGTTCTCATTCAGGAACTCATCTATAACATTGCCACCGAGCACAATGGCTGCTCCGTTTTCACCGGCGTCGGTGAGCGTACCCGTGAAGGCAATGACCTCTACTACGAAATGAAGGAATCCGGCGTTCTTTCCAAGACTGCTTTGGTTTTCGGTCAGATGAACGAGCCGCCCGGAGCCCGTATGCGTGTTGGCCTTTCCGGTCTGACCATGGCGGAATATTTCCGTGATGCCAAGCATCAGGATGTTCTTCTGTTCATCGACAACATTTTCCGTTTCACGCAGGCCGGCTCCGAAGTTTCCGCATTGCTCGGCCGTATGCCCTCCGCTGTCGGCTACCAGCCCACGCTGGCTACCGAAATGGGTGCGCTGCAGGAGCGTATCACCTCCACCAAGGACGGCTCCATCACCTCCGTACAGGCCGTCTATGTCCCGGCAGATGACCTGACTGACCCGGCTCCGGCAACAACATTTGCGCACTTGGATGCCACCACCGTTCTTGACCGCTCCATCGCTTCCCTCGGCATTTATCCCGCCGTTGATCCGCTGGACTCCACCTCGCGTATTCTTTCCCCGGATGTCGTCGGTCAGGAGCATTATGATGTCGCACAATCTGTCATCCACATTCTGCAGCGCTATAAGGAACTGCAGGACATCATCGCCATCATGGGTATGGACGAACTGTCGGAAGCAGACAAGCTGACTGTTAACCGTGCCCGTAAGGTGCAGCGATTCCTGTCCCAGCCCTTCCATGTTGCTGAGGCCTTTACAGGCACGCCCGGCAAATATGTCCCGCTGAAAGAAACCATCCGCGGCTTTAAGGAAATCGTTGAAGGCAAGCACGACGATATCCCCGAGTCCGCATTCCTCTTCGCAGGTTCCATCGATGAAGTTGTGGAAAAGGCGAAAGGCGGTAACAAATGAGCAGCTTCCATCTGACGATCGTAACCCCGGAGGGCAGCAAGTTTGATTCACAGGCAGAACGGCTGACCGTCCGAACCACAGAAGGCGAAGTCACCATTCTTGCACGGCATATCAATTATGCAGCTGCGCTTGGTATGGGGCCTGCCGTCATCGTTGCGGATGGGGTACAGCACAAAGCCGCTGCCATCGGTGGAATGCTCGCCGTCACAAACGGCGTGGTTCGCCTGATTGCCTCCACATTTGAATGGGAGGAAGAAATCAATGTCGACCGTGCGAAGGCCGCATTGGCCCGTGCAGAGGCGAATTTGGCAAAGAGCGATCTTTCTTCTGAAGATCGAACGCTTTTCGAAGCTGCAAGAAGGCGTGCTTTGGTTCGCTTGGGCGTTATCAAATGAGGATCATCGGAGCTGCACCTTGCGGTGCGGCTCCGGTTCATTTTTTCTCTTTTCTTTGACTTCATACAAAAAGCGTGATAAACTGAACATATCAATCATTCAGGAGATTCTTACTATGTCTCTCATTCCATATTACTTGCAATACCTGTCTGAAATCTGCGAAGGCAGCCGTCCCGCCCCCGCAGGGATCGAGCTGCACGAAACCGACGATCTTCAAAAAGCAATCGAGCTGCAGAAGCGTATTTCCGAAATGGGTATCCCGGCTTTTGTAAAAGTCTGCGCAGATGCCGCAGGCGAAGAGATCGCGCAGGAAGAATACGACAGCTTTGATCCGGCGGAGCTGTCAGCTGCGATTTCTCAGATGGCCGCCCAGGCGCAGACCGCTACCGCTGACGAACCCGTTCCCGAAGAACCGGCAGAACCGGTCAAAACGGAGATCCGTGATATTTACGAGGTCTTCCTCGACAGCATCTGCCTTGACGATGCGCTCGTGCAGTATCTGATCGACATCCTGCGCCGCGGCGCAAAGGAAGAATTTGAAAAGCTTTCCCATGCGGCAGCCAGAACCATCATCGATATGGATGATTTCCTTGCCTGGTTCGGCAACAAAGAGCTGATCGGCTCTGCGGACGAGCAGGCCTGCGTGTATGTTATGGACAAGGCTCTGTCCCGTCTGATCGATGAAAAAGAAGGAGAACTGGCTGCCGCTCTTCTGTCCGGCGACGAGAATGCCTTCCTTCTGTTCCGCACCGAAGCGCCGGAACTGCGCCAGATGCCTGCAGCCACCTATGAATGGTACTGTGAAAACTATCTCGACAACTATTATCCGCTGCGTTTCATTCTGAAGCAAAACGGCGTTGTTTTCCCGAAGGCTCCCACGCAAAACAGCGAAGCA
>JAEDIZ010000158.1 GCA_016296635.1 Oscillospiraceae bacterium
AGATCCTGCGCTGGATCACTGTAATAAAGATCCTGCGGCACATCAAACCATACGCCGCCCATCCGGTCGACGGTCTGCCGAAACCCCTCAAGGTCAATCAGAACATACCCGTCCGGGCGAAAGCCGAGCATTTTTTCAAGCGTATCCTCCAAACGGCGTACGCCGTCTGCGCCACCGCCGTTATAGACAGCGTTAATCTTCAAAAGACTGCCGTCCGCACGCTGCACCGCGCAGTCACGCGGAATGCTGAGCAGCGCGGCGCTTTTTTTCTTCGTATCCAAATGCGCCAGCATGATCGTGTCTGTACGAAATCCGTCGCCGTCCGTGCCGAGCAGCAGAATGTTGTAAACACCTTCCGCTGCAGTCTTCGGCATCCGCGCGGCAGACATCGATGAAAAGCGGTCTTTTTTTATAGAAGCTTCTTTTTTCTGCCGCACAACGCCCTCAGAAACATCTGAATTCTTCTCCGAAAGAATCATCGAATCAGCAGCCGGATCGCTTTTTCTCTCAACAGGTTTGATATAGGAACGGCTGATTGCGAAAACCGTCCCGCTGAGAATACACAGAGAAAGTGCAATCCCCAGTATTCCTCTGACGCGTCCCGTCATACGGTAGCGTCTGTTTCCAGCTGAGATTATTTTGCGCCCATGACCGCCGAATAGCTTCATCCTACTGCTCGTCCTTTCCGTCCCGAAGCCAATCTAGCGCCTGCTGCGACTCCGGCGATACGGGAATTCCCCGCTCCAGCAGATGCTCGATGGTGCGCTGCAGACCTTCCTCGACGCCCTTGTCCAGATCCTGCCAAACTGCCTGCCGGACGCGTTCCACGCCGGGATAGGCTCGGGTCGGCTCCATCATATCTGCTATGTAGACGATTTTCTGAAGCTTTGCCATATTCTCTTTTCCGGTGGTGTGCCAGCGAATCGCGCTGCAGACCGCCTCGCATTCACCGAAGATCACCTCCGCCGCCTTTGCAGCCGTGATGGCGTGCATCAGCTGCGGCGCCGTCTGCGGCGGAATCTGCACACCGTATTTTTCACAGAACAGCAGCTGCTGCTCCTGCGTCAGCGCCTTCGTCGCATCGTGCAAAACGGCTGCGCGAGCCGCCAGTTCTTCGTCTTCGCCGTACTTTTTTGCAAGTGCCACCGCCGTTTCGCAGCAGCCTTCCACGTGTGCAACTCTGCTCGGTTTATGAAGCGCCAAACTGACTTTTCTGAGCTTTTCCAGCGGCAGCTGCCGGTAATCTTCCGCAGTTCCATAAAGTCCCTGCCTGCAGATCTCTTCCAAAACCTTTTTGTCGAGATATGGCTCTGCGATCCTGAAAGTCAGCATTCTGCGGACCTCTGTGGATGAAATCTCCACGCAGTCGTTATCCAGCAAAACCGGTGTTCTGCCGTAACGGGCTGTCATGTTTTCCTTTTGCTGCAGCATTTTCTCCCGCAGTTCCGTGCTGACATTGTACCTTGAAAAGCAGACAATGGTCGCAAGCTGCGCGATTTCTTCCGGGCAGAACCATTCGTGAAAGCTGAGGAACATATCCGTTCCCATCATCAGATACAATTCATCCTGCGGATATTCTTCCCGCAGCTGACGCAAAGTATCAACGGTATAACTTGGACCTTCACGCTTGATCTCCAAATCGCTGACGCAGAAGCCATCCGTTTCAGAAACCGCAAGCTGCGTCAGATAGAGCCGGGCCTTTGCGTCCGGCGATCCGTCAGCCAGTGCCTTGTGCGGCGGAATTGCCGCCGGGATCATAATTACACGATCCAGCGCCAACAGATCTCTGCATTGCTGCGCAGCAAGCGTATGCCCCTTATGCGGCGGATTGAAGCTGCCGCCGTAAATGCCGATCTTTGCCATATGCGGCTCCTTTGCTGCTTATTCCTGCGACTGCTTTCTGCGTTCGATGGCAGCCTGCACCGCCTGATCGTGGAAATACTTATCCCGCTGTTCCTTCTTCAGCTTCGCAGCATTGCGTCTTGCCTTGATGCCGAGCTTGACGGGATTGACCTTTTTCTTAGCGGGCTTTGCGGGCTTGGCTGCCTTCGACGCCGCTTCCTTTTTCTGTTCCAGCTTCTCAGACTTTCTCCAGATGACAAACTTGCTGCCCACCACCTGAATGCCTTCGGCACCGAGGCTTTCGCAGAGCACATCGCAGGCCTCGCGGGCCGTCAGCATGGAAGCCTCCAGCACCTTGCCCTTGACCAGCTCATGCACATCGAGCAGTTTTTCTGCCTCAGCCGTCAGCGTTTCGGAAATGCCGCCCTTGCCGACGATCAGCGTGGTATCAATCGTATTTGCCTGTGCGCGAAGTTCCGCGCGTTCCTTACTTGTCATGATTCAATTCCTCTTGATAGATTCTGCAGAATTCCTGCAGTGCTTTTCCTCTGTGACTGATGGCGTTTTTTACCTCCGGTTCAAGTTCCGCGGAGGTCATGCCGTACTCCGGCAGGAAGAAAATCGGATCGTAGCCGAATCCGTTCTCGCCCTTTGCTTCAAAGGTTAATCTGCCGTGCATCTCGCCTCTGGCGACGATCTTTCTGCCGTCCGGCCAGACGCAGGTGATAACGCATACGAACTTTGCCGCGCGCTTTTCCTCCGGCACGTCCTTCATCTGCTCCAGCAGATATTCCAGCCGTTCCCGGTCGGAACCCTTATTGCCGTAACGGGCGGAATAGATGCCCGGCGCGCCGTTCAATGCTTCCACGCAGATGCCGGAATCATCTGCGATCGCCGGCATCCCGGAAGCCTTCATCACCGCTTCCGCCTTGAGCAGCGAGTTTTCCTCAAATGTTGTTCCGGTTTCCTCCACCTCGATATCGAGGCCGTAATCCGATTCCAGCGCAATTTCCAGTCCGAGCTTTCCAAGGATTGCGGAAAGCTCCACCAGCTTATGCGGATTTTTGCTTGCAAGGATCAGTTTCATGCTTCTCCTCCCGCTCAGACCAGCGCTTCCACGAACGCCTTGGGATCAAACTGCATCAAATCCTCCATGCCCTCGCCCACGCCGACGAACTTCACGGGGATCTGCAGCTGCTTTGCAACCGCGATGACGATGCCGCCCTTGGCGGTGCCGTCCAGCTTGGTCAGCGCAATGCCGGTAACACCGGCGATCTCCTGGAACTGCTTGGCCTGCAGAAGCCCGTTCTGACCCGTAGTTCCGTCCAGCACCAGCAGCACTTCCTTGGAAGCCGTCGGCAGCTCGCGGTCGATGATGCGGGAAATTTTCCCCAACTCGTTCATGAGGTTTGCTTTATTGTGGAGTCTTCCTGCGGTGTCGCAGAGGATCACGTCGGAGCCTCTTGCCTTGGCTGCACAGATGGCATCATAGACGACCGCCGCCGGATCTGCGCCCTCATGCTGCCGGATGATATCCACATGTGCCCGCTCCGACCAGATTTCAAGCTGATCGGCTGCAGCAGCACGGAAGGTATCTGCCGCACACAAAAGCACCTTTTTGCCGTCATTTCTCATCTGATTTGCGATCTTGCCGATGGTCGTGGTCTTGCCGACGCCATTGACGCCGATGACCAGTACCACGGAGGGCTTTGTTTTCAGCTCGAGCGCAGGATCTCCGACCTCCAGCATTTCGCAGAGGATTTGCCGCAGCGCGATGCGGCCCTGCTCCGGCGTTTTCAGTGACTCTTTCTTCGCCTTTTCCCGCAGTTTTTCAATGACCTCGCCCGCAGTGTCCATTCCCAGATCGGACAGAATCAGGCTTTCTTCCAGTTCATCATAAAAGTCATCGTCCAGTTCGCTGACCGTGAAAACATTTCCGATGGTCTGCGCAGTTTTGCTCAATCCCTGCTTGATCTTCTCAAAAAATCCCATGGTATTTCCCCTTTATGCGGTAATGCCGAGCTGCTTGGAAAGCTCGTCCAGATTCAGATGCAGGATCTTGGAAACGCCCTGCTCCTGCATGGTCACGCCGTAGAGCACATCGGAGGCCTCCATGGTGCC
>JAEDIZ010000159.1 GCA_016296635.1 Oscillospiraceae bacterium
TTCATGGTGTTTACTCCTTTTTCATAATAAAATTTCAGTTTTTAATGGTGATTGTGATGATGGCCCCAGCCGTTCCGATAATATCGCCGGTTTCGGGGTCAAGATTGTGGAACATGGCTGTGCATTCGTATGTGCCAGCCGGGAGTTCCATATCAAGGGCAGCTCGTTCGATCTTGCTGCCCACGGGGATCGCTTTGCTCTGGTAGATCTGTTCACCGGTGTCGTTGCGGATGAACTCGACCTGCTGGGGGTAATTGTTGATAGCTTCATTCACGATCATGACATTGCCTTCAGCTGTGCCATTTTCAAAGTAAGGCGCGGTGTTCATGCTGATGTTGATCATGCCCTCCGCGACCTTTTCGTTCAGCTTCTCCGCAATTTCTTCCGGACTGAGATTATCCCAGCCGCCTTCAACTGCGGAATCATCGTAAACAATGCCCGTCTTGGGATCGTCCTTGGATGCAGGGGGCTTGCGGAGCATCCGAACGGCAGTAAAAATGCCGACCGTAATTGCAGCGGCAAGGCCGACAACGGCGAGAATGACGAGTGTTCTTGATTTAGCATCCCGTTTTTCAAATTTGTGCATAATTTTGTCCTTTCTGTGTTGGGACGCAGCGCCGCCCTCCGGCTGGTCGCGCGCCCGGTATGATAGATGTTTTGTCACGAGGTCAAGCCTCCTTCCTGACGGGCAGAGCTGTCTGCCCATGAAAAAAGCGCCCGCCTTCAGGGTGGACGCAGACAATGAATACGATATTTCATTGAAAACCTCCTGTTTTTATTTCGTCGCTTTTCTGTAAGCGTCGATGACTGCTTCCTTGAGCGCTGTGCGCGCTCCGGACGTGATGGGGTGGAAAACATCCGTGTACAGTGTCTTGCCGTTCTTGTTGAATGCTTCCTGCGGCATGAAGATGTTCAGCCCCTGCTTGGATTCTGCCAGCCGAACGCCGTGTACCTTGAACATCCCGTCAAAGGTGACGGTTGCGTAGGCTTTGATTTTGCTGCCAGCGTCGGCAATGTGGTCAATGGTGACTTCCATGTTGGAAAAGTCCATACACTTTTCTCCTTCCTAAAGTGTCATTTCATCCATGCCGGATGTCTGTTCCTGCGCTTCTTCCTGCGTCTGCTCCTGCCGAAGCCGGACGTGGATGCCGAAATAGTTGTAACCGACCTCGTCCAGCACCCGGTTCTTCAGCACATACAAAAGCGTTCCGGTATCGTAATAGCTCTCCATGTAGAGATCCTTGTCAATTTCCAGCGGCGCGTGCATCTTCTCCGGCGAAGCCGCGAGAATCGCGCGCTGCCGCCCTAAAACCTTGCCGCGCAATTCCATGAGCTGCAAATGCATCTTTGCGTCTGCATTACAGTCCCGCATAATCGCGAGTACCGCCGTCTTCCATGTCGGCGTTTTAACCTCCCGTCCGTCTGGGAACAGAATACTCTCCGGCTTCTCGCCCTTGAATACAGACGGATTTGCGGTCAAAGGAAGTGTTGGTAAAGCCTGTTCCAGAACTCTGCCGGTCAGAATGCTGTGGATGCTCCCATCCACACGCGCGTCTACCATGCTGTGCAGCTCGCTGCGCAGGTCTTCCAGCTGAGAAAGTGCCGTTCGCTGCTGCTCTGTCAATTTCTGTTCATCTTCCATTGTTGTTCTCCTGTCTAAAATTGCATTGTCATTTCATTTTTCTGGGTTTTCGCATACGCCTCGTCCGGAGAATAGTCCTGCTCGGCGTGACCTTCGCTGCGCAGAATTTCCAGCATACCGAGAAATTGCGATCTTCGTTCTATGCTCTGATCCAGCATCCAGCGGTCCCGCAGCACCTCCAATGGATTTTCAAATTGCAGAAGGTATAGGAGATCCCCGCGGGAAAGATTGTCACCGCTGCACAAAAATTCTGAATAGCTGGCTGCCGTTGCTGCGATCTCATCTGCCGTGCCGATCAGCACGCCGGGGAGTCTAGCATACAAGCTTTTTTGATACGCCACCCATCCCTGTTCAATCTTCTCCGAAAGCTGTTCCAAAAGTTCGGATGCAGTCTGCACTCCTTGGCGAACGATGCGACCATGCAGAAATTCAGCAACGTTGATCGTCTCCGCGTTCTTGAACGCCAGATCGCCGCGATAGCCAATTTTTAGTTTGGAAAACTCCACCGCAGCCTGCACCAGCTCCGGAGGACTGTGCGGCGGAATCTCCTGATTCCATCGATACCAATTTCCCTCGCGGCGGCAGGGCTTCAACTTCAAAATAACATGCCTGTCCGGCTCAAATTTCGGATAATGGCAGAGCTGACCGCCAACGTCGTAATACGCCTTGCCTTCGCAGAGGACGGTCCGCTCCATGTAGGCTTTCATTTTTTCAAGGCTTTCGCAGAACCAGCATTCCGTATCGCCAAAGCGCCGGATTTTGCCGTCGTTTAGAATACCGTCCAGCTTGTCCAGCTGCGTCAGATGATAGACCTCGGTGGGAATTGGGGCTTTTACATATGCCATACGCACCTCCAACTACACTTCAAAGACGGTATCGCCCTTCATGAGATGCCGCGCGAGCTGGCGCAGGCAGAGGTTTCTTGCGCGAAAGCGCGTGAGCAGTTCTGCCGGAATTTCCTGCAGGGCGGTTTCCTCCGCACTTTCATTCGGCGCTGTTTCCGCTTCACAGAGCGAATCGCAGCTTCCGCACGCCTGCTCCAAAGCGGTCAGCAGTGCTTCCTGCGCACCCTTCAGCATCGTCAGCGTGTCAAGCACCGCTGCTGCGCTCATCTGGCGGCTGGTCAGGAGGATACTGCGCCTGCCGATCGCCATCGCCGTCATCGGAGCCATTGCTGCCAAGTGACATTTCGCGGCCATTTCCGGCTTCACCTCCAGCTCCAGCCGGAGCATCGTTTTTGTCTGTTTCATGTTCGTTCCTTCTTCTGAGATAAATTTCCCGCAGTGAACCGCAGGCAGGTTCATGCACCAGCACCAGATCGCCGTTCTCGATCTCCGCCGGGAACATACTGAACTGCGGCTGGATGTACGGGCGCGGATCGTAATTTGTGATAATGAGTTCGCCGTAGGTCGCGCCAGCCTTCTGCGAGAGGGGATTGTTTCTGCGGAATGCGAGGATAAAAAAATCGCCGTACAGACTGCGGATAAACGGGCAGTCGTTGTACGACACGACGATGTATCCCTTGCATTGTGAGAGAATCCAGTGCAATTCTTCGTGCTTTTCCTTCGGAAAATCGACAGCGTATAAACTCTCGGCATCAAAGTACGGCGGATCGCAGTAGATCAGGCTGTCCGGCCCGTCACGTTCCCGAATGATGTCCAGACAATCTTTATTCTCAATGATCACATCCTGCAAGCGTTTCGAAGCATCATCAAAAAGGTAAAGAAAATTCGTGAGGTTGTTCGGCCTGACACCGAACGAGCTGGTCATGCCGCTGAAACTGCCGCGACAGACCTTGTAATACGCGGCCGCCCGCTGGACATCGAACAGGTTGCTTCGCCCCCGCAGGATTTGCAGGAGCTCTTCCCGTTCCTCACCAGAAAAGCACTCCATCACGGCGTTTCGCTCGTCTGCAATTCGCTGCTGCAAAAGCTCCTTGTGCTTCATGAACTCTTTTAGAAGGTCAAATTCGGCCCTCGAATGGAGCGGCAGGAATTTCAGCTCCTGCACAAGCTGGATCGTACATTCTCGCGCACACAAAAAGAGATTTACAAGGTCGCAGTTGAAATCGTTGTAAATGTCCATACGGCTGATCTTCGGCTGTATGCCGAGCAGGAGCGCGCCACCTCCGCCGAACGGCTCCAAGTACAGCTTCGGGTTTGACGGGAACACCTGCCAGATGTACGGGATCAGCTTTTCCTTGCTGCCGATCCAAGGG
>JAEDIZ010000035.1 GCA_016296635.1 Oscillospiraceae bacterium
CTTTTTGTTTTGGTGGAGATAAGCGGGATCGAACCGCTGACCTCATGACTGCCAGCTCGCATCTGTTCGTAATTTCTGGTACTTTTGCGCCTACTGTGTATATTTTAGACACAAAAAATACCGATTTTTATGCAATTCTATCCACTGCGTCCATACGCTTTCGCGCACACCTGGGTCAGAATCTGGGTCAGGCTATCACGTTGCGTTTGAAAGAATCTTGTGGAGCATTGATGCATCATAGATCAAGAAGCAGAAGAAGTCAAGCCTTTTCAGATGATGTATCAAATCCATCCATTAAGTACTACTATTTGGAAAAATGTCTGAACAGATTTTGAAGGCCTGAAAAATGCTGAACCGTTTTTTTGAAGGTTCCACGTTCTTTTTAGCTCTCATGGCATGCTGCCCATGCATAGACTTTTCAGCCTGGGCATCCAACAACTCTGCTGCTGTATGCAACCCCATATCGTCCAGCAATGCACGAGCGTGTTCCAGATCAACCACTGTGGACACCTCCCAACAACTGGTCATAGATGCTCAATTCTCGTACCTCTACCTGTGTAGTAGTGCGGAAAGCCATGGTATTTAGTACCGCAACACCGTGTCGCTCGGCAAGGCCTTTGTACTGTCCCTGCAGCCAGACGATATTACCTGCACGGTGCTGTGTCGGATGCTTTGCCGACAGGATTTCATTGTAATAGACTTCCAGATTTCCTTTATAAAGCCGGACCTGTACTTCATTCCCACTGTATTGCCAGGGTACTCCGTAACGAATGCCGTCAAAGCTTACCAAGCCCTCTCTGGTAACAGTCCTCGTCTCCCAACGGTAGCGGTCCAATATCATCTGCTCTAGCAATGGTTGAAGATCTTCGGATGCAAACTCTGTCAAGGGAATCTTTCCAGTGGTGCTGTGCGTTTTAGAATCTGCATTGCGGCACCAGTTCAGCACCTGCAGATTCAAATCGTTCAGATCCGTAAAGTGCCTTCCGGGAAAGAAATTTTCTTTTACATACCGAACCAATCGCTCCACCTTGCCCTTTGTTTGCGGCGTTCGCACACGGCAAACCTTGGGAACAAAACCAATATCTACAGCAAAGTCAGAAAAATATGTGTTCCAAATCACCTTACCGGCCTCTCGGCCAACAACGACTGTTTTCATGTTGTCAGTGAGGATCTCATTAGGAACGCCGCCAAAGTAATTGAAAGCATTCACCATACATCGTTCCAGGCTGTGTAAATCACAGCGAGTGGTGAACTCCACATATTTAGCACGAGAATGTCCCAATATCATGACGAAAGCCGGTACCTTGTGGAGGTGGCCTTCCGGATCTGTGTACTTGCAGATGCCCCAGTCCATTTGTGCCTGCTTTCCTGAAGCGGTCTCAAATCGCTGTACTGCCGGTGTTCTGCGAGGCGGGCGAAAGGGATGAACATATTCTTTCAGAATGGACATTTCTCCATCGTATCCCTTTTCCTGCAGATATCCGTACAGGACAACACAGTTGTAGATACCGGAATCCATTAGCTCGTGGAGATATGGCTTGTATGGATCCAGCTTGGAGCCTTTCTTTATGCCTGTGAGGCCATGTGGCCGTGCTGGCTGGG
Source organism: Oscillospiraceae bacterium (assembly GCA_016296635.1). Taxonomy (GTDB): domain Bacteria; phylum Bacillota; class Clostridia; order Oscillospirales; family Oscillospiraceae; genus CAG-170. The sequence continues at coordinate 1,603 of JAEDIZ010000035.1, forward strand.
TCATATACTTGCGTGCAGGATTTTCCGACACGCCGATTTCTTTGCTAATTGCATAAGCACTCTTGCCTTTTACGGCTGATTCTTTTATCATAAGTATTAGCCCACTCCTAATCATTCAGCTATCCTCCAAAAAGTATTCGACACACTTTTAAGATAGCTGTTCTTTAGGCGTGGGTCAATTTTTGCCCGGCGTTATGCCTCAATTATAACTCGGCTGTGACACTACCGAGTACACTCGGCAGAAGACAGCAGACGCTTGGTCACCAGAACATACTTCTCAATACCCTCCAGACCATGTCCGGAGGCTTCTTCAATACTAAACAGGCCGCGATACCCATTGGAAACAAGCCAACCTATTGTTTCCGAGATGGGGGCTGTCCCATCTCCGACCCCGGCAAAGCGAATGGGATCGACGCTGGCGACATCATTGATATGAACAGAAGCGATCTCCGGAAAACAGGTTTCCAGAAAGTCAAGACCGCGGCCCAGCAGCATGGCGTTGGCAATGTCATAGTTCATCTTCACTGGGCCGCCGCGCAAACGCTGGAGCATGGCATCCAGTTTGGCCGGATCATAGTTGAAATCGGGCTGTTCCCAAGCTCCTGGCTTGGAATGATTCTCCCACAGAAGCTGAATGTTCCACTTTTCAGCATATTCGGCGCAGACCGAGAAGGCAAGACAGATGTGATCAAGCTGCCGATTGAGATCGGCTCCGGGATATTCTTGCCCGGCTGTGATTCGAACATAGTGCCCGCCCAGTTCAGCAGCAACTGAAATATCGGACAGGCTTCGAATTAGTTCCCTTTCAAATACAACGGGATCAGGATTGGAGAAATCTGGATAGGTGGCAACCATTGCCAGAGGAAGGCCGCTGGTTTCAAGCGCATTACGCAGCTTTTTCAGCCCGCTGGGAGTGCGGTCGCGAACAAAGAGGATACTGATGTCATAGGCATCTAAACCAAGTTGGGCAGCATAGCAGGCCCACGCTTCCGGCGCCATACGACCGGAATTGATTTCAGAAAAAAGAGAAACCGGAAGACAACTCAACATTGGAAAGCCCTCCCTATAAATGGTGTAAATATTTTATCGCAAAACGAATAGACTGTCAAGCATGTTGTATTACAACAATAGAAGCAAAAGTGGAGAATATAAGAAAAAAGATTTTGGACACTTGCACAAAAAATAAGTGATATTTTGCATCAACACGCAAGTTCGCCGTATAAAATGCACAAAAAATAGATGATAAAGTAAATAGAATAATCAAATATTACACAAAAAACAACGTGTTCTGTCGAAAAAGATGAAGAGAAGCTATTGACAGATGGATTGAAACAGAATAAACTGAAATCACCGAAAGTTGTATTACAACTTGAGAAATGAATGACAGAGATAATTTTTCGCAGCGAGGTGCAAAACATGGAAAATCTAGTCAAAATGAAAGAGCACTTTGAACGTGCCAGACAGGTACTTCCGGGCGGCGTAAACTCTTCTACCCGGTACAATAAAGGTATCGGTCTGCCTTTGTATGTCTCTCATGCCAGCGGAGACAAGCTGTTCGATTTGGACGGAAATGAATACATTGATATGTGCTGTGCACATGGTGCTGGTTTGCTGGGTAATGCACACCCAGCGATTGAAGCAGCGCTGAAGAAAGCGATTGAGCTGGGCATGTGCAACTCTCTGGAGACTGTTTATCATGAGCAGCTGGCCAGAGAGATCTGCGAATGCATTCCCTGCGCGGAAGAGGTTCGCTTTGTAAATGCCGGTTCTGAAGCAACGATGCATCTGATTCGTCTCTGCCGCGCCTATACCGGCAGGAAGAAGATCATCCGTATGGAGGGTACATTCCACGGATATCATGAGAGCATCTATATCGGCGGACAGGTCGGCCCGGAGCAGCTGGCAGGCAACCGGGAGCATCCTGTACCCGAAAGCGCGGGTATCCCCGAAGAATTCGCATCTCTGATTATCCCTGTTCCCTACAATGACGTCAAGGCGTTTGATGAAGCTGTTGAACAGTATGGCGACGATGTGGCAATGGTCATTCTGGAGCCTATCGTTTACAATACAAGCTGCATCATGCCGCTGCCCGGTTACCTGGAGCATCTGCGTGAAGTGACTCGCGAGAAAGGTATCGTGCTGTTCTTCGATGAGGTACAGACTTCCTTTAAGACCAATCTGGCCGGTGCACAGGGCTTCTTCGGCGTTATCCCCGATGTTTGCAGTTTCGGCAAATCCGTTGGCGGCGGCCTTCCCCTGAGCGGCATGTGCGGCAAGCGTGAGATCATGGAGTGCTTCAAACCCGTGGGAAACTGCCAGCACAGCGGTACCTTCAATGCACCGCTGCCTAATGTGCTCTGCGGACTGGCTTTCCTCAATGAAGCAAGGCAGGACTATTTCTATAAGAAGATCAAGGATCTGGGAGACTTCTTCTATGGCGGTCTGGAATCCTTCATCAAGGAAAACGACCTCAATATGGTGATCGGCTATCATGGCCCGCAGTTCAATATCACCTTCGGCAGAAAGACGGTTCCTGTGCGCTATGAGGATTCCTTCACGCATGATAAGAATGTCATGTGGAGATTCTGCAAGGACTGCTTTGAGCACGGCGTTTACTTCCATGATTACGGCGGTGGCCCCTCTCATCATGGTTTCTCTATTGCTCATACCAAGGAAGACCTGGAAAAAGTGCTTAATATTATAAAAGAAGTGCTGCTTGGCATGCACGCTGACGGACTCTGCTGAGCTGCAGGGCGCGTCAATCAAGGACATCAGGATCCCATGGGATGTTGATAAATAAAATTAAAGGAGAAAATGACATGAAGATCAAAAGAACTCTCGCATTGATGCTGGCACTGCTTCTGTTTGCTGGAGTATTTGCCGGCTGCGCAAAGACCGAGACTCCCGCAAGCGAAGATAAGACGGAAGCCCCCGCAGCTGAGAAGACTGAAACTCCTGCTGTAGTGGAAGCATCCGGCGATGAAATCGTTGTGAAGTTTGCAAGACCTGAAGAAATTGCAACCTGGGACCCCCTGAACAACAACGCTATCGTCAACAGCATCCATAACAACATGGTATACGATGGCCTGTTCCAACAGGATGTCAACTACAACATCCTCCCCTGCCTGGCAGAGTCCTACGAAGTTTCCGATGACAACCTGACCATCACCTTCCACATTGTCAAGGGCGTTAAGTTCCACAACGGCGATGATCTCACCGCTCATGACGTTTTCGTAACTTACAACCGTCTGCTTGAACCGGACTGTGCTCTGACTCAGAAGTCCAACTTCGCCTGCCTCGAAGGTCTGAAGGAAATCGACGACTACACCATCGAGTTCCAGCTGAACACCCCCAACGCTTACTTGTTCACCCTGCTCTGCAGGCCCATCATTAACGGCAGACTGTTCGAGGAAATGGGCGAGGATTGCTTCGAGCTGAACATCGGCACCGGCCCGTACAAGTACGTTGAGTGGAAGCCCGGTGTATCCATTGAGTATGTGAAGAACGAAGACTACTGGCAGGGCGAAACCTCCAATGTTGACCGCGTCTTCTACATTCCTCTGATGGAGGATACCACGAGAACCTCCGCTGTCCGTACCGGCGACTGCGATATGGTTGACTCAATTCCGACCGATCAGGTTCCCACCCTGGAAGCCGAAGGTCTGAATGTCATGAAAGCCATGACCTGCGACCAGCTCTACATCGGCTATCAGTTCCAGCCCGGCCCCAAGGCAACCGGCGTCATGGCGGATAAGAACGTCCGGCTTGCATTCTCCATGGCAATCGACAGAGAAGCAATCGCCAACGAGATCCTCGGCTCCGGCCGTGCGGCAACCTTCCCCGTTGGCGAAGGCGGCAAGGGCTTCGATGCTAACTATCCCGGCCGTACCTATGATCCGGAAAAGGCCAAGGAACTGCTCGCAAACTCCAGCTACAACGGTGAGACTATTCGTGTTATCGGCCCGACCGCGAACTACGAAAAGATCACCGAGACTATGACAGCTATTTACTACTACCTGACTGCTGTTGGCTTCAATGTCGACATGGAACAGCTCGAGAACGCTGCATTCTCCGATGCCCGTAAGGCAGGCGAATATGACTGCTACATCGTTGGTGCCAGCTTCGGCGGTGGTGACGGCTACGGCTTCATCAACCAGCGTATTGTTGGCGACTCTCTGGCAAGCCACTACGGCAACGAAGAACTCAACGAAATGATCCTTGCTACCAACGGCATCATGGACGACGCAGCACGCTGCGAAGCTTTGAAGGGTGTTTACACCAAGATTATGGATGACTGCGCTCCCATGGACTTCATTGTTCAGTACCAGTTCAACTATGTTTTCAACAATCGTATTAAGAGCGTTGATGCCAATGGTAGTAAGGCCATCGACCTGTCCACCATCTGGGTTAACGAGTAATCGTTCCTCAATCTTCTAACCTTCCGCAAACGAATTGCCGCGGAGCCGGCATTGCCGGCTCCGCGGCTTCCACTCTGAGCCTCATAAAGGAGGGATATTCCTTTGAAGAAAAATGCACCGGTATTCCGGTATATCGGTCGAAGACTGTTCCATGCGATCTTCGTTTTGCTTGGTGTATCCATCGTGATTTTTCTGTTGGTTCACCTTGCACCCGGCGACCCCGTCGATCTGATTCTCGGCGATAATGCGACTCCGGAACAGAAGGCTGTGATCGAGGCCAAGTATGGTCTGGATAAACCGCTGGCTGTTCAATATGTTGTTTGGCTGGGCAGAGTTCTGCGCGGCGATCTGGGAGATTCCATCTACTTCCACGCGACCAACTGGTCTTTGATTAAGGCCAGAATGCCGGCCACCTTTGAACTTGCAACCTCTGCGCTGATCTTGTCCCTACTGGTTTCCATACCATTGGGGTTGATCGCAGGCGTAAAAAAAGGGACCTTCGTGGATGTGGTTGCCATGCTGTTTGCACTGCTCGGACAGGCGCTGAGCCCGGTATGGATAGGCTTGGTTCTGATATTGTTGGTCTGTGTCCAAATGGGCGCGTTGCCGGCATTTGGCTACGGATCGTTCCAGAATATCATTCTGCCGTCTATTACGTTGGGCCTTCCCATGGCTGCTCTGGTAACAAGACTACTCCGCTCCAATATGATTGATGTTCTTTCTGAGGATCATGTTGCCGCAACCAGAGCCAAAGGCGCTTCTCCATTCCGCGTCTATACCCGTTATGCGCTCCGCAACGCAGCCATCCCTGTCATTACGGTTTCCGGCGCTCAGTTTGCCGGCTTCCTGGGCGGCGCTGTTACAACAGAGAAAATCTTCAACTGGCCCGGCCTCGGTCAGTTGGTTGTCACGGCCATCAATGTGCGTGACTTTACATTGGTACAAAGCGTGCTGCTGATTACCTCGGCGATATTGGTCATCGTCAACCTGCTGGTAGACGTGCTGTATGTGTTCGTGGATCCGCGGCTGGACTATGATCAGATGGGGTGATAGCAGAATGAGTAAAAAAGAATTATTCCGCAGAATCCGTCGGTCAAAGTATTTTGTAATCGGATTTGCCATTGTCCTTTTTATGGTGCTGTGCATTGTCCTGGTTCCGGAGCTTTCTCCCTATGAGCCCGATGTGATGAACCTGAAAGAGCGCCTGGTGGCGCCGGAGGGCCTGTCCAAGGGCCTGCAGGGTCATGTCCTAGGTACAGACGCACTTGGCCAGGATATTTTCGTCCGTCTTTGCGTTGGCGGCAGAACATCGTTCATCATTGCAATCGTTGCAGTCCTGTTTGGCGCTGTGGTCGGCACGGTACTGGGTGTCATGGCAGGTTACATGGGCAGAACCACAGATACCATTATCATGCGAGTCGGTGACATTCAGAACGGCATCAACTCCACGCTGCTGGCCATCGTTGTGGTCTCCGTGCTAGGCAAGAGCGTCGTGAATCTGATTATCGTTATGATGATCACCTCATGGCTCGGATTTGCACGAATCGTCCGCAGCGGCGTGCTTCAGGTCAGTAAGCGGGAATTCATCTCCGCTTCCCGTGTGTTGGGCTCTTCAGACTGGCGGATCATGTTCAGTGAGATCCTGCCCAACGTCTCCACTTCTCTGATCGTCAAGATCAGTCAGCAGTTCGGACATATCATCCTGCTGGAAGCTGCATTGAGCTTCCTGGGCTGCGGCGTTCCGCTGCCCATGCCCTCCTGGGGCACGATGATCTCGGATGGCAGAGACTATATTTCCACCTCTCCGTGGGTCGTCATCGCACCGGGCATTGCCCTGATGCTGACCGTCCTTGCGGCGAACTTCCTCGGCGACGGCATCCGCGATGTGCTTGACCCGAAGATGAAACACTGATCGGGAGGGATTAGCAGATGAGTGAGAAAGAATCCAAACTGCTTGAGATCAAAGACCTCTCGGTCGAGTATCGTACCGACTACGGTGTTGCAAAAGCAGTCAATCATTTGAATCTGGAGCTGGATGAGGGCGAAGCCTTTGGCCTTGTAGGTGAATCCGGCTCCGGCAAAACCACCACCGCATTGTCCATACTCCGCCTGCTTCCCAACAATGTCGGCTTTAAGACCAGCGGTGAGATCAAGCTTCGTGGTCAAAACCTGGATAAGCTCTCCGAGCGGAAAATGCAGGATATGCGAGGCAACGCGGTGTCCATGATCTTCCAGAATCCGCTGACCTCCCTGAACCCCGTTTTCACCGTTGGCGAGCAGATCGCAATGGTCATCATGAAGCACCAGAAGTGCAGCAAGAAGGAAGCCTATGAAAAGGCCGGCGATATGTTGGAACTGGTCGGTATTTCCAGAGAGCGTCTCTATGAGTATCCCCATCAGTTCTCCGGCGGCATGCGTCAGCGTGTCGGTATTGCGGCCGGTCTGGCTTGCAACCCTGCTCTGCTGATTGCGGACGAGCCCACCACGGCACTGGACGTGACCATTCAGCTTCAGGTCATTGAGCTGATCAAAAAGCTGCAGCGGGAATACAAGACTTCCCTGCTGATGATCACCCACAATCTGGGCATCATTTCCGAGCTGTGCTCCAAGGTTGCTGTCATGTATGCCGGCAGCATCATTGAGGTTGGCCCGGTGGACAAGGTATTCCTTCAGCCCAAGCATCCCTATACTGTTGGCCTGATTGGCTCCATGCCGAAGCTGGTCGGCGAGCGGGACAGACTGGTTGCCATTCCTGGCAGTGCCGCTTCTGCGAACAAGTTGCCCGCCGGCTGTCCGTTCCATGTTCGCTGCGAGCACTGCACTGAACGCTGCAAGACGCAGATGCCTGAGATGGTTCAGCTGGATGACGGGCGGAGCGTGGCCTGCCATTTGTATTCCAACCCGGAGGTGAAGTCTGATGGCTAAAACTCTGATCGAAGTCAAGCATCTGAAAAAATACTTTGACGTTAAGGGTAAGGGACTTCTTCATGCAGTGGATGACGTCAACTTCTCCATCATGGAGGGTGAGACGCTGGGCCTTGTCGGCGAATCCGGCTGTGGCAAATCCACCGTCGGCAACGTCCTGATGGGACTGCTTTCTGCTACGGAGGGCGAGATCCTTTTGGCTGGGGAAAACATCGTCGGCCTGAGCAGAAAAGAACGGAAAAAGTACTGCACCAAGATGCAAATTGTGTTCCAGGATCCGTATTCTTCCCTGAACCCCAGAAAGTCTATCCGCCAGATCCTTTCTGAGCCCTTCAAGATCCATAAACAGGGCAGCAGCAAAGAGATTGAACAGAAAGTCAAGACTCTGTGCGAAGAGGTCGGTCTGGAACCGGAGCTGCTGAACAAGTATCCCCATGAGCTCGACGGCGGCAAGCGGCAGGTGGTCGGCATTGCCCGTGCGCTGGCGCTTGGCCCCAAGTTCATCGTCTGTGATGAGCCCGTTTCCGCGCTGGACGTTTCCATTCAGGCCAAGATTATCAACCTGCTTATTGACCTGCAGAAGAAGATGGGTCTGACCTATCTCTTTGTCTCCCATGATCTTTCCGTTGTGCGGCACATTTCCAACCGCGTGGCAGTTATGTATCTCGGCCAGATCGTGGAGCTGGCGCCCACGGACGAGATTTTTGAGAATCCGCAGCATCCGTACACCACGGCGCTTCTTTCTGCAATTCTGAACATCAACGTAAGCAATAACAAGGAGCATATCGTGCTTCAGGGCGATGTGCCTTCTCCCATCAACCCCAAGCCCGGCTGCCGCTTTGCACCCCGCTGCCGTTTTGCAAGGCCGGAGTGCTTTGAGAATGCACCGGAACTGAAGCAGATTTCTGCTGACCATTTTGTGTCCTGCTTCTTCCCCGGCCAGTCCGAGGAAAACGCAGGCGATCATACATAATGCGTGATTCAGGAGACGGGGCTGAAAAGTCCCGTCTCTGAGTGAAACAGAAAGGGAGTAATATCCGTGTATCGAATCGTTTACGGTGGATTCTGGCAGGAAACAAACACCTTTTCTCCCCTGATCTGTAAGCGGGAGTATTTTGAAGCTGGCGGAATCTATTTTGACGAACAGATTACCAAAGCAATGTACGGACTGAAAACAACGGCAGGCGGTATGCTGAACTATCTGATGGATGCGGAGGATGTGGAGCTCATTCCGACTGCCTACTATGGCGCCATGTCCTATGGCCGGGTTGAGCAGAGCGTTTGTGATGAATTCCTTTCAGAGATCAACAGCCGCATCATCAAAAGCGGAAAGCTGGACGGGATTTTCCTGGTTCTGCATGGCGGTATGTGCCTGACGGAAGAGGATGACGGAATCGGCTACATCCTGGAAAAAATACGTGCCGCCGCAGGCAATGAAATACCCATTGTGGTTTGCTCTGACCTTCATGCCAATATTACGCCGAAGGTCATGAAAAATGTAGATATTATCTGCGGATTCCATGAGTATCCCCATACAGATACCTATGAAACCGGGCTGAGGGCGGCAAAGATTGGTATGCAGTGGCTGCGGACCGGCGTTCGTCCTGCGATTGCATGGGCAAAGATTCCTGCGATCCTGCAGGCAGAAGCCTGTTCGACCAAGGAAGGGCCGCTGTACGAATTGAATCAATATGCAACTGAGATGGAACAGTCCGGCAAAATCCGCGATTTTTCCATTTATCATATGCAGCCGTGGCTGGACTGCGAGAACGCAGGTGCGTCTGTGGTCGTCATGGCAGACGATATGGAGCAGGCAAAGAAGTATGCAGACGAGTTCGCAGCTCGCTTCTTCTCTCTGAGAAGAGAATTGCAGTACAAGCCTCTGTCTGTGGACGAGGGTCTGGACTTTGCCATCAAGCGCCCCACCGGCGAGATGATCGTCCTGTCCGATGCGGCGGACAACACCTCCGGCGGTGCTGCCGGTGACAGCGTGGTGGTGCTGCGGCGGATTCTGGAGCGGCAGCTCGACATCCGTGCTGCCTGTGTCGTGGTCGATCCTCCCGCTGCCGAGCAGGCAGAAAAGCTGGGCGTGGGCGCGACTGCGGAATTTACCGTTGGCGGTAAGTTGACTCCGAAACTTCAGAAGCCGGTGACCTTTACGGGGACTGTGCAGAAAATCTGCAATCCCATTGTGACAGAAACCAGTGGAAACAACAAGGGAAAGGTTGTCAATTTCGGTCGAGCGGTAATTGTCCGGGTCCGCAATACCGATGTGATCCTTGTCACGTATCCCCAGCTCAACTATTCGCCCACCCAGTTTACCGGGTTCGGGCTGAATCCAGCTGACTATGATATGTTCCTTGTGAAGTCTTCTCTGGCCTACAAGTTTAACTGCTCGGTGCTGACGAGCCAGCTTTACAACGTGGACACCCAGGGTTCGACAACCAGCAATCTGCGCTCGCTGCCCTTTACGCGCATCCCCAGACCCATGTATCCCTTTGACGATACCGATGACTTCGGCCCGACTCCGGCAAGTGCCGGCAGGACGGATTAAGAAAGGCGGAAGAGAAAATGTACCGAATTATCTATGGCGGCTTTGCGCAGGAAACCAACACGTTTTCCCCGAAAATCTGCACAAGAGAAAACTTCGCTGCCAGCAGTATTCGCTTTGGCGAGGAGATTAAGGCACTGACCCCCGGCCATGACAGTGCGGCAGGAATGCTGCAGGTGCTGACCAAGGCTGAGGATGTGGAACTCATCTACGGCGCACATTTCAGCGCCGGTTCCTACGGCCGAGTGGAGCAGTCCGTGGCTGATGAGTTCATCACTTACATGGTGGACCTCATCGAAAAGAGCAAGCCGTTTGACGGACTTTTCCTGCGCCTGCATGGCGGAATGTGCCTGACCGAAGAAGACGACGGCATTGGCTATATTCTGAAGGCTTTGCGGAAGGCAACGGGCAACAAGGTCGTCATTGCCGCTTCCACCGACCTGCACGCCAATATTACCAGGCTGGTCATGGAGAACGTGGACATTCTGACGGGATTCCATGAATATCCCCATACCGACCACTTTGAGACCGGCGAACGCGCAGCGGTGCTGGGTTTACAGATGCTTCGCATCGGCAAGCGTATCCCCTGCGCGTGGGTAAAGATTCCCATGATCCTGCAGGCAGAAGCCTGTACCACCAAATCAGGCCCTCTGAAGGAACTCATCGATTACGGTGACGATCTGCAGAAAAAGGGCGAGCTGATCGACTTCTCCATCTATCATATGCAGCCCTGGCTGGACTGTTTGGAGGCAGGTGCTTCTGCGGTGGTCTATGCAGACACGCAGGAGAAAGCGGAGAAATATGCCTCCGATCTTGCAAACCGTTTTTTCAGTCTGCGCCATGTGCTGCAGTATCACCCCATCAGTGTGGATGAAGGTCTGGATCTTGCCGTCAAGCGTCCCACTGGTGAAATGATTGTCCTGTCTGACGCGGCAGATAACACCTCCGGCGGTGCCACTGGTGACAGCGTTGTAGTGCTGCGGCGGATTCTGGAGCGGAAGCTGGACATTAAGGCTGCCTGCGTGGTCGTGGATCCGGAAGCCGTCGATCAGGCCATCGCCCTGGGTGTGGGCGCGGAAGCAGAGTTTACCATCGGCGGCAAACTCGACCCCGCCCGGCAGAAATCCGTCACCTTCACCGGCAAGGTCATCAGCATTCCCAATCCTGTGGTGCAGGAGGTAAACGGCATTGCCACCGGCAGAAAGATTTCTTTCGGCAAGGTTGCCATTGTGCGGGTGCGGAATACCGATGTGGTGCTGTGCGTCTATCCGCAGCTGAATTTCACTCCCACCCAGTTTACGGGCTTCGGCCTGAAGCCCGAGGACTATGATATGTTCCTGGTCAAGTCCTCTCTTGCGTACAAGAACAATTGCGCTGTCCTGACAAGCCAGCTTTACAATGTGGATACGCCAGGCTCCACGACCAGCAATCTGCTGTCTCTGGACTACGTGCGGATTCCCAGACCCATGTATCCGTTTGACGATACCGATGATTTTGGCCCGACTCCGGCAAGACCCGGCAGACAGGCATAAGAGGAGGAAAAATGTTCCGAATTGTTTACGGCGGTTTTCGGCAGGAAACCAATACCTTTTCTCCGCTGATCTGCAAGCGGGAGAACTTCATTGCTGGCGGCATAACCAAGGGTGAAGAAGTTATTTCTGTTCTTCGGGCGCACAATGACCACCCTGCTTCTATGCTCCATGTTCTGCTGGAAGCGCCGGATGTAGAAGTGATTCCCGGCGCGGATTTCCACGCGGCCTCCTATGGTAGAGTCGATCAGACTGTCTGCGAGGAGTTTATTTCGGACATGATCCAGACCATCCGGAACAATCAGCCGGTGGACGCGGTATTCCTCGGCCTGCACGGCGGTATGTGCCTGACAGAGGAGGATGACGGCATCGGTCTGATCCTGGAAGAAATCCGCAAGGAGCTTGGCCCGGACAAGCCCATCGTTGCCTGCACAGACCTTCACGCCAATATCACCCATAAGGTGATGGAGAATCTGGACATTCTGACCGGCTTCCATGAATATCCCCATACGGACAAATGGGAAACCGGCTGGCGCGCCTCCGAGCTTGGCTTGGCGATGATGCGTTCGGGTGAACGGCCTCACATGGCTTGCGCCAAGATTCCCATGATCCTGCAGGCAGAAGCCTGCACCACCAAGTCCGGCCCCCTGAAGGAACTCATTGAGTATGCCGACGGCCTGCAGAGAGACGGCAAGTGCATGGACTATTCCATCTACCACCTCCAGCCCTGGCTCGATTGCAAGGAGGCCGGCGCTTCCGTTGTCGTGATTGCAAAGACGGCGGAACAGGCGAAGTCCGTTGCAGATGAACTGGCAGCGCGGTTCTTTGCCTTGCGTCATGTCTTACAGTACAAGCCCATGTCTTTGGACGAGGGTCTTGATCTGGCGGTGAATCGGCCCAAGGACGGTGAGATCATCGTACTATCCGATGCGGCAGACAACACTTCCGGCGGAGCTACCGGTGACAGCGTTGTGGTGCTGCGGCGGATTCTGGAGCGGAAACTGGACATCCGGGCGGCCTGTGTGGTCGCTGACCCGGAAGCGGTGGAATACGCCATTTCTCTGGGCGTTGGCGCTACGGCTGAGTTCGTGGTGGGCGGCAAGCTGGATCCGGCCAGACAGAAGCCTGTGACCTTTACCGGCACTGTCATCAGCATCCCCGACCCTGTTGTGGAGGGCGACCGGGAAGCATCCAAGGGAACCAGGGTTTCCTTTGGCAAGGTGGCCATCGTGCGTACCAGAAACACAGATGTAGTTATCTGTGTCTATCCCCAGTGGAATACCAGCCCCAGACAGTTCACTGGCTTCGGACTGGACATGAATGATTATGATATGATCCTTGTAAAGTCTGCCCTCCACTATAAGGAAAGTTGCCGTTATCTGACGAGTCAGCTTTACAATATTGATACGCCGGGCTCAACGACCAGTAATCTGATCTCGCTTGGCTTTGAAAAAATCCCCAGACCCACATTCCCGTTCGACGATACGGACGACTTTGGGCCGGCCCCCGCATACGAGGGCAGAACACGCGATAAGCAGGAGGTATAAAAATGGAACATAAGTACCTGAGATGGCTGTCAGGCGAAACGCAGTCGATCTACTGGCACGATTCGGCAATCTTTGCCGAGGAGCAGGAAGCCTATTCCAACGGTGCTGTTGGTATGACGACGAATCCCTTCCTGGTGCAGTCTACCCTGAATGCAGACAGAGACTTCTGGCAGGAGCGCTTGGATGCGCTGCCCAAGGATCTGTCCGGCGACGCAAAGGCGGAAGCCCTGATTCGGACGGTTACTTCGTTCTACGCGGAACAGTTTCTTCCGATTTATAAGAAGGGTATCCCCGGCAAAGGCTTTGTCTGCGCGCAGACCAACCCCAACAAGATCGGCGACGCCGCTTATATGATCGATCAGATGAAACGTCTGGCTGCCATGGCTCCCAACATTGTCATCAAGGTTCCCGCAACCAACGCAGGCATCAAGACTTACGAAGAGGGCGTTGCCCTTGGCTTCAATATGGCGGCAACGGTCAGCTTCACCGTTCCGCAGGTTCTGGAGGTTGGCGCTGCTGCTGCCAGAGGCAAGGAACGGGCGCTCAAGAACGGCATCAAGCCCGGTTTGACCATTGCGGTTCTGATGGCTGGCAGACTGGATGATTATCTGCGAGATGTGGCACAGGACACCGGCGCAAGCGTCAGCGAGAGCGACATCGTCCAGGCCGGTATTGCCTGCCTCAAGAAAGCATACCGCATCTTCAATGGACGCGGCTATGATACGTTCCTGATGCCTGCAGGCTGCCGCGGTGCCAATCAAGTCATCGAGCTGGCAGGTGCCAGAATGATCTTCTCCATTGCACCGAAAATCGTCAAGATGCTGCCCTCGGATACCCCTTGCGTGGAAAAGATCAACATTCCCGTTGCACAGGATGTAATTGACCGCCTGATGACGATGCCTGAATTCCGGAAAGCTTATCTGGAGGATGGCATGACCCGCGAGGAGTTCATCACGTTTGGCTCCGCCAACCGCACCACAGATCAGTTCATCAATGATGGCTGGACACCGCTGCTGAGCTACAAATATTGATAGAATAGGAGAAATAATTATGTATCATGTAGGTTTTATCGGCTTGGGCATCATGGGTCGCCCCATGTGCAAGAACATTCTGAAGGCTGGCTATGAAGTTACCGCCTTCGATCCCTTCGCAAAGGAAGCGCTGGACGATGTGGTTTCCTGCGGCGCAAAATGCGGCGAGAGCAACGCAGATGTAGCTGCTAAGAGCGATGTCGTCATCACCATGGTTCCCAACTCTCCCCATGTCCGTGCCGCCGTTCTCGGCGCACAGGGCGTACTGGAGGGCGCAAAGAAGGGGCTGGACATCATCGACATGAGCTCCATCGCGCCCCTGGAATCCAAGGCTATCGCAGAAGAATGTGCAAAGAACGGTGTCAACATGATGGATGCTCCCGTTTCCGGCGGCGAACCCAAGGCAATCGACGGAACCCTGTCCATTATGTGTGGCGGCCCCAAGCAGCTGTTTGACAAGTATTATGATCTGCTGAAGGTGATGGGCGCATCCGCAGTACATTGCGGCGATGTCAACGGTGCAGGCAACACCGTAAAGCTGGCCAACCAGATCATTGTGGCGGTCAACATCGCAGCCTGTGCAGAGGCCTATTCTCTGTCCACCATGGCAGGCGTGGACCCCGAGAAGGTCTTTGAGGCAATTCGCGGCGGTCTGGCGGGCAGCACCGTAATGAATGCGAAGGTTCCCATGATGATGGAAGGTAATTTCAAGCCCGGGTTCCGCATCGACCTCCACATCAAGGATCTGAATAATGCACTGGATACCGGCCACGGTCTGGGCACTCCCATGCTGCTGACTGCTCAGGTACAGGAGATGCTGCAGTGGCTGCATAACAACGGCAGTGGCAGTGATGACCACAGCGCAATTCTCAAGTATTATGAGATGCTTACCGGCACCAAGATCTGTGAAGCAGGTAAATAAGTATTACAATATTTAAAGAAGGGAACCCGCTGCATCAAAATACTTGCAGCGGGTTCTCTGAGAAGACGGAAAGATAAAATATTTCTCCCAAAAAGTTGTAGTACAGATTGCATATTGGATGCAAGATGAGTAAAATGGACATACTATTATCAGGGAGGATTAGAATTTGAGCAGCATGGAACAAACCGGACAGATTGAGAAGACCAGAGAAGGAAAGAAAACAAAAAGCGATTATGTATGCGACGGCATCATGGAGAATATTTCATCAGGCGTTTGGCCTGTAGGCAGCAAGCTGCCCTGCGAAAATGAACTGACTGAGATATTCGGTGTCAGCAGAATTTCGGTTCGAAAGGCGATTTCACAGCTTTCAGGACGGGGAATTCTCAGCGCGGTTCAGGGCGGAGGTACCTATGTCAATGAAGTACTTCCGGGGGACTATCTGAGCAACGCACTGCAAATGATCGTGATGGATTCGGTGGATTATCAGGAAATTCAGGAATTTCGTCTTCTTCTGGAACCGGACATTGCTTTTTATGCTGCAACAAAGATCACGGCTTCCCAGCTGGAGGAAATCCACGCCTGTATTGAGCGGCAGGAGACAGCTGAGCAAAATCACGATCTGGACGCCTATCTGAAAGAGGATATGCGGTTTCACAACCTGATTGCCAGCGGAATGCACAATGGCCTGACGGTGAAGGTCCTGGATCTGCTGCAAGATCTGCTATGGCTTGGAATGCATCAGTCCGGCAAGCTGACCGGATTTAAGGACGGCATCCGCTTCCATAAGGAGATCTGTAACTGCCTGGAGCAACGGGACGCCCAGGCTGCAAAGAATACCATGTGGTATCATATCCATAATAACATCCTTGTCGTGCCACCTTCTGAAGAGGCAGATTCGGCAAAGGATTGGAAAGGTCAGCTGCAGGGGATATGCCGAACGGCAGACTAGAGGAGCTTTTATGAACCAGATTCTGTTTGAACATACAAACCGGATCGTCCGGCAGGCCATCCGCGCCGTGCAGCCGGACGAGGCGGTGCAGAGGGCGCTGCGGGGCAGGGCTTTTTCCGGACGTGTGGTGCTGGTGGCGGCAGGAAAGGCAGCCTGGCAGATGGCGGCGGCAGCTGACGACTGCCTTGGCAGTCGCATCGGCGCAGGCATCGTAATTACCAAGTACGACCACAGCAAGGGCGCGATTGCAGACTTCGAGATTTGGGAGGCAGGCCATCCTGTGCCGGATGAAAACTCCTT
This sequence comes from Oscillospiraceae bacterium, assembly GCA_016296635.1. GTDB lineage: Bacteria > Bacillota > Clostridia > Oscillospirales > Oscillospiraceae > CAG-170. The sequence goes on from JAEDIZ010000035.1 coordinate 17,775, forward strand.
TGCTGCAACGCAGCGGGCAATCGAACTTGTTTCGGGGCTTAGGAAGGAGGATACAGTGCTGTTTCTGCTGTCCGGCGGCGGAAGCGCGCTCTTTGAGAAGCCGCTGATTCCCGGGGAGCAACTTCAAGACATTACCAATCAGCTGCTTGCCTGCGGCGCGGATATTACAGAGATCAACATAATCCGCAAGCGTCTCAGTGCCGTAAAGGGCGGACGCTTTGCAGAGCTTTGCAGCCCTGCCCAGGTGTTCAGCATTGTGCTGAGTGACATTCTCGGCGACCCGCTGGACATGATCGCCAGCGGCCCGGCCTGCCCGGACAGCAGCACCGGCGAACAGGCGGCTGCAGTTGTCAGAAAGTACAGTCTGCAACTGTCACCGGAGACAGAAGATCTGATGCGGCGGGAGACCGTGAAATCTTTACTCAATGTGACAACACAGATCACCGGTAGCGTCCGGGAACTGTGTACAGCAGCGGCAGAGGCCTGCAGGAGTCTGGGCTATGAGCCGATCTTCCTCACAGACCGGCTTTGCTGCGAAGCGAGAGAAGCCGGCAGTTTTCTGGCTTCCATTTTGAAGTCCCATCAGAAGGATGGACGGCAGCTGGCGTTTCTTGCCGGCGGCGAGACTGTGGTACACCTGACCGGGCACGGAAAGGGCGGACGCAATCAGGAGCTGGCGCTGGCGGCGGCAGCAGGACTGGAGGGCATGGAAAACGCCGCGGTGTTCAGCGTGGGCAGCGACGGCACCGATGGCCCGACAGACGCAGCGGGAGGTTACGCGGACGGAGAGACCATGCAGGAGCTCCGTGCTGCGGGACTGGATCTCTATGCCGTTCTGCAGGAAAACGATGCCTACCATGCGCTGCAGAAAATAGGCGGTTTGCTTATTACCGGCTCCACGGGAACCAATGTCAACGACGTGGCCGTGGCACTGCTGAACCCGAACGCATAAACGGCATCATACCAATTTCATAAGTGGCATACAAGCGGCTATGGTCCAACTGAAACAGGGCTTTAACAATGTGTCCATATCCGGAAATTAGTACGATTTCCCGGCTGGTTAAACCGGTATTGAGAGACCACCGGCAGGAAAGACAGAAAATGTCTATCCTGCCGGTGTTTTTTCTTTTCTCGAACACAGGCCATTGCCAGTTCACGAAACTAAGCAGATCACAATTTACGGATAATTCACAATTCAGGGGGTTAGTTTTTTCGATTTTTTCCTAATAGGCAGGTGAAAAGAGCTTTTTCTGCTCTTCAGAAGCGAATGAAGCGAAACGATGTTTTTTCAAAAGAATTATAAGGCAACACCGCACAGAAGAAATCTGAGCGGAATCGCCGAAAATATGATAAGA
>JAEDIZ010000160.1 GCA_016296635.1 Oscillospiraceae bacterium
CACCGCCCCCAGCGCCGGTTTGCGGATGCTGCCTGAGCCAACCAGCATCAGATCGATCCCAAGCGATTTTACGAAAAGATCCGCGAACAGATTGCCCAGCTCCGTTTCCCGATTGCGCTTCGGATGTGTAAGTGCACGTGGGAAGTGCGTGACGATCTTATTGTATTTGCGGTCGGTTTCGTCCTTGTAGTGGTGGATGATCTGCTCCAGATCTTCATCGCGCGGGCAGGTTTTTTCGCTGATCGGCACTGCCTGCCATTTGTATTCCGCGACCGAATTGGTGTCCGCGTCAACGACAATGTCAAAGCGCCCGATCTGATTGGTGCCGGTGCCTGCCTGCACAATCAGGATGTTGTTGACCTCTTCCGGTTTCTCCGGCAGCGTGTGAGAGTGTCCGCCGATGATCAAATCCACACCCCATTCGGGCATCAAAAGCTTCGCCAGCTTTTTGTCCTCTTCAAAACCGACATGCGTCAGGAGAATCGTCAGATCAATATCTACGGATTTATAATTATCGCAGATTTTGCCGACCTCCGCCGCCGCCTCGTTAATATCCACAAAGGTTCCCATGAGGTTGTCATTCTTCGCCGCCGCCATAATCTCCTCGGTGATGATGCCGATAAAGAGAATATTCATGCCTGCCGCGCGCAGTACCTTATGAGAGTTAAAGATACGCATGCCTGTGGTCTTGATGTACAGATTTGCATTCACGATCGGGAATTTACAGCATTTTTCGAGGAACAGGAGATGTGCCATCCCGTAGTCAACCTCGTGATTGCCAAGGGTGACAACATCCGGCGCCAGATAATTCATGATTTCGATGGTGCTGACGCCTTGATATTCCGCGTCAATGATGGAGCCGCGGAACATATCTCCCGCGATCACATACAGCGCCTCCGGATCTTCCGCGCGCACCTTGTTCAGATAACCGCTGAGCATGGATACGCCGCCCACCAGATCGTCATCGATTTCCTCTGCCAAAAAATCCCCATGCATGTCATTGGAATGTAGTATTGTTAAATTTCTTAAATCTGCCATAGCGATTCCTTCTTTCTTATGTGATGGTAAGCCTCGTGTGCCGCGGCGCGCCGCCAAAGGCAGCTACGGCACATCAGCCGAAGCTTTCTTCAAAAATGGTTTGACCTCCCTCTCCGGCATCGAAGAAATCCGTTCCCGCTTTGCAAGTGACCGTCAGCCCCGGCAGCTGCGCTACTGCCCAAACACCACGGTAACGTGTTTTCTTTTTGCCCTTTTCCTTGGCATTCCAGATGAGAACGAGTCCGTCCTCAGTCATGCCCAAAATGTCATAGCTACCGTTGTAGGTCGTCGTAAGCCCGCCCTCCGCGAACGCGCTCTGAATACACAGGCTGTGATCGTCGGAAAACTCCATCCAGTAGTCATCGGTATAGCTGCCGCCTTCCGTTTTGTGCGTGACCTTCGTGTGCCAGTCCCGCCCGGTCATCGACAGGAGCACCGCGTTCTGCATCGCGAAAACAGAGGACGCGAGATCTTTCTTCTTGCCTTTGCTGTTCAATGCGTAAACGGTTTGGTAAGCGCCTCCGCCCTCAGAAACCGTACCCATGCCGAGCCCGGTCTTTTTCACCGTCTTTGGCAGAGGTCCGGTGGAGCAGTAATAGCCATACTGCATGCCGCTTGTGATATCGACAACCTCCACGCGTCCGTCAAGGGTCAGCAGGAACAGGTACGGGTTGATATTGTTGCCTAAATACCCGATCAGCATCTGCTGATAATCATCGCAAATGCCATCGACCGGATAGGTCTTGCCGTATTCCGGCGGATTCTTGATTGCGCCGAACACAAGCTCGGAATCTTCGTTTTGTGTAAAGGTCAGACTCAGCTTGCCGTCTCGCAGCTCCGCTGTGATAAAGGATTCGGTCACAGTCAGGTTCCTGCCTTTGGACGCGTCAAGGTCGATTGGCAGATCCGCATAGTAGTGTCCGGCTCCCGCCATCGTTGGAATATCCAAAATCGCGCGCAGCTCATTTTTATCATTGATATAGATATCGGTCTGCATCTCGTCATCCCAATAGCTGTCGCTAAGCAAACGCGCACGCATGATCACGTGTCCATCGTTATAGTAATTCCGCCGTTTTATTTTGTCTGTGCAGAATTTATCAAAGTAATGCAAGGCTGCTTTTTTGGCGGCCGCGCGCCATGTCTGCTCTGTAACACCCAGCTCCGCTAAAATCTCTGACGGTGTGACTTCTTTTTGGGTCGCAAAATCATAACATACGATTGTGTAGTCGTTCCACAGACCGGACTCCGATGAAAGCTTCAAAAACAGACGGCTTCCGTGCCAATACCGCTCCCAGCTGTACTGCGACGGAATGACATACTCCTTCTTCTGCATGCTCTTTTTGTCACTTTGGATTTGCGCCTCGTCTGCAGCAAGTCTGGCGTTAAGTTCCCGCGCGGCCTTGCTGTCGTCTACGATCTGCGGCAGATGCCAGCTGTACTCTATTTGGGTGCCGTAAGCGTCCTCATAGGTGCCTTCTTCGCTGTAAAGCTCGGTAATCAAGCTGTCATCCGGCAGGAAGCCCGGCTTTTCGCTCATCGTCTCGGCGGTTTGCAGAATGTCCTCAGGTGTCTGTGATTCCGCTTCCTGTCCACCGCAGCCACAGAGCGCAAAAAGTAAAAGCAGGAGCAGAAGCAGCAGAAGCATCTGCGCGGTGCGTGTCAGTTTGTTTCTATTTCTTTGCTGCATTTCACTTTCCTTTCCTTACGGCAGGGGCAGCAGCCTTAAGCTGCCGCATCCTCGCCTTCCTCGTCAGTTTCTCCGCTGCCGGTTTCATCTTCGCTGCCGGCCTCATCCGCGTCTCCGTCATTCTCCGGCTCTTCCGCCTCCTGCGGATAATAGTAGTCGGAATCCGCGTACAGGTAAATGCCTTCCCGATCGTGAAGGATTTGCAAATGATTGTCATAGGACGCGTCGTTTCTGTCAAAGAAGCTCAGCACGGTATCTGCCGTAATCTCCCAGGTGCCTTCATATTCCTGTCCGCCGTAGGTCTGCACCGCACTCCGGTCATCATGAAAAGTAAAGGAGGCGTTGCCGCGTCCGTTGGCGAAGGTTTTACCGCTGAAAGCTTCCGCCAGCTGGTCATAGTCCAGATAGTTCGCTCTGGAATAGAGTGTTTTGCTTTCCTTATCATAAGCGGTCAGTGAATCCGGGAAGACGAAATCCACGTCCAGCTCCTCGCCGTCCATGCTGACCAGTTCCATGCCGTCCACAATGGTCAGGCAGTCCGTGTAGTCATAGCCCTCTTCATCGATCCACGTGATAACAAACTGGCAATTATCGTAGCCTTTGTCGTAGCCGTAAGTCAGATACATCGGCAGGGAATCCGGACTGTCCACCGGATACCATACATCCGCGGCTGTCCAGTCTGAACCTTCCGCCAGACCTGGGTGCAGATAGTACGGGTCAAATTTCGCCTGATAGGTCGATGTCTTCGTCGTGCCGCCCGGATTCTTTTTGCCGCAGGCCGCTAAGCCAAACACCAGCGCCGCGCACAGCAGGACGGTCATGATTTTTTTAAGTCCGGCAGCTCCTCTTTGTTTTTTCATGTTCTTTCCTCTTTTTCTTTCTACTATTCTATTATGTAGTGCTTCTGTATGCTGCTTCGCGCCGGCTTAAAGTGCCGCGCCGCAATATTCGCAGCAGCCATTTGCAGTTGGGATCGTGGTCGCGCCGCAGTATGGACATTTGATGGCCTGCTTCGGCGCGTTCGCTTCCGCTTCCTCTAATTTGCGATTTCCCAAAAGCCCTATTTTTTCTCCGCAGATACTGCAAA
>JAEDIZ010000036.1 GCA_016296635.1 Oscillospiraceae bacterium
TGCCCGGTAAAGTCGCCTTCGACCTCCCAGCCCAGCTCCTCCAGCGTATAGCGTCTGGAGAAAAGGGCAAACCGGCGCTGCAGCGTCAGCTCCCGGGAGTCGATGGAAAGACTGAAGGCCGATGGAATGGAGAAGGGGATATGCTGCACGGCGGCGACCTGCCGACCCTGCGGGTCGGCAAGGGTCACCTTTTTGCCGAAGTTGAAAAACTCCCGGTCAGCGGTGAAAAGCGTGCGTTCCTGTTCGTCCCAGATCTCAAAATGGTCAAAGGACAGAAGCTCTTCGCGCAGATAGACGATCATTCCCTGCTCTCCCATGTGCCCGTGAAGATCTTGGCTATGGGCGAATCGGAGGAAACCACGAGGGTCTTGTTTTTGCCGTTCAGAGAGGCCTGTGCCATATCCAGCGCACGCATGAATTCGTAGAAGTCTGCTTCTTCTTCGGTATCGTAGGCGGCGGAGAGGATGCGCATATATTCCGCTTCGCCCTCGGCGCGCAGCTTCTGCGCCTCAGCCTCGGCCTCGGAGAGCATGATCTGCACGGACTTGTCGGCCTCGTTGCGGATCTGCTTTGCCTCGGCGTCGCCCTCTGCGGCGAAGGAGGCGGCGATGTTGCCGCGCTCGGAGATCATGCGCTCATAGACGGCCGCCTTGTTTTCGTCCGGCAGGTCGATGCGCTTGGTCTCGATGGCCAGCACGGTGATGCCGTAGTTATCAAAGGTATTGCCGACATTCTGCATGATGCGCTCTGCCAGCTCGCCGTCACGGCCGGAGATGACCTCCTCCTGCTTCATGGAGGAAATGACGGTCTTCAGACTGTTGTAGACAACGGTGTCGATGCGGTATTCGGCGCTTGCCACGTTGCCGGACAGGGACTGGATGAACTTCAGAGGATCGCTGATTCTCCAAAGCACGAAGCTGTCGGCGACCATGGACTTTTTATCCGAGGTGATGACGTCGCTGACGGCAAGGTCATAGAGCATCTCAGTCTTGGGCAGGGTGCTGACGCTCTGCACGAAGGGCATCTTCAGGGAAAGACCCGGCTGATCGATGACGTTCACAACGGCGCCGAACTGCTTGACGATGGTGTATTCATTCTGATGGGTGGTTACGAGGCAGCCGGACAGCACGATGATGACGGCAAGGATCAGAATCACGGGAATGACGATTTTCAGTCCGGATTTCATTCTGCGTCAGCCTCCTTTCCGAAAGTTGCATAGGGCTCGAGCGGGAGCATGGTCTCCACGCCCGTGGATTCATTGAGAATATAGAGCTTCATGTCGGGCAGGATCTTTTCCATGGCCTCATAGAAAAGACGCTGCTTGGTGATGAGAGGATAATTCTGATACTCTTCAAAGAGTTCCGCGAAACGGGCGGCCTGACCGGTAGCCTCGTTGATCTTGCTCTGCTTGTAGGCTTCTGCCTGCTTGACGACCTGGTCGGCATCGGCCTCGGCGGCGGGCTTGACCTCGTTGGCGTACTTCTTGGCGTTGTTGACGGCCGTATCGGCGGACTGCTTCGCGGTTTCAACTGCCGTGAAGGCCTGCTGCACCTCGCTTGTGGGCGGTTCGGCGTCCTGAATGGTGATGTTGGTCAGCTGCAGACCGATGTCCTCGGAATCCAGTCTGTCCATGACCTTCTGCTTGATGGCGGCCTGAATCTCGCTCTTGCCGGTGGTGATGACGTCATCGACATTGTAAAGACCGATGGTGTCGCGGATATAGCTCTGGCAGAGCATCTTCAGAATGCCGACGGGGTCGGAGGAGCTGTAAAGGTACTTGATGGGATCGGTGACCCGGTACTCCACATAGAAATCAATGTTGACGAAATTATAATCGTAGGTGATCATCAGAGATTCGTCATCATGGTTTTCGCTGCTGCCCTGACGGTAGCCGAGCGGGAAGCCCTGAATGCTCTTGGAGACCTTTGTGACCTTCTGCACCAGCGGCAGCTTCGGCTGCAGACCGGAGGCGGAGACCATCGTGGGCTTGCCGAAGGTGGTCAGCACGGCATACTGGTCTTCCTTCAGCGTGTAGAACGAATCCATCACTAAAATCAGAACCAGCAGCGCAATGGGGATCAGCCACAGAAATTTCAGAAATCTGGGCTTACCCGGCTTTTTCTTCCCGGCGGTATAGGTTTCCGAGCCGGGATAGTAGTTGTCGTTTTGATAATCCATACACATCTCTCCTATCTGTGTGTTTGCTTGTTCGACGATCTGCCGCAAAAAAAGTTCCGTACTTTTTTCCTGCTTTTATCATACATCAAAATGTGCCGTAGCGAAAGAAGAAAAAATATGATATACTGTTGCCAGTCTAAAAAAGGAAGAACTGCCATGACTGAAAAAGAAATCGGCGAGCTGCGGCGCCGTCTAAAGCCGGAGCGTACCAACATTACCGCCATTCGCGGCTGCTATGTTTCCTCTGTGGGGGATGTGCTTTCCACCTTCCGCCAGTCCATGGGGCTGATGAGCGAGGAGGACAAGGAAAAGTACCTTGCCATTTTCCGCAGAACCCTGTCCGGCACTCCGGACAGAAGCCTCATCGATCTGGCGTTTCGAACATCGCAGGTGGCGGATTCCGAGGAACACCGTCTGCTGATGCGCCTGCGCGAGAGCGCTCTGAATGACGACGAGGCGGTGGAGCAGCTTTTTTCGCTGATCCGCAGCGCCTATACCTCAGAAGATCACTATCTGATCCTGCTTGCCCATGAGAACTACGATGTGCCCTTCAAGGCCAAAGACGGGATGCAGCTGGAGGACGGCAGCGATGTGTTCTCCTACATTCTCTGTGCCGTCTGTCCGGTGAAGCCCTCAAGGGAAGCGCTGCGCTACGTGGCGGAGGAGAAGGAATTCCATAACGGCTCCATGGGCTATGCGGCGGCGATGCCGGAGGTCGGATTTTTATTCCCGGCCTTTGACGGCAGACGCACGAATATCTATAACTGCCTTTATTATACCCGCAGCGTAAAGGACAATCACGAAAATCTGGTGCAGGCCATCTTCAAGATCGAGCCGCCCATGTCTGCCGAACAGCAGCAGAATACCTTTTCCGGCCTTTTGCATGAGGCACTGGAGGAAGAATGCAGCCTTACTGTGGTGCAGGCTGTGCGGGAGGATCTGTGTCAGCGGATGCAGGCACACAAGGAGCTGAAGGATGATACGCCGTTGACCGTCAGCGGATCAGAGCTGCGAAACGTACTGGCGGAGGCCGGCGTGCCGGAGGAAAAGCAGGCTAAATTCAGCGCGCAGTTTGAAAGTACCTTCGGTACCGATGCCGCGCTTTCCCCGCGTAATCTGATGGAATCGAAAAAGCTGCAGCTGAAAACGCCGGATGTCATCATCAATGTGGCGCCGGATCGGGCAGATCTTGTGGAGACCCGGGTGATCGGCGGCGTGAAATATATTCTCATCAAGGCGGATGACGGCGTGGAGCTGAGCGGCGTTGATCTTGAAATTTCGTAGCAGTATCCGGCGGCGAACGCGCCGCCTTTCAGGAGATGTGATTATGGCAGAAGCATTTGACCTTGCGCGTATGGCGGAAAACGTGGCGCTTATCCGGCAGCAGATGGCAGAGGCCGCCTGCGCAGCCGGACGGAAGCCGGAGGAGATCCTTCTCTGCGCCGCCTGCAAGACCCGCACACCGGAAACTGTCAGCCAAAGTGCGCAGCTTCCCATCGATCTGTTCGGCGAAAACCATATGCAGGAGCTGGTGACAAACTTTGACGCCGGTGCCTATCTCGGAAAACCCGTGCATTTTATCGGCCATCTGCAAACCAACAAGGTGAAAAAGGTGGTCGGCAGAGCAAGCTGCATCCAGAGCATCGACAGCATGCATCTGATGGAAGCGGTGGAAAAGGAAGCCGCAAGGCAGAACCTTATGCAGGATATTCTGCTGGAGGTGAACATCGGCGAGGAGAGCACAAAAACCGGCGCCGATGCGGATGCGCTCTGGCAGCTGCTGGACGGGGCGGAAAAGCTGGAGCATCTTCGCGTACGCGGTCTGATGGCGATCCCGCCCGCCTTTGATAACGGCGATGAGAGCCGCCGCTATTTTGCCATGATGCGCGAATTGCTGGAAAAAGCGAAGGAGCGTCGGTACGAAAGAGCGCTTCTTGATACGCTTTCCATGGGCATGAGCGACAGCTTCCTGGCGGCGATCGCCGAGGGTGCGACCATTGTCCGCGTGGGAACCGCCATCTACGGCGCGCGGTATTATCCGCCCAAAGCGGAGTAACGACAGCGCAGATGTTTGCTGCGCACAATTCGGAGAGAAAAAAATCCCAAAAATTGCAAGAATGATTTGACGAACATACATCATGCTGATAAAATACAGCCAAAGCAATTCATTCAGGGGGAGAAATATATGAAAGCTGTTATCAATACAGAAAAAGCGCCTGCAGCCATCGGCCCGTATTCTCAGGGCATCCAGGCAGGCAATCTGATCATCACATCCGGCCAGATTCCCGCAGATCCTGCAACCGGTGCGTTCCCCGAAGGGATCGAAGCTCAGACCAGACAGTCTCTGGAAAACTGCAAGAACATTCTGGAGGCAGCCGGTGCAAGCATGGCGAACGTGATCAAGACGACCGTTTTCCTCAGCGACATGAACAACTTCGCTGCCATGAACGCTGTCTATGCAACGTATTTTGAAGGCGCATTCCCCGCGCGCAGCGCCGTGCAGGCGGCAAGACTGCCGAAGGATGCACTCGTTGAAATCGAATGCATCGCAGCTGTCTGACTGGCCCGTAAACAGGCGGGGCAGGATTCCTGCAGGCTTCTGCAGTTTCTTTCCTGCCTGCTTGGGCGCGAAATCATGAGCGTTATACGCAATCGTCTTATTGTGTAATTATTTTTGAAGGGAAAAGAGAGTATGGCACACAACAATCTTCAGACCCGTGACGGCTTTAAGAGCAAATGGGGCTTTATTTTGGCCTGCATCGGCTCTGCTGTCGGCATGGGCAACATCTGGCGCTTTCCCATCATGGTCTCCAAATACGGCGGCCTGACATTCCTCATTCCGTATGTTCTTTTTGTTGTACTGATCGGCTCTACCGGCGTGATCGAGGAATTTGCGCTCGGCCGTGCAGCCGGAGCAGGTCCCGTCGGCGCATTCGGCTGGGCGACCGGCAGCAGAGGCAGCAAGAAAACCGGTGAAGCGATCGGTGCGCTCCCCGTCATCGGTTCCATGATGCTGGCCATCGGCTACACCGTGGTTCTGGGCTGGATCTTCAAATACTGCTTCATGGGCATTACCGGTGATCTGTTTGCTTTGGGCACGGATATGGGCAGCATTGGCGGCACCTTCGGTGCAACTGCTCCCGAAGCCGAAACCCTGGGCGAAGCTGTCGGTATGATGGCGCAGAACGGTTTCTTCGGCATTGGCAACGGTGTCTGGCAGATGATCGGTCTGGTTATCTCGCTGGTCATCATGGCGATGGGCATCGGCGGCGGCATTGAGAAGGCCAACAAGGTCATGATGCCGTTGCTCTTCGGCTTGTTTGTTATTCTGGGCGTTTACATTGCAACGCTGCCCGGTGCAGGTGCCGGCTACAAGTATATCTTCACGCTGAATGTTGCCGGTCTTGCAAATCCTGAGGTTTGGATCTTCGCTTTCGGTCAGGCATTCTTCTCCCTGTCCGTTGCAGGCAACGGTTCTGTCATTTACGGTTCCTATTTCGAAAAGACCGAAGCGATTCCCAGCTCTGCCCGCAACGTGGCTGTTTTTGATACGATCGCGGCTCTGCTGGCCGCTTTGGCTATCCTGCCCGCCATGGCTGCAGGCGGTGTTGAGCCCAGCAAACCCGGTCCCGGCCTGATGTTTGTCTATCTGGTGAATGTCTTGAACGGCATGGCCGGCGGCCGTATCGTCGGTTTGATCTTCTTCATCTGCGTTTTGTTCGCGGGTGTCAGCTCCATCGTGAATCTGTACGAGGCTCCCGTGGCTTTCCTGCAGGAGAAGCTGAACCTGAAGCGCGTTCCCGCGGTCGGTATCATCGGCATCATCGGCGCTGTCGTGTCCATCATGATTCAGCCCTGGACCTCTCAGTGGATGGACATTGTTTCCATTTACATCTGCCCGCTGGGCGCACTGCTCGCAGGCATCATGTTCTTCTGGGTCCTCAAGAAAAAGACGGCAATCGATGCTGTCAACGAGGGCGCTCCGAAGGCAATCGGCAGCTGGTTCTATCCGCTCGGCAAGTATGTCTACTGCATCCTTGCTCTGGTCGCTCTGATCGCAGGTGCGATCCTCGGCGGTATCGGCTGATTCGCTGCTATAACGTAAAAAACCGGCGTGACTACGGTCACGCCGGTTGCTTTTATTTACTCAGAAAACGGGACGCAGGGACACGGTGTCAATGCGGCGGATGCCGTTGCTGTCCAGAATTTTCTGCGCAATTATTTCCGTTTCCGGCTGGAATACATCCTTTGCGCAGTGCGCATCACAGCCGAAAACGGCGGTGACACCTTCCTCTCCGGCCACCTGCCAGAAAAGCGGGTTCGGATAATTCCGACCATTCCAGATGCCGAGGAAATTCATCTCGACGGGAAGGCCGAGCCGGACGGCTTCCCTGCAGATCCGGCGCATCTGCCTGCGATAAACATCCGCATCGCCGGAAAAGTTCAGAAGATCGGGATGTGCCACATAGGAAAACAGACCGGTCTGCATGGCTTCGATGACCTGAGAGCAGTAGCCTTCCAGAATCGCGGGATCCGTTGTGAGCGCACCGCTGTAAATGTGCTGCTCGCCTGCTTCATTGCCCACGAAATGCTGTCCCAGAAGAAAGTAGTCCGGGCAATAGGGCTGCAGATGATCGAGAAGCGTATCAAAATAGGCGGGATAGTATTCGACTTCCAGTCCGATCTTCAGCTCGATCTGCCCGCGGTATTCATCCCGAAGATCGGAAAGCGTGCGGAAATAATCCTCCAGCTGATCGGGGTACATGCGAAAATGAGAATAGAAATCCGTTTCACCGAACCAGTAGGGCGTATGGTCGGAAAAACCAAGGATCTGCAGGCCGGACGCAATGGCGTATTCGATCATTTCCCGTTCTGTGTCAGCGGCATGACGGCAGCGGACGGTATGCGTGTGGTAATTTGCAATCACAAAAAATCCTTCTTCCGAAGAGAATCAGACAGAAAACAGCAGATCGGTGTAGGTGGGTACCGGCCAGAAATCGCTGGCCACCAGGGTTTCCAGATGGTCGATGGTCTCACGCACCAGTGTCATCCGGCAGAAGATCTCGTCATGGCAGTATTCCATCTGTGTTTGGACGTCAAGCCCGGTGGGCATGGTTTCCAAAGCGGTCTTCAGTTCTGCCGCACGGTCAAGCAGCTGCTCATTCAGATGGCAGACAGAGCCGGCCAGCGCGGTTTCTACGCGGCAGCAGTCCTGCGACAGCGCCGAACGCTTGCGGAGAATGGTCTCACAGAGGTGGCTTTCATAGTTGGAGGCGGCATTGAGCAGCAGATGCTGCACCATGTCCACCAGTGTTGCGGCCTCAATGCGGATGATCTTGCAGTAGCTTTCCATGTGGATCTCGTGACGTGCCATGATTTCGGAGCGGGACAGAACACCGTGGCGGAGCATCAGCTCTGCATTCTTTCCATCAATGAAAGCAGGCAGCGCTTCTGCCGTGCAGGCATGGTTGGAAAGTCCGCGGCGCCCGGCCTCTTCCAGCCAGCTTTCATCATAGCCGTTGCCGCCGAAAAGAATACGGCGGTGGGCGCGAAGGGAATCGCGGATCAGCGTATGCAGGGCGGCTTCAAAATCGGTGGCTGCTTCCAGTTCATCTGCAAATTTGCTGAGAACGTCCGCGACCATGGTGTTGAGCGCAATGTTGGGGCCTGCCAGAGACTGGCTGGAGCCGGGCATACGGAACTCAAACTTGTTGCCCGTGAAGGCCACGGGAGAGGTGCGGTTGCGGTCGGTGGTATCCTGCGGAATGGCAGGCAGCACGTCAACGCCGATGCGCAGTCTGCTGCTCTGACGGTCCTGATAGTCGGTTTCGTCCACGATGGAGTCGATGATTGCTTCCAGCTCCGAGCCGACAAAGATGGAGATGACCGCGGGAGGCGCTTCCTGCGCGCCGAGACGGTGGTCATTGCCAGCAAAGGCAACAGTGGAGCGGAGCAGATCCTGATATTCATCCACAGCCTGAATGAATGCGGTCAAAAACAGAAGGAACTGTGCGCTCTGACTGGGCGTTTTGCCCGGGGAGAACAGATTCTTGCCGGTGTCGGTGCAGAGCGACCAGTTGTTGTGCTTGCCGGAGCCGTTGACGCCGGCAAAGGGCTTTTCATGCAGCAGGCACACAAGTCCCTGCCGGTCAGCCACGGTCTTCATGACCTCCATGGTCAGCTGATTCTGATCGCAGGCGGTGTTGCAGTCGCAGTAAACGGGTGCCATCTCATGCTGCGAGGGAGCGACCTCGTTATGCTTGGTCTTGGCATAGATGCCGAGCTTCCAAAGCTCTTCATCCAGCTCCTGCATGAAGGCGGAAACGCGGGGACGGATGGCGCCGCAGTAGTGATCGTCCAGCTCCTGCGACTTGGGCGGCTTTGCGCCGAAAAGCGTGCGGCCCGTCATGCGCAGATCCTCGCGCTGGGCGTATAATTTTTTATCAACCAGAAAATATTCCTGCTCTGCACCGACCTGCGGAATGACCTTTTTCGTTTCCGTATCACCGAACAGACGCAGGATCCGCAGCGCCTGACGGCTGACGGCGGAGATGGATCGCAGCAGCGGTGTCTTCTTATCCAGACTGTCGCCGGAATAAGAGCAGAAAACGGTGGGGATGCAGAGACTGCCGTCCTTGATAAAGGCACAGGCAGTGGGATCCCAGGCGGTATAGCCCCTTGCCTCAAAGGTGGCGCGCAGGCCGCCGGAGGGGAAGGAGGAGGCGTCCGGTTCGCCGCGAACCAGCTCCTTGCCGGAAAAATCCATAATGACACGCCCGCTGCCGGAAGGGCTGATAAAGCTGTCGTGCTTTTCCGCGGTGTAGCCGGTCATGGGCTGGAACCAATGCGTAAAGTGCGTGGCGCCGTGCTCCAGCGCCCAGGTCTTCATGCCGTCTGCAATATCGTTGGCGACGGCGAGACTCAGGGATCTGCCGTTCTGCAAGCACGAACGCCATTCGTCCATGCTTTGCTGCGGAACATACTGCGACATGGTTTCCTCATTAAATACACAGCTTCCAAACAGCTCGGGAATACGTTCAGCGGTCTTACTCATCGGAAGATCCTCCTGTCCATTAAAAGATGGAGATATTATATTTTTTTTGCACAGGTTTATCAAGTAGAAAATAGAGAATCCGAATTTTTCTGCGATCTTTCAGAATTCTACTTCCATTTTTTCGACTTTTCGGGTAAACTGACAAAAAAGGAAAGGCGGCGGCGAAATGAAACTGATGATTGCGTCCGATCTGCACGGATCGGCTTACTGGTGTAGGAAAATGCTGGAATGTTTTGAAAAGGAGCAGGCGCAGAAGCTCGTGTTTTTGGGAGACATTTTGTACCACGGCCCGCGCAATGATCTGCCGCGTGAATATGCGCCCAAGCAGGTCATCGCCATGCTTAACCCGCTGGCAGACAGAATCCTTGCGGTGCGCGGCAACTGCGAGGCAGAGGTCGATCAGATGGTGCTGCAGTTCCCGGTGATGGCGGACTATGCGGCGATTTTTGAAGGCAGCAGAACGATCTGGCTGACCCATGGACATATTTTCAACAAAGCAAATCCTCTGCCGTTTTCCAAAGACGATGTTTTGCTGCACGGGCATACCCATGTGCCGGCCTGCGAAGACTGCGGCACATGGTGGTATCTCAATCCCGGCTCTGTTTCGATTCCGAAGGAGGATTCTCCCAACAGCTACATGATCTATGAAGACGGCACCTTCTTCTGGAAAAAGCTCGAAACTGGCGAAATATACAGAACAGAAACGGTCTGACAACAGAAAAACACCCCATCCGGCAGGATGGGGTGTTTTTTTAATTGTCTACGCTTTCAAATTCGGCGTCCATGGTTTCGTCATCGAACGCATCGTTGGGATTGGAATAATCTGCGCTGCCGCGGTACTGGGCGTTGGGGTCGATGTTGATGCCTGCCTGCTGCAGAACGGCCTCCAGCCGGTTCGCGGCGTCATTCATCTGCGCGGGATCCTTACTCTTGATGGCGCGTTTGGTGTTTTTGACAGCCTCGGCAACCATGGCCTTGTTCTCCCGGGACATGTTTTTGAGCCCGGCACCTGCCTGATAGATCAGTTGCTCACAGTGATCCTTTGCGGTGGCTTCGGCCTTCAGCTTTGCGTCCTCAGCTGCATAGCGCTGCGCATCGCGCACGGCGCGGTCGATGTCCTCGCGGCTCATGTTGGAGGAGGCGGTGATGGTGATTTCCTGCGCCTTGCCGGTATCAAGATCCTTCGCGGAAACATTGACGATGCCGTTGGCGTCGATGGAGAAGGTGACCTCGATCTGCGGCACGCCGCGGGGTGCGCGGCGGATGCCGGTCAGCTGGAATCGCCCCAGCTCCTTGTTCTGATGCGCCATGGGGCGCTCACCCTGCAGAACATGGATATCAACGGAACTCTGGAAGGGAGCTGCCGTGGTGAAAATCTGACTTTTGCGGATGGGGAGGGTGGTGTTGCGTTCAATGATGCGGGTGCAGACACCGCCCAGCGTTTCTATGCCGAGGCTCAGCGGTGTGACATCAAGCAGCAGAAGACCGGTTACATTGCCGGAAAGCACACCGCCCTGCAGGCAGGCGCCCATGGCAACGCACTCGTCGGGATTGATGCCCTTGAAGGGGTTAAGCCCCGTGATCCTTGCGACCAGCTCCTGCACTGCGGGAATGCGGCTGGAGCCGCCTACCATCAAGACCTTGCTGAGCTGGCTGATGGAGATACCGGAATCATTGATGGCCTGATTGACCGGATCCCGGGTGGCCTGCACCAGATGGTAGGTCAGGTCGTTGAACTTCGCACGGGAAAGAGAAATGTCCATGTGCAACGGCCCATTTTTGCCGACAGCGAGATAGGGCAGGGAAATCGTTGTTTCACTCATGCTGGACAGTTCGATTTTTGCCTTCTCCGCTGCCTCACGCAGACGCTGCATGGCAACCGGATCCCGGGAAAGGTCCATGCGATTTTCTTTTTTAAATGCATCAACGAGATAATCCACAACGGCCTGATCGAAATCGTCACCGCCGAGATGGTTGTTGCCTGCGGTGGCAAGGACTTCGATGACGCCGGAGGAGATATCGAGAATGGAAACATCAAAGGTGCCGCCGCCGAGATCATAGACCATGATCTTCTGACTCTGCTCCTTATCGATGCCGTAGGCAAGCGCGGCGGCGGTGGGCTCGTTGATGATGCGCTGGACATTAAGACCGGCAATCTTGCCGGCGTCTTTGGTGGCCTGCCGCTGGGCGTCTGTAAAATAGGCGGGGACGGTGATGACGGCCTCGGTGACCGGCTCGCCGAGATAGCTTTCTGCATCCGCTTTCAGCTTCTGCAGAATCATGGCGGAGATTTCCTGCGGGGTATACTTATGACCGTCAATATTGACCTTATAGTTGCTGCCCATCTGCCGCTTGATGGAGGAAACGGTTCTGTCGTGGTTTGTCACGGCCTGCCGCTTGGCAAGGCTGCCCACCATGCGCTCACCGGTTTTGGAAAAAGCAACCACGGAGGGGGTGGTTCTGCCGCCCTCAGCGTTGGGGATGATGACGCTTTCGCCGCCTTCCATCACGGCCACGCAGGAATTGGTGGTGCCGAGATCGATGCCGATAATCTTTGACATACGGGTTCCTCCTAGTTTGCAACCACCACTTTGGCGTGGCGGATCACTTCTTCATCCATGGTAAAGCCGGTCAGAATGACCTGCGCGACAACCTCTTCGCCGAGGGCCGGATCGGTGATATGCTCGACGGCCTCGTGGTAGTCGGGATTGAAGCATCTGCCCTGCGACTGCATGGGCACAACCTTCATTTCCGACAGCTTTTCCAGCAGCTTCTGCCGGATCAGCTCGATGCCGTGATAAAAAGCCTCATCCTGACAAGGGCACGCCAGCGCTCTGTCCAGATCGTCATAGATCGGCAGAAATTCCGTGATGATGCGTTTGACGGCGTCGGTGTCTGTGCGGGCAAGCTGATTCTGCGTGCGCGCGCGGTAATTGCGATATTCGGCCTCCAGCGCCTGATAGCGCTCATCCGGCGCTTCCTTTTTTCCGAAAAGTCCCATATCAACTCTCCTGTGAACTGCCGGAGCCCCAGCCGTAGGTGAACTGCTGCGCCTGCTGCGATTCGCCGGTTTCCGGGAAACTGTAATAGCGGGAATAATAGCCGGGGCCGAGATAGCGGTATCCGCAGCCGCCGAAGAGAGAGGCCAGCAGCTGAAGCATGAGCCAGATCAGCAGAAGCCTTGTCAGAAAGCCCGGACGGCGGCGGGGACGGTAAGTCCACTGGTATTGGTTCTGCCGATCCTGACTGCCGTCTGGCTGCTCGTTTTGAGAATAGGTATACCGATAATACTGCTGTCCCTGCTGATTCCGGCTTTGATTCTGCGCACCCCAGAAAGCGGCGAAGGGATCAAAATCGTCATCTGCGTAAGCAGTCTGGGAGTATTGCTGACGGTAAGCCTGCTGCGAAGCCTGCCGCTGCTGACTCTGCTGATACTGGCGGTATGCCTGCGGATTTTTCACCGCATCGTAGGCTTCATTGATTTCGTTCATTTTCTGCGCAGCGGAGGCATCGCCGGGGTTCAGATCGGGATGGTACTGCTTTGCCAGACGGCGGTAGGCCTGCTTGATTTCCTCTTCGCTGGCATTTTGGGAAACGCCGAGTACCTGAAACGGATCTCTTGTCATGCGATTGCCTCCTTTCCTGCTTTTAGTATGACCCATTATACAGCCTTTGCTTCCGGGATTTGTGAATCTTTTTTTAACGATGCCGCAATTCAGAAAGGAAAAATCGCTTTTTAGAAGCGATCCTGCGAAAAAAGGCGCAGACAAGGGCGGCAGACAGAAAAACACGGCTTCCTCCGAAGCGGAAGCCGTGTAAATCAAAAGATAAATCAGTCAATGTCGGGCAGGTTTTTCAAGGAAGCCTCGATGTCTGCATCGGTGGGGATATAGTCGGTCATGGTGCCGTCGTTGTAGTTGGCATAAGCGTAGAGATCGAAGTAGCCGGTACCGGTCAGACCGAAGAGAATGGTCTTCTCCTCGCCGGTTTCCTTGCACTTGAGCGCCTCGTCGATGGCGGCGCGGATGGCGTGACTGGATTCCGGGGCGGGCAGGATGCCTTCGGTACGGGCGAAAAGCTGTGCAGCCTCAAAGACCTTGGTCTGTTCCACGGAGCGGGCTTCTATGTAGCCGTCGTGATAGAGCTGGGAGAGGATGCTGCTCATGCCATGATAGCGCAGACCGCCTGCGTGGTTGGGCGAGGGCATGAAGCCGGAGCCGAGGGTGTACATCTTTGCCAGCGGGCAGACCATGCCGGTATCGCAGAAATCGTAGGCAAATTTGCCGCGGGTCAGACTCGGGCAGGATGCGGGTTCCACGGCGATGATCTGATAGTCTGCTTCGCCACGGAGCTTTTCGCCCATGAACGGGGCAATCAGGCCACCGAGGTTGGAGCCGCCGCCGGCGCAGCCGATGATCATATCGGGCTTGATGCCGTACTTATCCATGGCGATCTTGCTTTCCAGACCGATCACGGACTGATGCAGCAGAACCTGATTGAGAACGCTGCCGAGCACGTAGCGGTAGCCGGGTGTGGAAACGGCTGCTTCAACGGCTTCGGAGATGGCGCAGCCGAGGCTGCCGCCGGTGCCGGGATGTGCGGCGAGAATGGCGCGGCCGACATTGGTGGTGTCGGAGGGAGAAGGCGTGACCGAAGCGCCGTAGGTGCGCATGACTTCGCGGCGGAAGGGCTTCTGCTCGTAGCTGACCTTGACCATGTAGACCTTGCAGTCAAGACCGAGATAGCCGCAGGCCATGGAAAGCGCGGTGCCCCACTGGCCGGCGCCGGTCTCTGTCGTGACGCCCTTCAGACCCTGATTCTTGGCGTAATAGGCCTGGGCGATGGCGGAGTTCAGCTTGTGAGAGCCGGAGGTGTTGTTGCCTTCGAACTTGTAGTAGATCTTTGCCGGGGTCTGCAGCTTTTCCTCCAGACAGTATGCGCGGACCAGCGGCGACGGACGGTACATTTTGTAGAAATCGCGGATCTGCTGCGGGATCTCAAAATCGCGGGTATCGTTGTCCAGCTCCTGCTTTACCAGCTCGTCGCAGAAAACCGGCTGAAGATCTTCTGCCGTGACCGGCTGATGGGTCGCGGGACTCAGCAGGGGAGCGGGCTTGTTTTTCATGTCCGCGCGGAGGTTATACCATGTTTTCGGCATTTCCTCTTCGTTGAGATAGATTTTGTACGGAATTTGCTGTGTCATAGTTTTTTCCACCTTTCCTGAATTTGCGGGACAAATAAAAAATTCCTGTCCCACAGTAGTTTTTACTGCTGGGACAGGAAATATGATCTTCCTGCGGTGCCACCCGGCTTGACGCTTGCGCGCCCACTTTGCGTATGCTGCTACATACCGGCCTTTTCTAACGGAGCGCCTTTCTCCGGCTCGCCTACTGCATTCGGCTTGCCCTCAGAAGCCCATTCGATCCGGGACCCAACACCGCACTCACACCACCGGCGGCTCTCTTTGGATGGATGATCCGAACTTACTTACACTTCTTCAACGGTTTGTATGGCTGGATTATAGTACGGCGAATTTTATTTGTCAAGCAGAAAATTTTTTGCATAAAAATTTTCTTTCTGCAGATACTGATCCTGCAAAGGAGTGCAGATAAATGGAAATGACGGATAAAGAATACGGAAAATATGTGGCGCGTCTTGCAGATAAATCACCGCTGGGGAAGGACGTTGTCTGTGCGTTTGTGATCGGCGGACTGATCTGCGTGGTCGGGCAGCTGATCATGAACGGCTGGCTGGCGGCAGGGCTGAGCAAAGACGCTGCGGGAACGGCAACCTCTGTTTCCATGATCCTGCTCAGCGCGATTCTGACGGGGCTGAGCATTTATGATGATATTGCAAAGGTCGCCGGCGCCGGTACCATCGTGCCGATCACGGGCTTTGCAAACTCCGTGGTCTCACCGGCGATCGAGTTTAAGGCCGAGGGCTTTGTTACGGGCATGGCGGCGAAGATGTTCACCATTGCCGGCCCGGTCATCGTGTACGGCACCACCGCAAGCGTGATCTACGGCCTGATTCTCTATGTGTTTGATCTGATGTGAAAAAACAGACGGCTTCAGCCGTCTGTTTTTTTAAGTTCCTCAGTTGTCCATATCCGAGATGAGAATGTTGTCGGTGCCGTGGGCTTCAAATTCGGCGATATAATCGTCCATGCGCTGGACCAGTTCTTCATAGTTTTCCTGCGAGACCGGCTGATAATCCATATCGCGGCGTGCCAGTTCCTCCGCAAGGATCTCATAAAAGACAGTATCCTCGTAATCGACGATGGCCTCCTGAATGCCGCCTTCCGAAAAGGCGCGGGAAGGAACATCCTCTCCGTTCCATTTTTCCACCAGCGAAGCCATGCCGTTTTCACGGCACAGAGCAAAGAGCTTTGACTCGACATTGTCGTAGTCCGGGATACGGTCATCGCCGCGGGTGGAGTTCAGAATCCAGTTTCCGATATAGACGAGATCCAGAAGCCGGCGAAATTCCTTTTTGGACAGTTCGATATGCATCGTGTCAGCCTCCTTTCTAACCCATTATATACACATCGGCACGGATAATCTACTGTTAAAATCACCGTATTGCGGAAAAATGTGCTTGTGTTCTGCGCAGAATTGACATATAATATAGGATAGCGTATCGGGCGAATAGAAAGCGTCTGCCCGGAGAAAAGAGGAAATCACTTTGAAAAAACTCAGTGTATGCGTTCTGTTCGGCGGTATTTCGCCGGAGCATGAGGTTTCTCTGCGCTCGGCAGAGTCCGTGCTCAACAACATTGACCGCAGCAAATATAACGTTTTTCCCGTCGGCATCACGAAAGAGGGCGACTGGATCTTGTTCGGCGGCACCGATTACAGCATGCTGCCCGCAGGCACCTGGCAGAACTGTGAGCAGAACCGCCGTGCGGCGATTTCTCCCGTCCACGGTCAGGGCCTTCTGAGCTTCGAGAATGACTGCGTTGTACGTGAGCGCATCGATGTGGTGTTCCCCGTGCTGCACGGCGAAAACGGTGAGGATGGCGCGATGCAGGGCTTTTTGCAGATCGCAGGCATTCCCTATGTCGGCCCCCACGTGGCAGCCTCCAGCGCCTGCATGGATAAGACCATGACGAAACTGATGGTGGACGCCATCGGTCTGCGGCAGGCGGCATGGCATCTTGTGACGAGAGAAGAATTTGAAAGAAACAGCGAGGCTTCTCTCAATGCCGTAGAAGCAAAGTTTTCCTATCCTGTTTTTGTCAAGCCGGCTGGCACCGGTTCTTCCGTCGGCGTGTCCAAGGCGCGCGACCGCGAGCAGCTGGCCTCTGCGCTGATTCTGGCTCTGAAGTACGACCGCAAGGTACTGGTGGAGGAATTCATCGACGGTCAGGAAATCGAGTGTGCCGTTCTCGGAAACGCCAATCCCTGCGCGTCTGTCTGCGGTGAGATCGATGCCGGTGCAGATTTCTATGACTACGAAACCAAGTATGTGACTGACAGCTCCAAGCTGTACATTCCCGCCCGCATCGATGATCAGACGGCGGAGCAGGTGCGCGATGAGGCCGTGAAGATCTTCACCGCCATGGGCTGCAGCGGCCTTTCCCGTGTGGATTTCTTTGTGACGAGAGAGGGGCATGAGGTCGTGTTCAACGAGATCAACACCATTCCCGGCTTCACTTCCATCTCCATGTATCCCAAACTCTTCATGGCAAGCGGCATTCCCTATTCCGAGCTGATCGACGATCTGATCGGACTGGCGCTGGACTGCTGATATGGTACAGCCTGTTCTGATTTCCATTTCCGGTACGCAGCAGTTTACCGGCGATCAGCCGCAGACCATCCAGCTGGTGACGCAGGGCTCCTACTGCTATGAGCCGGGCTATATGCAGATTTCCTATGTGGAAACGCAGATGACCGGCATAGAAGGCGTTGTGACCTCCTTTACCATCGAAGAAGGGGAGAAGGTGACGCTGTCCCGGGTAGGGCAGGTCGATTCCACCATGGTATTCCGGCTGGGACAGAAGGATGAGTCACTCTATGACGCAGGCTTTGGCTGCCTTCTGATCGGCGTAACGGCAACGGAGATGACCGTTCTTCTCAATGAACACGGCGGCGTGTTTGACTTGGAATATACGATTGAAATTGAGCATACGACCTGCGGCACAAACACTTATCATATCGAGGTCAAACCTTCGTAAAGAAAACGGCAAGGTACATGGTACCTTGCCGTTTTGCGTCCGACGGGGGATTTACAGAAAATAAAAAAGCTGATACACTGGTACTAGAAAAAACACAACGGACGGAGGGAACAACATGAAACAGGCACACATTCTTCTGGACGAATCTCTGGGTATCAAGTATGCAATCATGCCGGGTGATCCGGCTCGGCTCGACCGGATTGCGAAATTTCTTGATCAGCCGCAGGAACTGGCGTATAATCGCGAATTCCGCAGCCTTTGCGGCAGCTTCCACGGCGTGAAGATCCTTGCCATCTCCACGGGCATCGGCGGCTGCTCGGCAGGCATCGCGGCGGAGGAACTGCATAACATCGGCGTCAAGGCCATGATCCGCATCGGCTCCTGCGGTGCACTGCAGAAAAACATCGCGCTGGGCGATCTGATTCTGGTTTCGGGCGCGGTGCGCGACGACGGGGCATCGAAGGCCTATGTGCCGGAGATCTATCCGGCGGTGGCGGATTTGGAACTGATGGGACTCTGCATGGAAAGCGCAAGAGAACTGGAAATCCCGTTCCATGAGGGCATTGCCCACAGTCATGAGAGTTTTTACTATGACGAGAATGACGCCGACAGCGCCTACTGGTCGCAGAAGGGTGTGCTGGGCGCCGACATGGAAACGGCTGCGCTTTACACGATCGCAAGACTGCGCGGGGTCAAGGCTGCGTCCATCCTCAATAATGTTGTGCTTTACGGCACCGATACGGCGGATGCCATCGGTGACTATCAGGGCGGCGACGATCTGACCGCCGTTGGCGAGAAGCGCGAGATTCTGACGGCGATGCACGCCTTTGTCAAGCTGGAGGAAAGAAACAGAAAATGAGAAATGTACTTTTTGTGGATTGCTGCATCCGCGGCGAACAGTCGAGAACATGGGAACTGGCGCAGGTGTTTCTGTCTGCTTTGCCGGCTGACTGCGAGGCGACGCATCTGCGTCTGACAGAGCAGGCATTGCAGCCCTTAACGGGAGAATACTTTGAGGCAAGACAGAAGCTGCTGGATGAAGAGAAGAAAGATCATCCGAGATTTTTCTATGCCAATCAGTTCAGCCGGGCGGATCTGATCGTGATTGCCGCACCCTTCTGGGATCTGTCATTCCCGGCGCTGCTGAAGATCTATATCGAGCAAATCAGCGTGGACGGCATTACCTTCTGCTCCACGGCGCAGGGACTGACGGGCCTATGCAAAGCCGAAAATCTGGTGTATCTGACCACCCGGGGCGGCTTCTATACGGACGATATGATGGAAATGGGCAGCCGCTATATGCAGGCGCTCTGCAAATTCTACGGCACCGGGAATTATCACTGCATTGCGGCCGACGGCATGGATGTGGCGGGCTTTGACGCAAAAGCATCCTTGGAGCAGGCAAAGCAGGAAGCAAGAGAACTGGCTGCGAGTCTGTAAAATAAAAATCCCTTCCGCAAAATGCCGGATGGTCGTAAAACAGTAAAATCAAAAAATGATGAAAACCCTGTGTTTTC
>JAEDIZ010000161.1 GCA_016296635.1 Oscillospiraceae bacterium
GAATATCCGGGTGTGGCGAAGTTTGGTATCGCGCTTGAATGGGGTTCAAGAGGCCGCTAGTTCGAATCTAGTCACTCGGACCAAAATGCAGTCCGTCTTTTGACGGGCTGCATTTTTTCTTTTAATCGGATAATTTGAAAGCAGGAAAACCGGCGATCGCGGTTTTCCTGCTTTTGTTTTCTCATATTACTCTGAATCAGCCGCTTTTTCCTGCTTCTTAACCGCCAGCAGATCAAAAACGGCAATCATAGCTGTGGCCGTCACAACACATACACTACCGAAAATCGTCCGTGC
The DNA here is from genome assembly GCA_016296635.1 of Oscillospiraceae bacterium. Classification (GTDB taxonomy): domain Bacteria; phylum Bacillota; class Clostridia; order Oscillospirales; family Oscillospiraceae; genus CAG-170. Next base: position 295 of record JAEDIZ010000161.1, read on the forward strand.
GGAGAACGGCTCCGCAAAAACCACAACCCCGAGAACAATACTGGTAATCGGTTCAAAGGTACTGAGGATGGAGGAACGGGGGCCGCCGATGAGCAGCGTTCCCTTCTGAAACAGGACCGTTGCCGCGACTGTGGACAAAGATGCCACCAATGCACAGCAGCCGACTGCCGCAATGCTTTTCGGCAGCATGAAGTTTCCGGTCACAATGCAAACGATCAGCAAAATGACTGATGCCTCCGCAGCCATATAGAATGTCAGCTTCTGACTGGACACGGATGTAATGTGGAACATGTCAAGCAGCACAATATAGGTAGCAAAGGTGAAACCGGAAAGCAGAGCCGTTGCCGCACCCAGCACATTGAGCTTGACGCCCGGTGTACAGAACATAGAAATACCGAGCATACAAAGTGCCACGCAGAAATAATGGCCTTTCTGCACCGGCTTTTTCAGTATAAACGCAGTGGCAAGAATCGTAATGGCCGGATAGGTAAAGTGAAATGTGCTTGCAACGCTGGATGGAATAAAGCTGTAGGATACAAACAACAGAAGCGGTGTGATCGTTGTGCAGAACAGACCGAGAAGCAGAACCTTTTTCAGATCACTTTTCGATTCGATTGCCAGCCGTTCCCCTTTTGACTTGATCAGCACGCACAGCATGATGGCTGCAAACAGATTTCTGTAAAATGTCAGATTGATGGAACTGAATCCGTTGGCATAGGCAAGCTTTGCCGCCGCAGGAACGAAGCCGAACATCACGGCGGAGGCAATCGTCAGGAGATAGCCTTTCAACAGCTTGTTCATCGTCCGTTTTCCCATCCTTTTCCGAAAAAGTTTTCCCTATTGTAGCAAACTTATCCTTTCGCGTCAACCGAATCCTTTCTCCGGCCGCTTTGAATCGACACAGGTAAGCCCCCACGAGATCCAGTCCCAGACCGTGTGTGCGCCGGATCGATCTCTCACCGTCAGACGACTCTGTTCGTCAAAGCTCCATCGCACCGCTTCCAGTCCGATGTCCGACGCCATCCAGATTGGCTTTACACTTCCCTCATCCCAGTCGTAGATGTAGATATGCTGTGACCAGGTCTTTTCGTCTTCTTCCACCCAGAAGGGGCGGCTCTTTCCATATCTGCCCCGCTTCCAGCACAAAAGCATCAATTCTGCCTGCCCGTCGCGGTCAATATCCGCCCAGAGAACGCTCTGCACCGGTGTCTTTCTGTCGGACTGCCAGACCGTATTGCCACCCTTTAGAACATAAATGCGTCTCGCACGCAGACAAATAGCATCCGGTTCTCCCGATCCCGTGCATTCGATCTGCGCCTTTTCCCATTCGACCCAGCCCGGAAGAAAGTATCCACTTTTCTGTATCCACAAAAGGGCAATAGCGGCGAATAAGATCGCCGCTATCATGATAATCAAAGAGAGTTTTCTTTTTACCATTGGTAATGATATCTGTAGCTTTCCGTCCACCAGGGCTTTTCGACCCGACTTCCCCAGTTGTATCCTCCCTCGTCCAGCATCCACTGGCCGATCTCCTGCCGCCACTGTTTATCCGTCATCCGATCGCTGATGGGCTTTTCAAACTGGTAAAAATCATAAACAGCGCCGGATGCAATACGAAGCTTGCCGTCTACGTTGACTATAACGTAGATTTTGGAGGGTCTTCCGTTTGCAATCTCCAGGACACGACCGTTGGGATCCGTTGCAATGTCCGTCACCAGAGACGACGGTATCTCCTGAGAATCAAACCATTCTGATTCTGCCTTATCCTTGACGGCCTCCTTCCAAAAATGCTCCAGTGTGCCACCATAGGAGCGGATCAGTTCAAATTCTTCGTCTGTCAGCAGTTCATCGCGCAGTTCTTTCTCTGAAATCGTTTTGAGCCGTTCCGCCAGTTCTGCAAGACGGGAGAGGTTTTCCATGTCCTCGCCGCCAATCATGCCCAGAGCATTCAGGCCGTCCGCCGTCTCAACTGCAAGCTCAGCAAAGCGTCTGTATACTTCTGTCTCAGGTTCCACATAGCCGCGATCATCCACCGGATCAATGGGGCCGCCGCCCATTTCCGCCATCATCTGCTTCGCATAGAGCACCGTGTCATGCTTCAGCTCCGTAAAACTGCCGGCATAGGTCTCAAGATTCTTTTTTGCCCACTGATCGCTTTTCATAAAAGCCGGATAACCTGCGCCCTTCTTTTCCAGCAATGGGTTGAGGGTGTAGAGCCAGCCGGAATAGAGGCTCTCGGACCACAGCTCATCCGTTGACTCCCGCAGCCACTGCCGTACCTCCTCCATCTTTTCCCGATAGCCGCTGAACCCGGTCTCGCCCTGCTCCGTCAGAATCTGCAGTGCAGTCTCCGAGCCCAGCGCCGCCGGCACATCCAGCGTATCCGGAAGCAGTCTCTTATCTCCGGCGGCGTTTTCCTTTACACTGCTGTACACCAGCTGCTGCATCACCACAGCATCGATGGTAAAGCGCTGACCCATAAAACGGAATCCTTTTGTGGTTTCCGGAATGTCTTCCGTACCCTCCCAGACCGGAATCGAATTGACGGCGGGCGGATCCAGTTCCCCGATCAGTTTTTCAAAAGTCTCAAACTCGCTGCTCTGCTTCAACTCTGCCATAGTCGGCATGGAGCCGTACGCGCAGGAAACAGCCGGTGCATATTCGCAGTAACCCAAATCGTCGCTGCTGCCGGCGAAAAATGCCGTAACGGCGTAAATCTGCCGCCAGAGTTCCAAATGCTTCTCCATGGCGAGCGTCATCAGCAGCGCGCTGCGGTTCAGCTCCTCCTCTTTCTGCGCGAAGGTGATCTGACCGTACCACATCATAGCGCGGAAATATTGCTCCAGCGTTTCGTCCCCCTCATAGTAGCCACGGGGCTTGAACTGGGAATAGTCAACGTAATTCATTGCCAGCTCGGAAAATCCGATTTCGGAAGCGTTGTAAATTGCCGCCAGTTCCTGATTCGCAAGTGTCTGCACATAGCCCGGGATCGGCACGGAAGGATTCTGCAAACAGGCTGCAATCACAAAATATGCGACATTTCTCTTCGCGGCCTCTTCCCATTCGCTGCCCGCCAGCGCTTCATACTGCTGCATACTCTCCTGCAGCAGCTCCGCGCTCAGCTCCTGCAGCCGTGCAGCCAGATAATTCTTCTCCGTCCGATTCAGAAGCAGGCTGAAATAAAGATGATAGGTGTGCATCAGAGAGTCAACAGTCACAAAGTTCGCATCCAGAGCGTATCTATTCGATTCGTAAATCTCATAGAATTCATCACTGTAGTCATCGCAGACCGCAAAAAGATTCTTCTGCAGCAATGCCTTTACTTCGTCGTTCAGGAATAGCCGATCCACATTGATTACATTGGTTAAACCGGCTGTGACCTGATATGGTGCACAGGACGCTGCAGCTGTGCCGCCAGTATTCAACGACAAACACACCAACTGC
>JAEDIZ010000162.1 GCA_016296635.1 Oscillospiraceae bacterium
GAGTGGGAATGACCGCTGTAAAGGCGAAAAGCCTTGCGGCACAAGCGTTTTGGCCCAGTCCAAACCGCCTCTGATAACAAAATGATAACCATCTCCAAAGCCGTCTTTACAGAAAACTGCGCTGGTGGCTTTGGAGTGAAGGCGAGAAAAACGCCTCCCGGTTATCACTCTCTGTGAAAATAGCCTGTTCAAAAGCCCTTCGCTGTGGAGGAAATCTTCCACAAGCGGAGGGCTTTCTTTATGTTCATTCTTTCAGGCTTTCGGCTTTGGCTTCCGGCCGCGTTTGCGCTTGGCGGGCGCTTCCGGCGGAACGGCAGCATGGATTCGCGTATCATCGAAATCAGGGTAGTGATACCGCCAGCGGTCATACGCCTCTTTGGTGATCTCACCGGCAGCCAGCCTGGCGGATTGCTCCTGCCAGGCACGGAGACGTTGCTCCAGATCAGCCGCATGGATGCCGCCATCAAAAATCTCCGCACGCAGACAGATCAAACCATCCGCGTTGGTGATACGAAGAAGCTTTCGGTCCTCCAACGTAAACAACGTGTGCATCAGGCCATCCATGGTATCGATGTCCGGCACGGCGATGGCCTTGGGAGAAACGTCCAGCGCTTCCGCCATCTGCCCGGTCAGTTCTGCCTTGGGGGTGCGATCCTCGGATTCATACTGAGCAAGTCTCACATCGGCCGAGTTCTCCGGAAACCCCAGAAGAAGGCCCAAATACTTTTGCGTCATCCCCCGTAAAGTGCGGAAGAAACGGATACGTTCGCCGGTCGCCATCAAATCACCTCTTGAACAGGATAATTTATCATAGCAAATCCGTTTAAGATCGTCAAGATGGAAATTTAACAAAAAAGTTTGGAATGTTCCTTGAAAGCCTATTGACACAAGCGATATTGTTTAATATAATGATATTGAAGTTAAGCGTGAATGCTTAATTTGCAAAAGGAGGAACCCATGAAGAACCAATTTATGAGAGCAGAAGAAGTAGCTCGGGAGCTCGAAGTGTCCAGATCCTATGCCTACAGGCTGATCAAGCAACTGAATGCGGAGCTCCGCGAGAAGGGATATATGACCATCGCCGGGCGGGTGAACCGGCAGTATTTTAAGGAGCGACTGTACGGTACATCAGATCAGAAGGAGTGTGAATCGCGTGTCAACGCACAAGGATGAGAAAAACGGTACTTGGTATGTAATGGTCCGGTACCACGACTGGAAGGGTGTGAAGCGGCAGAAATGTAAACGGGGCTTTGCTACCCGGCGGGAAGCGCAGGAGTGGGAGCGCAACTTCCAGCTGCAGACCGATGGAGATCCGGACATGACCTTTGAAGCCTTTCTGGAACTGTATGAGCATGACATGCGGCCCCGGCTGAAGGAAAACACCTGGCTAAGTAAGGAACACATGATCCGGACGAAGCTCCTCCCCACCTTTGGCAAAAAGATGCTCAGCGAAATCGAAACCCGGGACATCATCGCCTGGCAGAACGAGCTTCTTGCCTACCGGGATGAAAAGAAGCAGCCCTACTCGCCGACCTATCTCAAGGGTATCCATAACCAACTGGTGGCGATCCTGAACCATGCGGTTCGGCACTACGGACTGAAGAGCAATCCGGCATCCAAGGTGGGGTATATTGGGAGCAAGGAAGCGGAGGAAATGCAGTTCTGGACGAAGGAGGAATACCAGCGGTTCGCAGAAGCCGTCATGGATAAACCGATGTCCTACTATGCCTTCGAGATGCTTTACTGGTGCGGCATTCGCGAGGGCGAGCTGCTGGCGCTGACACCCGGGGACTTCGACTTCAAAGCGGGTACCGTGTCCATCAGCAAGTCCTACCAGCGGCTCCACAAGGAGGACGTGATCACTACACCGAAGACGAAGAAGAGCATTCGGACGATCAGGATGCCCAAATTCCTCTGTGAGGAAATGCAGGAATACATGAAGTCCCTCTATGGAGTGAAGAAGAAGGATCGTATCTTCCCGGTCACAAAAAGCTACCTCTATCACGAAATGGATCGGGGCTGCCGTGCGTCCGGGGTCAAACGGATTCGCGTGCATGATATTCGTCACAGTCATGTATCGCTGCTGATCGACAGGGGCTTCAGTGCGGTAGCCATCGCGGATCGTGTGGGACATGAGAGCATCGATATCACCTACCGTTACGCCCACCTCTTCCCCTCGAAGCAGGCTGAGATGGCCAACAAACTGGATGATGAAAGGATGGTGAATCTGAATGTCGGCTAAGAACTGTGACAATCACAATCGATGGCGGAACATCACCGTCGGCTTCCGGGTCTCCCCGGAGGAGAACGAGCAGCTGAACAGAGCGGTGGCTCTGTCCGGGCTTCCAAAGCAGGAGTACTGCTATCGGAAATGCATGGACAACAGCATCACCGTTACTCCGAATCCGCGAATCTTCAAAGCGCTGAAAAACGCACTGGATGATGTATGGACAGAGCTGAGACGCATCAGCACCGGAACTCAGCCCAGCGATGAGCTGCTGAACGACATCACGCTGATTGCAAAAATGCTGAACGACATGAAAGGAGAATGACCATGACCAGCATCTTTGAACAACTCGGCGGCACCTATACCGAAGGAAACGACGGCATGCTTTATCCCAACCTCACTCTGGTCGACAGGGAACAGCGCCCCATCGGCAGATGGGGACGGATGCACAGAGCCTATCTGGAAACAGAACATCCTGGCCTGTATGATCGGATGATCCTGAACGGTACTCTGGACAGGCATCTGGCAGATGCCGGGGAGCGTGCTCAGGCCATGCTGGAGCAGTTGACCCGGCGGATGGCGACGCAGGAAGGCATCACAGAAAAAACGAAGGCGGCTGACCAGATGGAATGGGTCCGCAGGATGAACAGCATCCGCAGCAGAGCGGAAGAAATCGTAAGGGAACAGATCATCAACACCCTGTAAGCAAAGGAACCGATCATGGAAAAAGCAAAACGAAACATTCACTACAGCTTCAAAGTGTCGCCTGATGAGGATGCCGCCATCCGACAGAAAATGAAAGCTTTCGGCGTCCGGAACCGATCCACTTACCTCCGGACGATGATGCTGAACGGGTATCTGCTAAAGCTGGATCTGCAGGAGATGCACGAGGCAGTCCGCCTGATGGGAAAGATGAGCGGCAACATCAACCAGATCGCCCGAAGGCTGAACGAGCATGGCTCGATCTATGAAATCGAAATGGACGAAATCGTCGATGCGCAGAGAAAACTGAAGGCGCTCCTGAGCCAGATTCTGCAACGGCTGGGACACGACCATGGATTACGAGCAGAGAAAAAATCATAGCAACACAGCGGCGGATTGTGCGGTCACATCCGCCGCACACTTTTGAAAAGGGGGGGATGTCATGGCAACCACCAATATCATTTCGATCCACGTCGGAAAAGGCAAAACAGCATATCAGAGCCTCAAAGAGAGGCTGGATTACATCATGAACCCGGAAAAGACGGACGGTGGACTTCTGATCTCGTCCCACGCCTGTTCGCCCGAAACTGCAGCGGATGAGTTCATGCTGTATCGTCAGGAATACCTGAACACCACCGGCAGAAAACGTAAAGATGAGGTGCTCGCCTATCATGTACGGCAGGCTTTCAAGCCCGGAGAAATCACTCGGGAAAAAGCAAATGAGATCGGAAAGAAATTGGCAGAACGACTAACGGACAAGCAACATGCTTTCGTGGTAGCCACACACATTGACAAACAGCACATCCA
>JAEDIZ010000163.1 GCA_016296635.1 Oscillospiraceae bacterium
CCGGAAGAAACGGATGTGAATTATAGTGGCAAGTTTATTGGAAAAAAGACGAATAGATTTTACAAGCGGAAACATAATTGCGCAGCTTGTTCGCTTCTCCATTCCAATAGTGATAGGAGAACTGCTGCAAAATCTCTATAACAGTGTGGATGCGCTGTTTGTGGGCAATTTTCTCGGCAATACGGCACTGGCAGCGATCAGCGAATGCTCGTCCATATCAAATCTGTTGATCGGCTTTTTTAACGGAATGTCAGCAGGCGTAATTTCCGTGGTCGCCCACGAGGTTGGCAGCGGCAACCTTGAAAGACTTGAGCTTACAAAGCGTACTATACTCACTGTTGCTCTGATACTTGGATCATGCCTTGCTGCCATTGGTATACTATTCTCGCCTCAGCTTTTGTATCTCACAGGAGCGGAGGGCGAGCTTTTTGAACAGGCCCTTATCTACTTGCGAATATATCTTATCGGTCTTCTTTTTACTGTTATATATAATATGCTGTCCGGTATACTGCGCGGCATGGGCGACTCGTCCACTCCACTGCGCATTCTTATATTATGCTGCGTGAGCAACATTTTCATGGACTGGCTTACTCTCCGTGTCTTGAATATGGGCATTGCAGGCGTGGCACTGGCAACCATAATTGCACAGGGCGTATCTGTTCTGCTTGCCTACCGCGCAATTCGTGCAGGAGGACGCTTCATCCCATTCAAACTGCCGGAACTCTATGAAAATCGCGGTATTGTTTCAAGACTCTTTAACATCGGACTTCCCTCAGGCCTCCAAAACTGCCTGATTTCCATATCAAACCTGTTTATCTGGCGCTACATAAACGGCTTTGGCGTCGTGCCTGCGGCCGGTATCGGTGTGGCAATGCGTCTGGACAAATTCGTATCCATGCCGTGCAAGTCTTTCGGCCTTACTATGACCAGCTTTATCAGTCAGAATGCAGGTGCAAAGAATTACAGCCGCAACCGCGAGGGCGCGGTAAAGTGCCTGCTTCTCTCGATCGCTGTTACGATGGGTCTGGGCGCAATAGTGTACATATTCGCCGAAGATCTGCTGTCGCTATTCAATTCCGATCCCGAGGTCATCGCTGTCGGTGCTGCTATGATGCACACCATAATCCCCACGTACTTCCTGGTGGGAATGCGCGATTCAACTCTGGGTGTGCTCCGCGGCTACGGTAAGGCCCGTGTTCCCATGGTGCTCTCCCTTATCGGCATGGTTGGCGTACGCCAGCTCTATCTGGCTCTTGCTTACAATATCAATCCCCGTGTGGAAATCGTTTTCAACTGCTATCCTGTCGCATGGGTCGCAACGGCATCCCTGCTGCTTGCCTATCTGTTCATAATACGTAAAAAACTGCACCCGGAGGAGAATGCACAATGACATTTGATCAGATCAAAGCTAAGTATCTTAAATCCCATGAGGAGTACAATCTCCATCCCGAAACAGCGTGGATAGACCCGTTCCAGGTTTTTGGTCCCATATATTATGTGGGCGATAAAAAGGTCTGTGTTCACCTTGTGGATACCGGTGATGGACTCCTGCTTATCGATGCGGGCTTCCCTCACACTGTGCATATGCTCACTGAGTCCATATACCGTCTGGGCTTCAACCCGAAGGACATATGCATGATACTCCACACCCACGGTCATTTTGACCATTTCGGCGCATCTGAAGCTTTCCGCAGACTTTATGGCTGCTCATTGGCAATTAGCCGCACTGATGCACAGTGGCTTAAAAGAGAGCCGGGCATCGGACTCACAGAACTGTGTGAGGTGGTATCACCGCTCTGCACTGTACCCACTTTTGATGTACTTATAGAGAATGGCGAGAAGATCACCATGGGTAATATTACAGTAGAATGCCTGCCTATACCCGGTCATACTCCCGGTGCAATGGCATTTTTCATGGATGTTTCAGACGGTGAGCGAACTGTCCGTGCCGGTCTGTTCGGCGGCGCCGGAAAGGGAAGCCTGAGCATGGCTGAGCTGACAATGTTTGGAGAACCCGTTTCTCTTCGCGATGACATGCTTAATTCTCTTGACACCATGGCTGAAGAGCATGTTGATGTCATGCTGGGCAATCATCCCGCCAACAACGATACTCTCGGCAGGCGTGCACGTCAGCTCAAGGGTGAAAAGGATGCTTTTGTCGATCCTGAAGCTTGGCCCGCATTCCTGAAGAAAACCAGGGCAGAGTTTGAGAAGTACTATATGGAGGATCCCTGTGTTTGACGAGCGTTCCATAAGCCTTCTGCAGGCGGAAAAACTTTTGAATAAGTGCGGACTTCTCGCCGTGGACAATGCAGATTATCGCGTGGGCTTCTATACAGAAGATGAAGAACTGGCCGCTACCGGTGCCCTGGTGGGAGATATGCTGCAGATGATAGCCGTTGATCCGGATCATCAGGGAGAGGAATTGGCTGTTCGCGTTGTAACGCACCTGATCGCTCAGGCCTCCAGACGTGGGAAAAAATGCCTGTACCTTATTACTAAAAACAGCGCTGCGCCGATGTTTCGCAGCATGGGCTTCAAGCAGGTGGCGGAGACTTCTGCCGGGGCAACGCTCCTTGAGTGGGGCAGACCCGGTATTTCGGAGTACTGTGCCGCACTGGAGGAGTACCGCGCAAAGCCGGGAGAAAAGTTAGGCTGCCTTGTGATGAACTGCAATCCCTTTACTCTCGGTCACAAATATCTCATTTCGCGAGCCTCGGAGGAAAATGACAGGGTGATGGTGTTTATACTGGAGGAGGAGCTGTCAGAATTTCCTTTTTCAGTGAGAAAGATGCTTGCAGAACAGGGAACGGCTGAGTTCGGTAATGTCACCGTTCTTCCCGGCGGCAGATATATGATCTCTTCACTCACTTTCCCCGCATACTTTTCCCGTGATGCAGTGCGCACCCGCCAGCAGGCGGAGATGGATGCCGCAATATTTGAGCACTATCTTGTCCCAACGCTGGGAATTACCGACAGATATCTGGGCGAGGAACCCTTTTCTCAGTCCACAGCTGTATATAATGAAGTCCTTTCCGAACAGCTTCACAGTGTAGACCTGCACATACTGCCGCGACTCTGCCGGGACGGTGAAGCTGTCAGCGCTTCCCGAGTAAGGAATCTGCTTCGCTCCGGGGAGACAGAAAAAGCCTTTCAGCTTCTTCCGCCTACCACCCGCGATTATTTGGCTGATAATCTTTCGGAGGCTAAGAAATGGCTGAGCAGGTAGATCAGGATCTTCTGTCAGCCGTTCTTGACGACAGGGAGCGGCGTTGGAAAAGGCGGATGGAACTGAGCAATAAATGTGATACCCTTGTGAGCATCACCTTATGTCTGCCGCTTAGATACCGCAGCCAGGATAATTGGAAGGCTTTTCTGCGACAGCGGGCCGACGAGACGGAACGTATAATTCAGCAGGCGGGTTTCCCGGTTCTGGGAAGGGATGAAAGCGAGGGCGCGGACGGGCTATGCCTGTTTTTGCTCTCCGAAGGCGGCGCGGAACTTAAAAAAATCTGCATAGCTTTGGAGGAATTGCCCGGCGGGCGGTTTCTGGATATAGACCTGACGGAAGACAAGCCTATCAGCCGACGTGATCTTGGACTTCCGCCGAGAAAATGTTTCGTCTGCGGAGCGCCGGCGGCTGAGTGCGTTGCCCTGAGACGGCACAGCGAAAAAGAAATCGACACAGCCGTTGAGACGGCTATGTCGATGATGAATT
>JAEDIZ010000164.1 GCA_016296635.1 Oscillospiraceae bacterium
CGTGCGCTTCGGCTTCCAGGATGCTCAGCGCGTTTTCAAGCGCAAGCGCATAGTTGATATGTTCGCGGTGCTCTTTGTCATTTTGTTTGCTTAAAAAGAAATTGTTCAGCCGAATCATCGTAACGCCTTCTCTCTATTTGATACGCAATCATAAATTCTGATCTGTGAGCGCATGGTTTTCCCTGATAATAAAAACAGCGCAAACCGTACCGGCATAGGCAGCTGGCAAGTTTGCGCTTTTGATTCAATTGTCGATACCAGCTGCCTGTCTTTTATCGACGGAGAACACCTTATTTATCCATACTATAACTCTTTTCTTCTAAAAAACTTGTCAAAATACGGGACTTATAACCGCAGAAGTTGGAATGCCGCTTTGTTATTTTGATGAGCGGAAATACACAATAAAAAATCCGGTTCTTAATTACAAATATTACCGTATAATAAGCGGCCTGCATATTGATTTTTATGTTGAAACATGGTAGAATTCTATTTAAGATACCACGGCGACAGAATGGCTTTTTTATCGTAAATTGGAGCCATTTCTGAAAGTATGTTCACTTTTGGATTTTCCGGGTTTCAACGCTTCAGAAATCAGCAGCTTGATCGGAAAAGCTCTGATGGATCATCAGCTCATTGTTGAAATGTATTACGTTTCGCGTATTTCCCCTCTGGCAATTGCGGATCAACAAGGATAGGTGCCAATGCTTACTGAACAGCAGTGCAATTTAATTGAAAGAAGCTTGAATGAGGATGTGGAGCCGCGCAAGGTGGCCGCATATCTCTGCCTCCATATGGGGCTGATGCTCTCTGAGGTCTCTGCCCTGCGGTGGCGGGATATCGACCTGAAAGCCGGAACGGTCTCCATTGCACATATCATCGGCCGGCCAAAAGGCAGCGACGCCGTCAGAGTTGCGGAGTTCCTGCCAACAGATGACCCCAGGGTGCTGCCCATGGCTCCCGAGCTGCAAGAATATCTCCAGCAGGCCCGTCCTCTTTATAAAAGTGAGGATTGCTTCGTTATGACCGGCGGCACCGAGGTGCCTGCCTTCTACCCTATGCAGAACGTCCTGACCAATATCTGCAACAAGTATCATGTGGCAGAAACGCTGTCGGCTATGGACCTGCGCAATGCGTTTATCCGCCGCCGCATCCAGGCAGGTGTGGACCTGTACAGCCTTTGTACTTACGTCGGCATCAAGCAGCCTAATGTGCTGGCAAAGCGTTTCGCAGAGTATCTTTCGGCAGATTTGAGTTCTGTAGCGGGCTCCACTGCGCCACTGCCGAGTGAGGCGCAGCCCAGGCACATGAACCTGTTGATTCTGGGAGCCGGAAGCCAGGGCCATGTGGTTCGGGAAACCGCCGAGGCCATCGGCATATTTGAAAAGATCGCGTTTCTGGACGATAACCTGGAGCTGCCCGGTGTGCTGGACACGCTCAGCAATTACCGGAATTACTTGGAGGCCTTCCCTGTCGCCTTTGTGGCCATCGGAGACAATCAGCTGCGCCGGACGCTGATCGAGCGGCTGGAGCAGGCTGGCTTCATCGTTCCGGTTCTGCGGCATCCGACGGCCACCATCAGCCCCACCGCCAAGGCCGGAGCGGGCACCATTTTTGAGGCGAAAACCATCGTCAACGCCTCCGTGAACATCGGAAAAGGCGTGATTCTCGCCAGCGCCAGCATCGTCGATCACGGCGCAACGGTTGGTGACTATGTCCATCTGGCCGCTGGAGCCATGGTGCAGAAAGGCGCAAAGGTCCCGGATGGGACCAAGGTCAGCAGCGGGACAATTTACTAAAATAAAATTGATGTGATGAAAGCAGTACATTTTGCTGCGAGATATTTTTAAGAATTTGGGAGATGACATTATCATGGCAGATCGTTTACTTCTTGCCAGCCCTCATATGTCTGACGAGGGTTTTGAACTGGAATACATACATGATGCGTTCCAGAAGAACTGGATTGCCCCGCTGGGTGAAAATGTAAACGAATTTGAAAAGTCTATGCAGTCTTTTATTGGTGCGGGACACACGGTGGCCCTGTCAGCCGGTACGGCTGCACTGCACCTGTCTATGATTCTGGCGGGCGTCCAGCCTGGGGACAAGGTATTTTGTCAGGATTTGACTTTCTCAGCTTCGGCAAATCCTGTGGCATATGTGGGAGCCGATCCGGTGTTTATCGACAGTGAGCAAGATACCTGGAATATGGACCCTGCCGCGCTGGAAAAGGCGTTTGAATTATACGGGCTTCCTAAGGCTGTTATCGTCGTCCATCTGTACGGTAATCCCGCCAAGCTGGATGAGATCACGGCTATCTGCCGGGAACATGGCGTAACCCTGATTGAGGATGCGGCTGAGGCTCTGGGGAGTGAGTACGCCGGGCGCAAGTGCGGCACCTTTGGCAAGTTTGGCGCACTGTCTTTCAATGGCAACAAGATTATCACCACATCTGGCGGCGGTATGCTGGTCTGCGAGGATCAAGCAGATGCTGCTCACGCTCTGAAATTGGCTACCCAGGCTCGGGAGCCCTTCCCCTGGTATCAGCATGAAGAGATCGGCTACAACTACCGTATGAGTAACATCTGCGCCGGCATTGGCCGTGGGCAGGTAAAAGTTTTGCCGCTTCGCATTCAGCAGAAGCGGGCCATTTTTGAACGTTATGTCTCCAAACTAAGCGGACTTCCGCTGGTGATGCAGCCCTCCCTGAAGTGCGCGGCTTCTAACCGCTGGCTGTCTGTTCTCTTGCTGAACAAGGACTGCGGCAAGACACCCACGGACGTTTTGAGTGCGCTGAATGAGGCAAACATTGAAGGCCGCCATCTCTGGAAGCCTATGCATCTCCAGCCTGTCTTTGCGGATGCGAAGTATGTAACCGTTGCCACGGATTCCGTGTCCGATGACCTATTCAGCCGCGGTGTGTGCCTGCCCAGTGACACGAAAATGCGTATGGAAGATGTAGATCGTGTCTGCGAAGTAATCCGTAAGCTGTTTTAAGGGGAAAGTATGGAACATAAAGTCGGGTTCTACGAAAAATACATCAAGCGGTTGCTGGATTTTACCCTTTCGTTTCTGGCTCTAATCATCCTCTCCCCTGTTTTGCTGGTCACAGCAGTTTTGGTGCGTATCAAGCTGGGAAGCCCGATCATTTTCCATCAGGAGCGCCCGGGCAAGTCCGAAAAGATCTTTCGCTTGTATAAGTTCCGCAGCATGACGGATGAATGTGACGAAAACGGTAACCTTCTACCCGATGATCAGCGGCTTACCCGCTTCGGCCAGATTCTGCGCAGCACCTCCCTGGATGAGCTGCCGGAGCTTTGGAACATCCTGCGGGGAGATATGAGCATCGTTGGCCCAAGGCCGCTGCTGGTGAAATATCTGCCGCTCTATAATGAGGAGCAGCGGCACCGGCATGATGTGCGTCCAGGCCTTACCGGCTGGGCGCAGGCGAATGGCCGCAACGCAATCAGCTGGGAAGAAAAGTTCAAGCTGGATGTATGGTATGTTCAACACATCAGTTTTTGGGTCGATGTTAAAGTCATATTCATGACTGTGAAAAAGGTATTCTGCCGGGATGGAATCTCGTCCGAAACCTCTGTAACTATGGAAGAATTTTCTGGAACAAAGGAGTCCATGCATGTCTGATTCTGTCATTCTAATTGGCGGCGGCGGTCATTCCAAAGTTGTGATAGACTGCATC
>JAEDIZ010000165.1 GCA_016296635.1 Oscillospiraceae bacterium
GCCGGAGGAAGGTCTGGTGGCAGTGCAATGCCTGCGGCTACGAATATCAAGCGAGCATCGCTAGCCGCACGAATGGTACAGGTTGCCCTGTTTGCGCCGGAAAAGCGGTTGTTCCCGGAATCAACGACTTTGCAAGCCGCTTCCCGGAGCTTGCAAAGGAATGGCATCCAACAAAAAACGGCAGCTTGATGCCGAATGCGGTCACAGCGTACAGCAATCGAAACGTCCTGTGGGTTTGCAGTCAAGGGCATGAATTCAAGAGTGATATTTCAGCGAGGGCCGTAAGACACTCCCAATGTCCATACTGCTCGAACACCAAGGTGTTACCGGGCTTCAACGATCTTGCATCACGGCTACCAAGTGTAGCAAAAGAATGGCATCCCACATTCAATGGCAGTTTGACACCGGAACAGGTGACCTGCGGCAGCGCAAAGCGTGTCTGGTGGAAATGCAGCGACTGTGGCAATGAATGGAAAGCGTATGTATTCTCTCGAGCGGGGGCACAGCGGTGCGGCTGTCCGATGTGTGCCAGCAAGATAAAACTAAGAGCCTCCATATAGTATTAGCTGTTTTTGATAACCAACACTCCGGTATCTACTCAAAAGAATATTGTATTTATTGTACTCATTTCAAACGTGAATTCTACTCTCTAATCGAGTGGACAAAAAGAAAAATTCAAGGAGAAAAAAGATGAAACGGATTATTGCTTTACTTTTATCGCTTGTACTCTTTGTCTCATTATTTGCCGGATGCAGCAATTCCGACAAAAAGTCTGTTGCAGAAAACACAAATTCCCCGTCCTCTGAAAGTACACCTTCTTCGTCAGCCGCTTCCTCTGAATCCGAAAGCAATATGACGGAATCTGCTCCCGTGCTGGATACTTCCATCATGCAGGGTGAGCAGGCGCCGAAAAAATGGCTGTGTGAGGAAAAAACGACCTTGACCGTCAGCACGTATGATGCCGTCAGCAGTACATATTTTCCGCCTTCCAACGATCTTTGGTTTTGGCAGCAGTTAGAGGACTACACGAATGTCCATATCGAGTGGGACGTTTCTCCGATTGCTGGCTACAACGATATTGTGAATACGAAGCTCGCTGCCGGCGTCGATCTGACCGATATCATGGTCTGCAACAATGCGCGTACCACCAGAAACGCCGGTGACAGCGGGATTTTCGTTGACATGAGTCCGTATTGGGACACTTGCTTTACGAATACGCAGGCGTATTTCAGCGGCATGGGCAGTGATCTGAAAACGATCATTACAAATCCTAACGGTGCGATCTACGCAATCCCGAATACAAACAATCCCACCGAAGGTCGTATCATCTTCTGCTATAACACGCTCTGGATGGATAAGCTTGGTGCGAAGGTTCCTACAACACTGGATGAATTCACAGATTTGATGTATCTGTTCCAGTCCTCCGGCGATTTGAACGGAAATGGGATTCCTGATGAGATTCCTCTGACCTCCTCCAGCGTGGACATCATCACCTCTGTTTTAGGCAATGCATTTAATCTGGAGCAGTATGACGGATGGGATGCATTCAACGCAGATGAGAACGGCGTTGTCTATCCCGAATATACCACAGATAATATGCGCGCTTACCTGACCTATCTGAATAAGCTGTTCGAGGACGGTGTACTGGACAATGAAATCTGCTACATGAGCATGGATACGCTCGCAGAAAAAGTTGCCAGTGACCGTATCGGCTGCTTTATCTTCTTCTCTGGCTTTGCCATTGGCTATGGTTCCATGACACCTGCCGGTATCGAAGACCCGCTCAAAGAATGCTTTACGCTGGGGCTTCCGCTTGCTTCGGAATACAACAATAATGAGCCGTACTTTGTCCGCCGCACCCTTGCCTCCGGCAATACCGGCGCTGCCGTTACATACGAATGCAAAAACGTGGAGCTTGCCTGCAAGTGGCTGGATACCCTCTACGCAGATCCTTATATCATGTACATCCGCGCTTATGGCAAGGAAGGCGAGACATTTGAAATCCTCGAGGACGGCTCTGTGATGCCGCTGAAGGACGAAAACGGCGAGATCGCTGACATCTCCGCTTACGGCTGCGGCCAGTTGTCGCTTCCATTTGTGCAGACGACAGAGGAGCTGCTGCTCGACAAGTTGGCCTATGACTGGTATCTTGAGCAGTATGAGCTGATTCGTAATTGCACATGGAAAAACGCATCCGTTCCGAAGGTTACAGTTTTTACCCGCGAAGAAAATGAGATTCGAAACCTATGCAACTCTGAGGTTCTGAATTTCTGGTACGAAGCACGCGACAAGTTCATCACCGGTGTGGCTGACATTGAAACCGAATGGGACACATATGTGAACGGCATCAATGCCATTGGCATGGAAGACCTTACAAAGGTCTGGCAGATGGTCTATGATCGAATGAAATAATCTCCGATCAAGCATATAAGAACGAAAAAGCACAGGCTCTGAAATCAGAGCCTGTGCTTTAATTTGTAAAAAGGGTGTCATGGCGAGGAAGGCGCAGTCCTACGTGGCAATCCGTACTCCAAATCATTCCAAAAACGCTGGTATTTAGGAAAACAGACAACCTTCAGGGGCAGATTCCGAGACCTCTCTGCGGACAGGTCTCGGAATGACAAGTCCTTTGATAAAATGCGGGTGCTGTGGAATAAACCACAGCACCCGCATTTTTATTGGTATAAGAGGATCCTCTGCTTTTGAAATCAATACCGCATGATCATCGCCGCAACCTCTGCACGGGTTGCATTGGCCAGCGGGTTCAGCTTACCATCCGAGCCCTTTATGATGCCGTTTTCAACAGCCCAGCACATAGCCTCCACAGCCCATGCGCTGACGGACGCCGCATCGCTGAATTGCTCCAGCGTCTGATCGGACTTGGGCTCGTCCTCATTGCGCCACAGCATCGTGACGAGCTGCTCCCGGGTAATGTTGCCCGTGGGGTCGCTGCCATCGGAGATACCTGTTTTCTGCGCCCACTCCTGCGCACCGGAGTACCACAGTTCGCCTTCGGTGAGCTTCGCGTTGCACTTGCGTGCAAGAACCGTCCAGATCATGCTGCGTGTTGTTGCCGCATTGGGGCTGAACGCCGTCTTTGAGGTTCCGTTCATCAGACCGCTGACATAGATCTCATAGATATCCCGGAAGTACCATTTGTCTGTGTCTACATCCTTGAACGGCAGCTCGATCACACCGGGAAGGATCGTTCCGGGCAGGGTTTTGTCACCATCTTCCAGCGGGTTCGTCTTTGAGCATCCCAGGACGTTGCCGTACTGGTCGAGCATGAAATAAAGCTCATTTTTCAGATTACTGGAACTGACAAGCGACTTTCCGTAAAGGAACTGCGCGGAATTGTTCACATTCACGCCGTTCACGCCCGTCAGCTTATCCGAGACCTTTGTAAGCTGGCCCTGAACGAGCCTTACCTTTTCGACGACCTCAAAGCTCCACGGATCGCAGGTATCCACATGGAAGACATACCAGCCGTCTTCATAGGAATCGAAGGTGCTGCCCTTATCCTGCGTCCATTCGCCAAAGGAGGTGCCGTTCTGGCCGCCGTAAACATTGATGACCTTGCAGCCGTCGGCATTGGTTGTGATCTTGCCGAGATAGGAGAAATAGCTAATCACACGGAACAGCTCACAGTAGTTGCCATAGGAATCGTCATATACGGCCCAGGAAT
>JAEDIZ010000037.1 GCA_016296635.1 Oscillospiraceae bacterium
GATAGCAGCACCCGGTCAGTTTGTCAATCTGATGCTTGACGGCCTGTTCCTGCGCCGCCCCATCTCCGTCTGCGATCTGGAGGAGGATGTATTGACCATCATTTATAAGGTTGTCGGTACCGGCACGAAAGCCATGTCAGAAATGTTTCCCGGCAAGGAACTGAATCTTTTGACTGGACTCGGAAACGGCTATGATACATCCCTCTCCGGCGAAAAGCCGCTGCTGCTGGGCGGCGGCGTGGGCGTGCCGCCCATGTATCTGCTGGCAAAGAAGCTGCTTACCGAAGGAAAGAGCGTCAGCGTCATTCTCGGCTTCAACACCGCAAGTGAAGTTTTTTATGAAGAGGAATTCCGTACCCTCGGCTGCAGTGTCACCGTCACCACGGTGGACGGCAGCCACGGCACAAAGGGCTTCGTGACCGACGCCATGCCGGATGAATATACCTATTTCTACACCTGCGGCCCGGAGCCAATGCTGAAGGCCGTTTACCGCGCATCGAAAACCGGCGGACAGATGAGCTTTGAGCAGCGGATGGGCTGTGGCTTCGGCGCCTGCATGGGCTGCAGCTGCAAGACGCTTACCGGCTACAAGCGCATCTGCAAGGAAGGCCCCGTGATGAAGAAGGAGGAAATCCTATGGGAAGACTGAGTGTAAATCTCTGCGGCATCGAACTGGAGAACCCCGTCATTCCGGCCTCCGGTACCTTCGGCTACGGCTACGAGTTTGCCGAGCTTTATGACATCAACTGCCTCGGAACATTCTCTTTTAAGGGTACCACAAAAGAGCCGCGCTTCGGCAATCCCACGCCGCGCATTGCAGAATGTACCGCCGGTATGATCAACGCCGTCGGCCTGCAGAATCCCGGCGTGGACAAGGTCATTTCCGAGGAGCTTCCAAAACTGAAAGCCTGCTTCCACAAGCCAGTCATGGCAAATATCAGCGGCTTTTGCGTGGAGGATTATGCCTACACCTGCGAAAAACTGGACAAAGATCAGCAGGTCGGCTGGCTTGAGGTCAACATTTCCTGCCCCAATGTCCACGGCGGAGGCATGGCCTTCGGCACAGATCCGCAGGCAGCGGCAGGTGTCGTAAAGGCTGTCAAGGCTGTTACCACCAAGCCCGTGATCATCAAGCTCTCCCCCAATGTCACCGACATTGTTTCCATTGCAAAGGCCTGCGAGGATGCAGGCGCGGACGGCATCAGCCTCATCAACACCCTGCTCGGCATGCGCATCAATCTGCGCACGGGAAAGCCCGTCATCGCAAATACCATGGGCGGCTTCTCCGGGCCCGCCATTTTCCCGCTGGCGCTGCGCATGGTTTATCAGGTGGCGCACGCAGTCAAGGTTCCCGTTGTCGGCATCGGCGGCGTGAGCAGGGCAGAGGATGTGATCGAAATGATGATGGCAGGCGCAAGCGCCGTTGAGATCGGCGCTGCAAACCTCGTCGATCCCTATGTCTGCCGCAATATCATTCGCGACCTGCCGCAAATCATGGACGAGTACAGAATCAACAACTTACAGGATATCATAGGAGGAAGATAACCATGGGAAAAGATGTGATCGTAGCCTGCGACTTCGCCAGTGCTGAACAGACCTTTGCATTTCTTGACAAATTCACCGGCAGAAAGCCCTTTGTAAAAATCGGCATGGAGCTTTTCTATGCGGAAGGCCCCGAAATCGTGCGAGAGATCAAGCGCCGCGGCCATAAGATCTTTTTGGATCTCAAGCTGCATGACATTCCCAACACAGTCAAAAAGGCGATGGCTGTGCTTTCAAGGCTCGATGTGGATATCTGCAATCTGCACGCAGGCGGCACCGTTGCCATGATGCAGGCCGCGCTGGAAGGTCTTACGCGTGAAGACGGTACAAGACCGCTGCTGATCGCCGTCACACAGCTGACATCCACCGATCAGACCTCCATGGAAAATGATCTGATGATCCACGCCCCCATCGACGAAGTTGTGATGCACTACGCGCAGAACGCAAAAAAGGCCGGGCTTGACGGTGTAGTCTGCTCGCCGCTGGAAGCAGGAAAGGTACATGAAAACTGCGGCGCTGCATTTCTGACTGTAACCCCCGGTGTCCGTTTTGCAGACGGCGATAAGGGCGATCAGAAGCGCGTTATGACTCCCGCAGATGCCAAGGCAATTGGCTCCGACTACATCGTTGTCGGCCGTCCGATCACAGCGGCAGCTGATCCGGTGGCGGCCTACGAGCGCTGCCTCAGGGAGTTCGTCGGATGAGCTGGACAAACATTCTCTTCGATCTGGACGGCACGCTGACCGATCCGAAGGTCGGCATCACCACCGCCGTTTCCAAGGCGCTGGCGCATTTCGGCATTCGGGAAGAACCTGATAATCTTACTGCGTTCATCGGTCCGCCGCTGCTGGATTCCTTTGAGGAGCTTTACGGCTTCACACCGGAGCAGGCAGAATTGGCCGTCATCAAGTATCGTGAGTATTTCTCCGTCTATGGCTGGGCAGAAAACGATCCCTATCCCGATATTGAAACATTTCTGCAGACGCTCGTAGATGTCGGAAAGAAGCTGGTGGTCGCCACCTCCAAGCCGGAGGAATATGCCGTTCGCATCATGGAGCATTTCGGCCTGTCCAAGTATTTTGCCCTTGTGTGTGGCGCGCCCATGAACGATCCCGAAGCCGGCAGAAAACCTGCCGTCATCAAATCCGCTATGCAGCGAGCAGGCTGCCGCCCGGAGGATACGGTCATGGTCGGTGACCGCCGCCATGATGTGGAAGGCGCACATCAGAACGGGCTGCCTGCCGTCGGCGTCCTTTACGGCTATGGCGACAGAGCCGAGCATGAAGCCTGTGGCGCGGATTACATCGCTGAAGATCTGTCTGAACTTCTATCCATTCTTATATCGTAGATTTGCCTGCACTTTTGCAGGATTTCAAAAATTCAGGAGGTATGTATGAACAATCTGGAAAAGACGATTGCAAAGGATCTGCTCTCCATCAAGGCCGTTTTTCTCCGTCCAGAGCAACCCTTCACCTGGGCAAGCGGCATTAAGAGCCCCATTTACTGCGACAACCGCCTCACGCTTTCCGCTCCGCAGGTAAGAAGCGACGTGGAAAACGGCCTGAAGGCGCTGATTGAAACCTGGTATCCGGAAGCGGAGGTTCTCATGGGTACTTCCACCGCAGGCATCGCCCATGCCGCTATCACCGCCCATCTGATGGGGCTTCCCATGGGCTATGTCCGTTCCGGTGCAAAGGATCACGGCAGAAACAATCAGATCGAAGGCAAATTGGAGCCCGGTCAGAAGGTTGTGGTCGTTGAGGATCTCATCTCCACCGCAGGCAGCGCCATTGAGGTCGTCAACATCCTTCGCGAAGCCGGTGCGGAAGTTCTCGGCATCGTCTCCATCTTCACCTACGGCATGAAGAAGGGCCTTGACCGACTGGCAGACGCAAAGGTCGAAAACCACTCTCTTTCCAATCTTGACGCGCTGGTGGAAACTGCCGCCGAGGAAGGCTACATCGCCGCTGCCGATGTGGAGCGCATCATCAAATTCCGTAATAATCCGTCCGACGAAAGCTGGATCGGCAAGGAGGTCAAATAAATGAGAAGTATCATCGACATTCTGGATCTGTCCGTTGAAGAACTGGACGAACTGATCGCTACCGCATGCGACATCATCGATCATCCTGCGAAGTACGCAGAGGCCTGCCACGGCAAAAAACTGGCTACGCTGTTCTTTGAGCCGTCCACCCGCACCCGCTTGAGCTTTGAGGCTGCCATGTATGAGCTTGGCGGCAATGTCATCGGTTTCTCCTCCGCTAACAGCTCATCCGCAGCCAAGGGCGAAAGCGTTGCCGATACGGCAAAGACCATCAGCTGCTACGCGGACATCATCGCCATGCGCCATCCCAAGGAAGGTGCACCGCGCATTGCCGCACAGGCTGCCACCATTCCCGTCATCAATGCCGGTGACGGCGGACACAACCATCCCACGCAGACGCTGGCAGATCTTCTGACCATCTGGCGCGAGAAGGGTCGCTTTGAGAATCTGACCGTTGGTCTGTGCGGCGATTTGAAGTTCGGCCGCACCGTCCACTCCCTGATCACCGCCATGTCCCGCTACGCAGGCGTGAAGTTTGTGCTGATCTCACCGGAGGAACTGAAGGTACCCAGCTATGTCAAGGAAGAAGCCCTCAAGAAAAAGGGTATTCCCTATGTGCAGACCACCAGTCTGGAAGACGCCATCGGCGATCTCGATATCCTTTACATGACCCGTGTGCAGCGTGAACGCTTCTTCAATGAAGAAGACTATCTGCGTCTGAAGGACAGCTACATTCTTGACCCGAAGAAACTGAAAAGGGCAAAGTCCGATCTTGTCATCATGCATCCGCTGCCCCGCGTCAACGAGATCAGCGTTGCAGTTGATGACGATCCGCGTGCCTGCTATTTCAAGCAGGTGCTGAACGGCAAATATATGCGTATGGCTCTGATTCTGAAGCTTTTGGAGGAGGCAAAATATGAACATTGATTCGATTAAGAACGGTATCGTAATTGACCATATTTCCGCAGGCAACGGCATGCGCCTTTATGACCTGCTGGGGCTTGACAAGCTGGACTGCTCCGTTGCCATCATCAAAAATGTCCACAGCAATGTCATGGGCAAAAAGGACATCATCAAAATTGATGCTGATATCCCCGTAAATCTGGATGTGATCGGCTATGTCGATCCCGGTGTCACCGTCAACACGATTCGCAACGGCGAGCTGGTCGAGAAACGCACCATCGATATGCCCGAAATGCTTACCAACGTCATCTTCTGCAAGAATCCCCGCTGCATCACTTCCTGTGAGCAGGAGATCAAGCACATCTTTAAGCTCACCGACCGGGAGAAGAAGATCTATCGCTGCTACTACTGCGAAACCAAGGCCTGATCGCTGCAAAAACACCTGAATGTTTTTGCTATGACCGGTGGCCATGATGTCTTTGTGTCCGGCAGCGTGGAATCGGTGCGGCACGTGGCTTTCCCATTAAGCAGCTTGGAAGACTATCACTCTTTCACAAAAAATGAAAAAATACTTCTCGTTTTATGTCTATCTGTACAGAATTATTTTTCTCCCTTGACAAGATGGTCTTTTCCGATTATACTCTGATCAAAATTTAATAGTTTAAATTGTGAACGGCGTAGACCGTTTGCACTTAGGTAGAGGCGCGACACGCCAAGAGTATCCCGGCAGAACGGAAAATCAGGTTTTCCGCCGGAAGAAAGGGGCTGCCGCCGAAGTCGAAACGATGCCTGATTCGCGTTTCGGCTGGGCCGCCGGAGAACATCCGTCGGACTGTCACAGAAATGTGGAGCGCTATCGTTGGACATTGTTTCAGGTCATCCGTATATCCGTATAGTATCGGATTATCTGTATTGGAAACAAACCATGGATCGTTCCCGATCCATGGTTTTTATTTTTATTCAAGAATGAGAGGTACAAATTATGAGAAGAATCATCGCTATCCTGCTTGCCGCTTTGATGCTCCTGAGCCTTGCTGCCTGTGCGGCAACTGCTCCGGCTTCCGATGCAAAGACTCCGGCCCAAACCGAACCCGCACAAACCGAAGAAAACCGCACCGTTGTCCGCGTCGGCATGGAATGTGCATACGCGCCGAACAACTGGCAGGAAACCACCGCAAGTGAAACCAACCTTCCTATTGAAAATGTCCCCGGCGCATACGCAGAGGGCTATGACGTTCAGATTGCCCGCAGAATTGCCGATGAAATGGGGTGTGAGCCCGTCATCGTCATGCTCGCTTGGGACGGACTGATCGAGGCACTCAATCAGGGACAGATCGATCTGATTATCGCAGGCATGGCCGATACAGCCGCCAGACGCGAAGCAATCTATTTCTCTGATCCCTACCATGTCACCCAGTACGGCATCATGGTGAACGAAGATTCTGCTTATGTGGGCGCAACCTCCATTAATGACTTTGAAGGCGCCAGCATTCTTGGTCAGAAGGACACGCAGCTCGATACCGTCATCGATCAGATGCCCGGCGTTGAGCACCTGACCCCGGTTGCTTCTGTTCCTAACATGATCTCCCGCCTGCAGGAAGGCACCTGCGACGGTATTGTTGTCAACATTGAAAACACGCCTTCCTATCTGCAGGCCAATCCTGATTTCGTTGTCATTTCCTTTGAGAACGGTCAGGGCTTCGATCTCGGCTTCGTCGGCGCCTGCGTCGGCATCCGCATGGGTGATGACGAAATGCTCAGCTCCGTCAATGCAGCCCTTGCAACAATCGATCAGCCTACCCGTGACACACTGTGGAATACCGCTGTTGAAAACCAGCCGAAGTAATACAATCCAACCGATCCGGAGATGATCAGAATGAGACTATTTCAGAATTTCAAGAGATATATCTACCCCATCGGCGTTCTTCTTGCCGCCTGCACGCTGCTTCTGTGGCGTGCGGCTCCGGCAGAAAACAGCTTTTTGGGTTCGAGTTCTGTCGCACAGATCACCGTTTATGCTCTTTGTGCAGGATTTATCCTGCTTGCGCTGTACGCTGCAATATTCGGAAGAAAAAAGAGCGGTCTGAAATCCGGCGCGGCTGCACTTGGAAGCTTGGTTTTGCTGGCATTTCTTGCCGTTGCGGCCGACAGACTGGTTTTGAATCTGATACAGACCGCTCGTGTTTCCACGGCAGCGGAAACAAATCCGCAGGACTTCCTCGGCTCCATGATCTACATGATGTGGAATGGTCGCACAATGTTCCTCACTGGCATCTGGACCACGGTCAGAATTGCCCTTGTTGGTACGGCCATCGCCTTTGTGCTGGCTCTGCTGATGGTGCTTCTCCGCATTCAGAAAGGTGCCCGGCAGGATAGCGACACCGAGCGCTTTATGAAGGGCGTCGGCAGGTTTTTCGCCAAAATCTATATCACCGTGATTCGCGGTACCCCGATGATGGTGCAGTCGCTGATCATCTATTACGCGGGTTTCGGAATTCTGAAAAACACCGGTATGTCCGTGACGGAAATCAACGGCGTCTGGTCCTGCTTCATCTCCGGTCTGATTACGGTTTCGCTGAACTCCACCGCATATCTTGCTGAAGTGCTGCGCGGCGGCATCGACGCCATTGACGCCGGACAGAATGAGGCAGCCAGAAGCCTCGGTATGACAAACTGGCAGGCCATGATCAAGGTCGTTTTCCCGCAGGCGGTCAAGAACAGCATTCCCGCCATCGGCAACGAGTTCATCATCAACATCAAGGATTCCTCCGTGCTATCTGTCATCGGCTGCTATGATCTGATGTTTGCTACGACCTCTGTTGTCGGCATCTACTACAAGGCGCTTCCTGTTTACTGCATCGCTGCGCTTGTCTATCTGATTCTTACCTGCTTGTCGTCGCTCATCATGCGGGCAATTGCAAAGAAGCTGGACACGGCTGCGGTCAGTCTGCCCAGCTCCAACTGAAAGGAGGACGAAACATGGAACCGATTATTAGAATTGAACAGCTTGAAAAGTCCTTCGGTCAGCTGAAAGTGCTAAAGGGAATCGATTTGGATATCTATCCCGGCGAGGTCGTCTGTATCATCGGTGCCTCCGGCTCCGGCAAGTCCACGCTGCTGCGGTGCCTGAATCTGTTGGAAGAAGCCGATGCAGGACATATCTGGTTTGAGGGGAAAGACCTGATGGATCTTTCCACCAATCTCAATGAACTGCGTCAGCACATCGGCATGGTTTTCCAAAGCTTCAATCTGTTTAATAACAAGAATGTACTTGATAACTGCACCATGTCGCCCATCTCGGTCAAGAAAAAGTCCCGGAAGGAAGCGGAACGGATGGCAATCGAAAAGCTGTCTGAGGTCGGACTGCAGAATTTTATCAGGGCAGACAGCCGCCGGCTTTCCGGCGGACAGAAGCAGCGCGTTGCCATTGCACGTGCACTGTGCATGGAGCCGGATATCATGCTTTTTGATGAGCCTACCAGCGCCCTTGATCCCGAAATTGTCGGTGAAGTGCTGGACGTCATGAAAAAGCTTGCCGCAGACGGCATGACCATGGTGGTTGTCACCCACGAAATGGCCTTCGCAAGGGAGGTCAGCGACCGTGTTGTATTCATGGACGGCGGCGTCATTCTGGAGCAGGGTACGCCTGCAGAGGTATTCGGAAACCCGAAGCAGCCGCGTACCAGAGAGTTTTTGAGCAGATATTTGGGGGACAAATGAGAAACGCTGATTGTGTGTTTGATTTTTTCATAAATGAAGATCGTTATCCTGACTTGGATGTGCAGGCTGCAGCGCAGCGTCTTTCGCGTGCAGTTCAATGCCATACCATCAGCGGCTGCGAGGATGCGCCCTTTCGGCAGCTGCATGAGCTGATTCAATCCGGCTTTCCGAATATCAACCGGTTCGGAAGTTTTGAGCTTGTTGGCAGAAGCGTTCTGATTACACTTCCCGGCAGCAATCCGCAGCTTCGCCCTGCGCTTTTTATGTCGCATCTGGATGTTGTTCCCGTGGTTGCCGGTACGGAGAAAGACTGGACTTATGAGGCTTTCTCCGGCGAGATAGCGGACGGATACATCTGGGGCCGCGGTACGCTGGATATCAAGAATCAGGTTTTCGGCTGCCTGGAGGCGGCGGAATACCTGCTTTCCCGCGGAGAGATGCCGGAAAGAACGATGTATCTTGCCTTTGGCGAGGACGAGGAAACCTTCAATACCGGCGCGAAGGCGATTGCAGATCTCCTCAAAAGCCGCGGCGTGCAGCTTGAATTCCTTTTGGATGAAGGCGGCGGATCGATCACATCGGG
The DNA here is from genome assembly GCA_016296635.1 of Oscillospiraceae bacterium. Classification (GTDB taxonomy): domain Bacteria; phylum Bacillota; class Clostridia; order Oscillospirales; family Oscillospiraceae; genus CAG-170. The sequence goes on from JAEDIZ010000037.1 coordinate 8,793, forward strand.
TGAAGCCTTCGGCGCACCAGATATATTCATCTCGCCCATCAATCTGATGGAAAAAGGCTATGCGGATCTGCAGCTTTCCGTCAAAAGCGCAGGCGGTCATTCCAGCTGCCCCTTCGGCGGAACTTCTTTGGGGATTCTGTCGGAAGCGATCAGCAGCATCACGAAAAATCCTTTTCCCGCAGAAATTTCCTCTGTCATGCAGCAGGCCTTTGAAGCGCTTTCTCCATATTTGACCGATCCGACTCTGAAAGAGCTGCTTTTGGATTTTGATTTGAACTGTGAGCAGATTGCGGAATATTGCATGCAAAACCGGGCGCTTTTTCCCTATGTGACCACCACCATCGCGCCTACCGTTATTCGCGGCAGCAGCGCCGCCTGCAATGTCATGCCGCAGGATATGGAAGCAGTCATCAACTTCCGCATTGCCGCAGGGCATACGCCGGAGCAGGTCATGGAGCGCTGCAGAAACCTGATTGCAGACGGCAGAGTATCGCTGTCCTTCCTGCAGTCCAATCCACCGTCCGCTATTGCAAGAACCGATGGAATCGGGTACGCAGCGTTGCAGGAAGCGCTGAAAGAGCATTATCAGAATGTGGTGTTTTTCCCATTTGCAACGGCGGGCGCGACAGATGCAAGACAGTATGAACAAATCTGTGACACCTGCCTGCGTTTCAGCCCCTTCATGTCCCCGGAATCCGACACCAAAACCGGCGTGCACGGAACAAACGAACGCATCTCCCTGCGCACATATGCACAGGGGATCCGTACCCTGATCACCTTCATGAAACGGGTCTGCTGAAACCAGAAGGGTACATAGCGCACAAACCGGCGATAGGAAGGAACAATACAAAACAGAATGCGTATACAGAAAACTGACATTGATGGAGTTTCAATGTCAGTTTTTTCATATATTCAGCAGGTATGTCTTTTGACGCTGTCTGATGCATCTGTAATAGTTCTGACTCGACAAGATATGATTCAGTCTGCTTTGGGCGGCTGTAAACAGAAATGTTTTGTATTATTGAATGTTTTTCTTCATCGTCGAAAATCTAAAAAATATTTAGGAAATGCTTGACTTTCCGTTTCGCATATGTTCCAATAGGCAAAACAAAAAATCTTTAACCCGATCCGGAGAGGTCGGCAAGATGGTTATATCCGCACAGACGCTGTTTTTGTAAAACAGCGTTATCCTGATAGATCCAGCCTGCCGTTTCCGGCAGGCGTTTTTTCTTGAAAGGAGATCCATATGCCAAAAAGAACAGATATTCAAAAGGTGCTGATCATCGGCTCCGGCCCCATTGTTATCGGTCAGGCCGCGGAATTTGATTATGCAGGTACGCAGGCGTGTCTGGCGCTCAAAGAAGAAGGATACGAGGTCATTCTCTGCAATTCCAACCCGGCAACGATCATGACAGATACTTCCATTGCAGACAAGGTCTATATGGAACCGTTGACACTGGAATATGTGGCAAGAATTCTGCGCCATGAACGTCCGGACGCAATCGTTCCCGGCATCGGCGGACAGACGGGGCTGAACATGGCGATGCAGCTGGAAAAGGAAGGCATACTGAAAGAGTGCGGTGTCAAGCTTCTGGGCACTTCCAGCGAAAGCATCGAACGCGCGGAGGATCGGGAGCTGTTCAAGGAAATGTGTCAGTCCATCGGCGAGCCGGTCATTCCCTCCGAGATCACCTACTCGATCGAGGAAGCCAAAAAGGCGGCGAAAAAAATCGGTTATCCTGTAGTGCTGCGCCCTGCCTTCACGCTGGGCGGCACCGGCGGCGGTTTTGCAGACAATGAGCAGGAACTGCTGGAAATCGGACTCAACGCATTCAAACTGTCTCCGGTGCATCAGGTGTTGGTCGAAAAGAGCGTCAAGGGCTACAAGGAAATTGAATTCGAAGTGATGCGCGACTCCAACGACCACGCCATCACAATCTGCGGCATGGAAAACGTGGATCCCGTCGGTGTTCACACCGGTGACTCCATTGTGGTTGCGCCGATTCTTTCTCTGAGTGAGCATGATCTCAAAATGCTCAATGACAGTGCCATCAAGATCATCCGAGAACTGAAAATTGAGGGCGGCTGCAATGTGCAGTTTGCGCTGAACCCGAATTCCAGCGAGTATTTCCTCATTGAAGTCAATCCGAGAGTTTCCCGTTCTTCTGCGCTTGCATCCAAGGCAAGCGGATATCCCATCGCAAGAGTGACGGCAAAGATCGCTATGGGAATGGCGTTGGAGGAGATCGAGGTAGCCGGCGGCACGGCCGCTATTGAGCCGAGTTTGGATTACATCGTTGCCAAGTTCCCACGCTTCCCCTTTGATAAGTTTACGGATGCGCCCAATACGCTCGGCACACAGATGAAGGCAACCGGCGAAGTCATGGCCATCGGCGCAAATCTCTGCGAATGCTTCCTCAAGGCAACCCGTTCTTTGGAAGCCGGTATCAAACATCTGTATATGTCCAAATTCGATCCCATGAGCAAGGATGAGCTTTTGGACTATATCCGTGAATTCCACTCCGACAATCTGTTTGCAATCGCGGAGCTGTTCAGCCGCGGCGCGACAACGGCGCAGATCCATGAAATCACCATGATCACAGAGCTGTTTTTGGACTGCATCCGCGAGATGATCGAAATGGAAGACGGTCTGTCTGCCAAGCCGTGGGACATGGATGCGCTGCGCGAGGCCAAGAAAATGGGATTCTCCGATGCATATATTGCCCGTCTGTGGAAAACGGATGAAATTTCCGTCTATCAGAAGCGGAAGGACGCCGGCCTGATGCCGATATTCCGCATGGTGGACACGCTTCATACCGGAAAATATATTCCGTATCTGTACTCTTCCTATACCGGCAGCAACGACTCGCGGCTGACGGAAAAAAAGAAAATCATTGTGCTGGGTGCAGGCCCGATCCGGATCGGGCAGGGCGTGGAATTTGACTATTCCACCGTCCATGCCGTGCAGACCATCCGCCGCGGTGGTTTCGAGGCCATCATCATCAACAACAATCCCGAAACGGTCTCCACGGACTACACGACCGCGGACAAGCTCTATTTTGAGCCGCTGACACCGGAAGATGTCATGGCCATCGTGGACTTTGAAAAGCCCGAGGGTGTTATTGCAACGCTCGGCGGGCAGACGGCCATCAATTTGGCGGAGCCGCTCATGGAGCGGGGCGTCAAGCTCATCGGCACGGACTGCGCAGCCATCGAGCGGGCGGAGAACCGCGACAGCTTTGAAAAGGTGTTGCTGGATCTGAATATTCCGCAGCCCAAGGGACAGGCGGTTACGAACATTGAAGACGGTGTGAAGGCGGCAGCGGACATCGGATATCCCGTGCTGGTTCGGCCGAGCTTCGTCCTCGGCGGACGCGCCATGCAGATCGTGGCGAAGGAAGAACAGCTGCGTCATTATCTGAAAACAGCCGTTGAGATCGATGCCGACAAGCCCGTACTGGTTGACCATTATATTCAGGGCAAGGAGGTAGAGGTTGACGCCATCTGTGACGGACACGACGTTTTCGTACCCGGCATCATGGAGCTGGTGGAGCGCACCGGCGTCCATTCCGGCGATTCCATTTCCGTCTATCCTGCCTTCTCCATTTCCAACAAGGTCAAGGGTACCATTCTGCAGTATGCAAAGAAGCTCGGCATCGGCATCGGGATCGTGGGCCTTTTCAATATCCAGTTCATCGTGGACGGCAATGACAACGTCTATATTATCGAAGTCAATCCGAGATCCTCGCGTACCGTTCCGTTCCTTTCCAAAGCGACCGGATACAGCCTTGCCGATATTGCAACGGAAGTCATGCTCGGCAAGAGTCTGAAGGAGCAGGGGATCTTTGAGCTGTATCCGGAGGAGAAGAGGCGCTTCTATGTGAAGGTGCCGGTATTCTCGTCCAATAAGATCAAGGGCCTGGACACCTATCTGTCCCCGGAAATGAAGTCCACCGGCGAAGCCATCGGCTATGACCGGAAGCTGCCGAGAGCCATGTATAAGGCGCTGCAGGCGGCGGGTATGAAGCTGCAGAACTACGGTACGGTACTTGTGACATTGGCTGACGAGGATAAGGAAGAAGCGCTGCCGCTGGTACGCAGATTCTATGACATGGGCTTCCATATTGAAGCAACCATCGGCACGGCAAATTTCCTGAAAGCACATGGCATCCACACCCGTGTGCGCGGCAAGCTCTCCGAGGGCAGCGAAGAGATTTTGGATTCCATCCGCTCGGGCTATGTAAGTTATGTGATCAACACCCGTGCGATCCTTTCCGGCGTTCATTATGAGGACGGCACGGCCATCCGCCGCTGCGCAACGGAAAACGGCGTAACGATCTTCACCTCACTTGACACCGTCCGTGTTCTGCTGGAGGTACTGGAGGAGACAACCTTCCAGGTATCGACGATCGATGCAGAGTGACTGTCATGAGAAGCAAATTATCAGATTCATTCATATGTGAATGTTCGCCATTGTCGAAATTACAAAAAATATTTAGTTTCAGCCTTTGTTATTTGGAACTATCCACACTTGTTATTTTTTGCAGCAGGATGCTATACTGAAGCCAAGTTAATCTTTCCGTAACTGACGGAATGTGGAGCACCACAGGGGAGCGGAAAGAGGGTTCTGATGGAAATCAGGTGTCGGCCGTCTGGGCATTCCAACTTCTGCAAAGGAGTTGGAATGCCCATTTTTCGTTTCAAAAACCTGCCTTTTTGATTCAGAATAATGATATTTACACGGATTGGAGGAATGTTGCTATGAAAAAAGTAGCCGTCATCATGGGAAGCGTCAGCGATCTTCCCGTGGTGGAAAAAGCAATTCATACGCTGCAGCAGTTTGGCGTACCGTTCGAGGTACATGTATATTCCGCCCACAGAACCCCGGACGAAGCACGTGCGTTTGCTCTGCACGCGCGCGAAAACGGATTCGGTGTCATTCTGGCAGCAGCCGGAATGGCTGCACATCTGGCAGGCAGTCTGGCTGCGCTTACCACCCTTCCGGTCATTGGCATCCCTATGAAATCATCCACCTTTACAAACGGCATTGATGCGCTTCTTTCTACTGTACAAATGCCATCGGGAATCCCGGTAGCAACAGTAGCAGTAGACGGAGCTGTCAATGCCGCTTTACTGTCTGTGGAGATTCTTGCGGTCAGCGATGAGGCACTGGCTGTAAAGCTGGCCGAAAGACGCGCAGCAGATACAGCGAAGGTTCTCGACGCAAACAAGACTGTAGAAACACAGTACAATTGCTGATTCTTTGCACAGAAAGACAACACAATACATCAAATAAAAGTCAAGCAGGAGGACAAATATCATGCAGAAACTGGAACAGATTTACGAAGGCAAAGCAAAGAAGGTTTTTACAACAGATGATCCTGAGCTTCTGATCGTGGATTATAAGGATGACGCAACCGCATTCAACGGACTGAAGAAGGGTACCATCGTCGGAAAGGGCATTATCAACAATCAGATGACGAACCGCCTGATGGCCAAAATGGAAAAGGCCGGGATTCCGACGCATTTCGTGAAAGAATTGAGCGAGCGTGAAACGCTGGTAAAAAAAGTTTCCATCGTTCCGCTGGAAGTCATTATCCGTAACATTTCTGCCGGTTCTTTTGCAAAGCGCTACGGCGTGGAAGAAGGTATTATATTTGACAATCCCACCATTGAGTTCTCCTATAAAAACGACGAGCTCGGCGATCCGCTGCTGAACGCATATCATGCGCTCGCTTTGAAGCTGGCGACGCAGGAAGAAATTGATCTGATTAAAAAGTATTCCTTCGCGGTGAACGATGTACTGAAAGCATTTTGGCTGGAGTGCGGTGTGACGCTGGTCGATTTCAAGCTGGAATTCGGCAGACTGTCTGACGGAACCATCGTTCTTGCTGATGAGATCAGCCCCGATACCTGCCGTCTGTGGGATTCCAAGACCCATGAGAAGCTGGACAAAGACCGTTTCCGCCGGGACTTGGGCGGTGTGGAAGATGCTTATGCAGAGATCATGAAGCGTCTGGTTGAACACGACCTTTAATCGGCATCCAGCTTTTTGATATTTCAGTTCCGACCGGGACTTGCATCCGGGTCGGAACGGGTTCTTCAGGAGGAACATCCATGGGTGGTTTTTTCGGTGTCACATCCCGCAGAAACTGTATTTTAGATGTGTTTTTCGGAACAGACTATCATTCCCATCTGGGAACCCGGCGCGGCGGCATGGCGGCCTATGACCGGGAACTGGGTCTGCAGCGCGAAATTCACAATATTCAGAATTCGCCCTTTCGCACAAAGTTTGAGCATGTTGCCACGGAAATGAGCGGCAGCGCCGCCATCGGCTGTATCAGCGATACGGATCCGCAGCCGCTGCTGATCCGTTCCAATCTCGGTACATACGCCATCTGCACCATCGGCATCATCAACAACGCGGATCAGCTGATCCGGCAGTATCTTGCTTTTTCCGGCGGACATTTTGATGCCATGACGGGCGGCGGTGTGAATGCCAATGAGCTGATCGCTGCCATGATCGATCAGAAAAGCAGCTTCGCCGAGGGCATCCGCTTTGCACAGAGCGTCATCGAGGGAACTGCCTCTATCATGATTCTGAAGGATGACGGACACCTGATCGTGGCAAGAGACCGCGTTGGCCGGCTTCCCATTATCATCGGCAGAGACGAGGACGGCTGGTGTGCCTGCTTTGAATCCTTTGCCCTCATGAAGCTCGGCTATGAAACCGTGCGCGAGCTTGGCGCGGGCGAGATCGTTGAGCTGGCACCGGAGGGGGAAACCGTTCTGCAGAAGCCCGGCAGCGAGATGAAAATCTGCGCGTTTCTGTGGTCGTACTACGGCTATCCTACCTCCTCGTATGAGGGAAAGAATGTGGAAGTCATGCGCTGCCGCAACGGCGAGATCATGGCGGAAAACGACCGAAAAAACGGTCTCGCGCAGGATATTGACTATGTCGGCGGTGTGCCGGATTCCGGCACGCCCCATGCCATCGGCTATGCCAACAAGAGCAGCATTCCCTTTGCAAGACCCTTTATCAAATATACTCCGACATGGCCGCGCAGCTTTATGCCTGCCACGCAGCGCGAACGCAATCTGGTTGCAAAGATGAAGCAGATCCCGGTCAAGGAGCTGATCGAGGGGAAAAAGCTGCTGTTTGTTGATGATTCCATCGTGCGCGGTACGCAGCTGCGCGAAACGGTCGAGTTCCTGTATGAAAACGGGGCGAAGGAAGTGCATATGCGCTCTGCCTGCCCGCCAATTTTCTACGGCTGCAAATATCTGAATTTCTCTCGTTCAACTTCTGACATGGAGCTTCTGACCCGAAGCATCATCCGGGAACTGGAAGGCGAAGAAGGCGACAATCACTTTGAAGAATACAGCGACGGAAATACCGAACGCGGGCAGAATCTGCGCAGAGCCATCTGTGAAAAGCTGCATCTTTCAAGTTTGGAATACCAGTCTTTGGACTGCATTGTGGAAGCGATCGGCCTTGATCCGTGCAAAATCTGCACCTACTGCTGGAACGGAAAGGAGTAATCCCCATGGCACATGAAAAATCTTTTTCCGCTGCGTATGCCGCTGCGGGCGTTGACATTACCGCCGGATACGAAGGCGTCAGGCTGATGAAAGCGCATGTGGCGCGCACCATAATTCCCGGTGTTGTTTCCGACATCGGCGGCTTCGGCGGATTGTTCATGCCGAATTTGCAGGGCATGGAAGAGCCGATTCTGGTTTCCGGCACGGACGGCGTCGGCACCAAGCAGCGCATTGCGCAGCTTCTCGGCAGATACGACACCGTCGGCATCGACTGCGTTGCCATGTGCGTCAACGATATTATCTGCTGCGGCGCAAAACCGATTTTCTTTCTCGATTATATTGCCATCGGAAAAAACGAGCCGGAAAAGGTCGCGGCGCTGGTGTCCGGCGTGGCCGAGGGCTGCGTGCAGGCCGGCTGCGGCCTCATTGGCGGCGAAACCGCCGAGCATCCCGGCACCATGGAGTCAGATGACTTTGATCTGGCGGGCTTTTCGGTCGGCATTGTCGAAAAGAAAAAAATCCTCGATCATGGGAGTCAGCAGCCCGGAGATGTACTGCTGGCGCTGCCGTCCTCCGGCATTCATTCCAACGGCTTCTCTCTGGTGCGCAAGGTATTCGATGTGGAAAATGCCGATCTCGGCGCACCCGTGGAAACCCTCGGCGGCAAAAGCCTCGGAGATGTGCTGCTGACACCGACGAAAATCTATGTCAGACCGGTGCTTGCGCTGATGGAAAAGGTGCAGGTGAAGGGGATCTCGCACATTACCGGCGGCGGATTCTTTGAAAATATTCCCAGAAGTCTCAAAAAAGGTCTTTCCGCAAAGATCAGAAAGGCAGATGTCAGAATCCCGCCGGTTTTCGATCTGATCCAAAAGATCGGTGAAATCAGCGAACGCGATATGTTCAATACCTTCAACATGGGCGTCGGCATGAGTATTGTTGTATCCAGACAGGATGCAGAAGCCGCTTTGCAGATTCTGCGCGAAAACGGCGAGGACGCCTATATCCTCGGTGAGCTGATTGAAAGTGAGGAGGGCGTGATTCTGTGGTAAACAAACCCGTTCGTATTGCGGTTCTGGTTTCCGGCGGCGGAACGAATCTGCAGGCGCTGATCGATGCAAATCTTCAGAACGGAAAGATCGCGCTCGTTGTATCCTCAAAGTCCGGGGTTTACGCGCTGGAACGCGCTGCAAAGGCAGGCATTGCCTCTGCGGTCATCGAACGAAGAAACAGTACGCGGGAAGCTTTTGAAGAGAAGCTGGAAGCACTCCTTGCGCAGTATGAGATTGAACTTATCATCCTTGCCGGATTCCTGACCATCCTCAGCCCAGACTTTACCGCCCGTCATCCAAGGCAGATCATCAATGTCCATCCGTCTTTGATTCCGGCTTTCTGCGGCGAAGGTTTTTACGGTCTGCGTGTGCATGAGGCAGCGCTTGCCCGGGGCGTGAAGCTGACCGGGGCAACCGTACATTTTGTAAACGAAATCCCGGACGGCGGCGAGATCATTCTGCAGAAAGCCGTCGAAATTCTGCCGGGCGATACGCCCGAAATTCTGCAGCGCAGAGTCATGGAGCAGGCCGAATGGCTGCTTCTGCCGCAGGCCGCAGAGCGGGTCTGCGCAGAAATCATTCGATGCAGGGACAACTCCGATTGATTTTGAGAGGTGCTTATATGAAAGTCATGGTGATCGGCAGCGGCGGCCGCGAACACGCCGTCATCCGCAGTCTGAAAAAGAATCCTGAGATCGAAACCATCTATGCGCTTCCCGGCAACGGCGGCATTGCAGAGGACGCTGTCTGCGTCCCCATAAAAGCCACCGATCTGAACGGCGCCGTTCAGTTTGCAAAGGAAAAAGCGATTGGTTATGCCGTTGTTACGCCGGATGATCCGCTGGTGCTCGGCATGGTCGATGCGCTGAATGAAGCGGGAATCGCCTGCTTCGGCCCGAAAAAGAA
>JAEDIZ010000166.1 GCA_016296635.1 Oscillospiraceae bacterium
ACGCCGCCGATAATCATGAGAATGGAAGTGACCCTCAAAAATTTTTGACCTTTCATGTGTATAATCCTCCTGTTTTATGTTTTGTTAATCGTTTTAGGTGTTATGTCTGTTCGTCCAGCAATCGTAGGGTCAGACTATGGCTTTTCGGCCTCGTTTCATCCCTGGATGTCTCCGTCATCAAAGGGATCTCCGCACTCCGGGCAGAACTTGGGCGGATGGGCGGGGTCGTCCGGCTCCCAGCCGCACTTGTCGCACTTGTACTGCGGTACGCCGGCAGGCTTAGGCTTGCCACACTCGGCACAGAACTTTCCTTTGTTCACTGCGCCGCAGGAACAGGTCCAGCCGTTTGTATCCGCAGGCTTGGGCTTCCCGCACTCCGGGCAGAATTTTCCGGTGGCTGTGGCCCCGCAGGAGCAGGTCCAGCTATCCCCTGCGGGTTTAGGGACGGGCTTGGGTGCGCCGCATCCCGCACAGAACTTGCCGGTATTTCCGGTCTGCCCGCAGGAACACGCCCATCCCTCCATGGCAGGAGCCGCCGGAACGGGTTGCTGTACCGATTGCTGCTGACCCATCTGGAAGAGGCTTTGGGCGTTCATGCCGCCGGCCTGACCGGCCATCCCCATGCCCATGAAAGCCATAGCGGGACCGGCATTGGGGTTGGCGGCTGCCGCCTGCATGGCGCCGGCCTGTGCGCCGACAAGATGCGCCGCCGCGCGGGTGGGGTCCATAAAGGCCGTATTGCGCTGCAGCTCCTTGATCATCTTTTCGTCTTCCTCGTTGGCCTTGACGCTGGAAACGCCGAAGGATACGATCTCAAGACCCCGAAGATCCCGCCACTTTGCGGACAGTTCCTGGTTCAAAGCATCTGCCAGCTCTGTGGTGTGGCCTGGAAGGGCAGAGTATCGAATGCCCATATCGCTGATCTTTGCGAAGGCGGGCTGCAGCGCGGTCAGCAACTCGGTTTTCAGCTGGCCGTCAATGGCTCTGCGGTCAAAATCCGCTTCCACATTGCCGCAGACATTGGTATAGAACAGCAGAGGGTTTGCCACCCGATAGGAATACTCCCCAAAACAGCGGATGGCGATATCAATGTCGATCCCCGCCCGCTGGTCCACGACACGGAAGGGGACGGGAGAGGGCGTGCCGTACTTGTTGCCGATCAGTTCCTTGGTGTTGAAGTAGTAGACGCGCTGATCCTTGGGCGCTTCGCCGCCGAAGGTGAACCGCTTGCCGATGTTCTGGAACACCTGCCCGATACTCTCCCCCAGGTCGCCCGAAAAGATGCTGGGTTCCGTGGAGGCGTCGAAGGTGAATTCGCCGGGTTCAGCGCATACCTCCACCACCTTGCCCTGCTCCACGATCATCATGCACTGGCCGTCGGCCACGGCGATCACGGAGCCGCTGGTGATAATGTTGTCGCTGCCTTTGGTGTTGCTGGAACGCCCGGAGGCCCGTTTCCGCCCCTTGACCGCCAGCACGGTAGCGGGGATCGTCTCACAGTAGAAATACTCCTTCCACTGATCGGCCATCACGCCGCCTGCAGAGCCTAATGCCGCTTTAATAAGTCCCATAGTTACATCCTTCCTTTCGTGATTTATTTCTCTTTACTGACGATTAAAATCCTTCATTTCTTTCTTTGCGCTTTGCTGTGAGCATTGCCCCACAATTAGGACAAAAGATTGCGTTGTCCGAAAGCGCTGTTTCACATACTGGACAGCGACGGTGTAAATTAAGGTAGAACTGATAAAGAGTTTCCTGGGGAAGTCCACTGCCGCATTCTCCACAAGTTTGCTGCTCCGCAGAGACGGTTGCACCGCAATTAGCGCAGACTTTAAGCAGCTTCATAGCTTCTGGCCCAAAACCATATTGCTTCATGCTTTCCAGACGGATCTGCTCAATTTGCTGCCGTGTCATCTTATAACCCTTCTCCTCCATATTGAAGCCGTTTGCCGCAGCGTGGACAAAATATTTCTGCGGAGGTAATCTCTTTGCCGCAGTGGGAGCAGTAACGAGGCGGATCTTCCCACGGCGCACATTCCACACATTCCGCCACATCAGCGTTATACATGGCATTCGATACCCATTTGCCGCACTTGTGACATCGGTTAAAATATTTCCGTGCGTCTTCCCATGCGGTCTCCAATTCCTGCTCCTGTGTCTCTGCTTGGATAGGATCGGTCGTATGTAACAAAGCACCTGTGATGTCACAAAAGAAGCTGTACCGATTTCCTCCCGAGTCGGCGATCACCTTGTAGCGTGCTGTTTTATGGGTAAGCGCCATCAAATCCCTCCTTTCTTTTCTTTGACCCTCGATTAAGTCATGGTTATATGGTATAATAGGAATCAAAGGAGAGCGGCCTCTGTTTGTTGGCAACGTAGTCAGAGGCTTTTCATTGGAGACAAAGCCCATACCCTCCTTCGGCATTGCCTGCACCCATAATTTAAGCGATTTCCACACTTTTGTCCCCACCCCAAACCCCCGAAAGGGTAGGGTTGAAAAGAAAAAATCTGATTTTCTTGCCACCCCGAACCGAAAAATGGGTAGGGGAAACAAAAAATCAGGTTTCTTTCAAGGCTAAGACTGGAAATGCTGTAAATGAGATACCAAGGAAAATACGGTGATGAGAGTTGTATTTCGCGGGGAGGTGTCCACGCATGACTAAGCAGAATCAAAGAACGGGAGTCCTGGTAGCTGTGCTGATCGTCTGTGCTATCTCTGCCCGCGTTTTGGGAAAGTTTGATGTTTTTCCCGTACCGCTGGGTTTGGTCCGCACGATCCTTTATATCAGTCTGTACATTGGCTGGGGTCTCTCTGTCAGCCATCGCATTTTACAAACACAGGTGCGCCGCTATATGGTCGGCGTTTCATGTCTGACCGTCTTCTGGTTTGTTATACGGTCAATAAAATATTTTTTTGTGGTCGCTCCTGATGCGATCCGGCATCTATGGTACTGGTACTATTGTCCTATGCTGTTCATACCTCTGCTTTCCGTGTTTGTTTCCATGTCGCTGGGTAAGCGGGAAAGCTACCATCTGCCCAAATGGACAAGACTGCTCTATCTTCCCACCCTGTTCTTTCTGCTGCTGGTACTGACAAACGATCTCCATCAGCTTGTTTTCTCCTTCCCGACCGGAACGGTTTGGAGCGATACGGATAACGGATACGAGTACGGATATTATTTTGTTATCGGGTGGGAGATCATCTGTGCGCTGGCCGCCTTTGTGATCATGCTCATCAAATGCCGTTTGGCGCAAAGGAGAAAATACTTACCAGCGCTTCTGCTGTCCTGCTCCATTCTATATGCCTTTATCTACGCCAGCGGAGCCAGGTGGATGCAAGTGATAGGCGGAGATATTACAGCGGTGCAGTGCCTGATGTTTACCGCCATACTGGAAAGCTGTATCCAGTGCGGATTGATTCAGACCAATACTGGCTATGATGAGCTGTTTAAGGCCGGGACCTTCGGCGCCCAGATTGCTGATCACGACCATAAGGTCCGCTACGCCTCCGCAAATTCGCCTGTGCTTTCTGAACAGATCATGTGTACGGCAGAGGCGGGCGCTGTTAACCTTGATAAACATACCCTGCTAAAAAGTTACCCTATCGAAGGCGGTCATGTGTATTGGCAGGAAGATATAACAGATATTAC
>JAEDIZ010000167.1 GCA_016296635.1 Oscillospiraceae bacterium
TCAGCGTTTCTTCAAGCGCAAGGGAAAACAGCTTGGAAGCTGGAGTTATCGAATTGTAATCCAATAAAAGGAAATGAGGAAGAGAATGTCTGGGCGTCTCTTCCTTATTTTTCTGCTTTTCCCTCTTTTCTTTGGATTCCTGGAGGGCCAATTCGGCATCGGCTTTTTTCTCCAATCCTGCTGTGTCTGCGCCTGATTATACTGTAGTCAGCATGGGCTTTGCAGGGCTTGAGCCGTTTGAGCAATTCGATGAGATGTTCAATCTGATTTCAAAGCTGCGCAACGAGCATCACTGTGATGATACAGTCGTTATCTACACGGGGTTTGAGTTCAAAGAAATCTCCGCAAAAGTCGATGCTTTGCGGATGTTCCCCGGAATAATCGTCAAGTTTGAGCGGTTTGTCCCGAACCAAGAAAAACACTACGACGAGGTGCTTGGTGTTTACCTTGCCTCGCCCAACCAATACGCGAAGGAAATATCGTGAAAGTCATTCAGAACCCGGACAAAGAGTATGCAACTTCGATGCCTACTGCACGATATGTAATATGCAGGTATTGTATTATGCACTCTTTCATCCTTTTCATGCATATTGATTATCAGATTGACGCCAGTGGCTACGCCGAGGACACCGAGGAATCTGACGATTAACAAAGATGAGAGGCTTTATCACAGAAGTGATATTGTCCTCTCATTTTTTAGCGTCCGTTCATTTTGAACGCCGCCAGAGCGGTCAGACCACGGTCAGAGCGGTCTAATTTTAGGGATCCCTTGCTTGTTTCCAGGATGCGGTCAGCGGCCTCCTGTGAGCTTCTGGGCATAAGTAAAGGCAGACAGTAATGATACCGTCTGCCTGTTGGGTGCGTTACTCCCAATTCGCAATGATTCTTCTTATTGCGTTACGCTATTCTGTTTGCCTGCCATCCGAGCTTCTCGTCATTTGTCGTAAAAGTGTCGTAAAATGAGTGGCTCTGTAGGTGTAACCCGTTGTGCTGCAACTGGTTTTCAGTCCAAAGGCTTCATTGTGGGGAGAAAACCGGTTGCCCTTTTATAAGCTCCCGCTGCCTGTTATATCCTGTCAAATCCAGCATCCAAAATCAACCCATTTTTCATAAGCTGATATAAGTTCCCATATATGTTGTTCCGTTTGATGTAGGATTTGATGTAAGTGATGTAAAGTGCTTCCCTGTTGGTCTAAAGGAGACATCCTTTTTTCGTCCTACCTATGGGTACTTTGTCAACGAGAGAGCTTGCGCTTCACTCGACGCCGCAATGCGCGCTGCAAGCGCGCATTGCGACACTCGTTTCGCGAGAACTGCTTTCCGCGACGCACATGTCGCCGCAGAAAACTGACTGTACTTATTTATTCGCTGCGGTGAAAAAACACTGCGGGTTTTTTCAGATTCCAAGAAAAGATCAAATACTGCTCGCAAGATGGTAGGCAGAGCCGATGGCCTCCGGGATTTTGGCAACCGTGACCGCGTCGCCAATGGCATCCACTTTCTCAAGATGCTGCTTCAGCTCTTCCAGCATGCCGTTGTTGGGACGTGCGCCCACCGCAATGACCATGGTGTCCGCGGGGATGAATTTCTCCCCTTCCTCGCCGGAGATCACAACGCCGTCTTTTTTGATCTCCGTCACCTTGGAGTTCTTATACAGATCAACGCCAAGCTGACGGACACGGGCCATGATGGACCATCTGCAGCCGGGGTTGATATCCACGGCGAACTTGGGCTGCATCTCGACCACGGAGACCTTTTTGCTGCCATGGTTCAGCAGATACTTGAGCTTGTCATGAGACTCGGCGTCGAAAATCATCATAAAGCGAAGCTCCTCGGCGGAGAGGGTGCCGATCTCGCCGATATACTCGGCGGTCTCAATGCCCACGGCGCCGCCGCCGATCACCACGACTTCCTTGCCGACTTCCACTTTGCCGTCCAGCACATCCCAGGCCTGCACCACGTTTGCGCCCTCCTCCACGGGGAAGTTGGGCATAATGGCGTTGGAGCCGCAGGCCAGAACCACCCGGTCAAAGCCCTGCTCCTTTACCGCCGCGAGAATGCTTTCCGTGGTGGCCTCCTTGTTGAGCAGGATCTCCACGCCCAGCTCACGGCAGGTGCGCTCCAGCCACTGTCCTATGTAGCGGATGTCATATCTTCTGGGAGGCGTCGCGGCATAAAGGCTGAGGCCGATTGTGCGGTTGCGCTTTTCCCAGATGGTGACCTGGTGCCCTCTGAGTGCCGCCACGCGGGCAAACTCCATGCCGGAGGGGCCTGCGCCGATGACCAGAATCTTCTCCGGAGAGGCGCTCTTGACCTCTGTGGGCAGCTTGCCGTTTGCGTCCATCAGGGACAGCTCCCGGTTGGTCTCCGGATTGCTGATGCAGCCGGCGGGAATGCCTTTCAGGCCCGCGTCCAGACAGCCGGCGTTGCAGCCGATGCAGGGTCTGATGGTCTCGGGTCTGCCCGCCATCGCCTTGTTGGGCAGCTCCGGGTCGCAGAGCAGCGGCCGGCCCATGACTACCATGTCCACATCCCCGCGCTCCACCAGCTCCTCGGCTTTGGGAATGTTCATGCGGTTGCCCATCATTACGGGGACATGGACTCTCGCCTTGATCCCCTTGCCCAGATAGGCATAGGTGCCGTGGGGCAGCTCCATGGTGACCAGAGGGACGGAGGCCTCATGCCAGCCGCCGGTGACCGAAATGCCGTCAATCAGCCCGGTCTGGTCAATGAGCTCGCAGATATCAGCGATATCCTCTGAGCTGCAGCTCCCCGGCACAAAGTCGTTTCCGCCGATGCGGATGGTGAGGGGCACATCCGGGCCGATGATCTGGCGAACCGCCTGCAGCGTTTCCACGAGAAAACGGGTACGGCCATGGATATCGCCGCCGTACTCATCGGTGCGCTTGTTGGTGAGGGGGGAGAAAAACTGTCCGTAGAGATAACCGGAGTTTGTCTCGATCTCAATCCCGTCAAAGCCCGCCTTCAGGGCGTTGGCCGCCGCCATAGCCTGCCACTGTACAAACTCATGGATCTCTTCCCTGGTCAGCTCCCGGGGCATCTCCATGTGGGTATAGCGGGACGGGATCGGGGAAGGCGCCACCGCCTGCTCGCCCTGGTATTTGGCCCGGACGGCGTAGCGCCCCTGGTGCAGAAGCTGGGCAAAGGCCAGACTGCCCTCCTCGTGAATGGCGTCGGTGACCCGTTTGAGAGAAGGCAGGCTCTTTTCATCGATAATATGGGCGCCGCTTCTGGGGTTGAACCTGACCTTGTCCCACTGGAGATTGGCAACAACGATCAGTCCGACGCCGCCGGCCGCGCGCTTGCGGTAAAAGAACACGTCCTGATCGGTCATGCAGCCGTCCACGGTGTTATTGATGCCCATGGGGGACATGACAATGCGGTTTTTTACCTGCAGCTTGTTAATCATAATAGGCTGGTACAGTTTTTTCATGGATTTTCCTCCTGTAAAATCTTGTTTGCTAAGTCTTTCTCGGAAAAAGTCTTCATACAAAATACAGCAAAATATGTGCCAGCTTTCCCTGCTCCCTTTCCGGCTTTTCCCCCGAAACGCCCGAAAAAAAGCGCGATAAAATCCTTGTTTTCAAAGTTTTTTCCGCATTTTCCCC
>JAEDIZ010000038.1 GCA_016296635.1 Oscillospiraceae bacterium
GTTCGATTTGGAAATTCTGGTCAGTTCCGGCTCCATGACGGAAGAACGGGCCGCAGAGCTGGGAGTCAGAAAGGCTACTCTGGAAGAGATATTTGAACAGTGCCAGACCATTTCCAACCACGTGGCAGACCTGCCGCAGACCAAAGGGATGCTCCACGGCGGCCTGTTCCGCCGCATGAAGCCCGACGCGGTCTTCATCAACACCGGCCGCGGTGCCCAGGTGGTGGAGGAGGATCTGGTGGCGGTGCTGCGGGAAAATCCCAATATGACCGCCATTTTGGACGTGACATGGCCGGAACCTCCTGTGGAAGGCAGCCCTCTGTATACCCTGCCCAATGTGTTCCTGACCCCCCACATCGCCGGCTCCTCCGGAGCCGAGGTCCAGCGCATGAGCCAGTACATGCTGGAGGAGTTCCGTCGGCTGCGGCGCGGCGAGGCCTGCCGCTGGGAGGTCACGGAGAACATGCTGGAGACTATGGCATAGACCGTCGGAGGGAGTCGTACTATGATCTGTCATACCGGACTGGTGTCCATTTCATTCCGGAAAAAGAGCGTCGGGGAGATCATCGACGCGTCATTGTCCGCCGGTATCACCGCCATTGAATGGGGCGGCGACGTCCACGTTCCCCATGGCGATACAGAAACAGCGGCGCGAACCGCGAAGCTCTGCGCCGGCGCCGGAATCGCCCTGCCGGAATATGGCTCTTACTATTATCTGAATGAATCGCCGGAGACTTTTGCGGATGTTGCCGCCTCGGCCCGGGCCCTGGGTACCCCTTTGATTCGCATCTGGGGCGGCAAAAAGAGCAGTGACGCCCTGAAGACAGAGGATTACGCCGCCCTGGTGGCCGACGCCCGGCGTGTCTGCGATATGGCGCCGGAGCGAATCCTTTGTCTGGAGTGCCATAAAAACTCCGTCACCGACGAATACCACACAGCCCTGCGCTTTCTGGAGGATGTGGACCGGGAGAATTTGAAAATGTTCTGGCAGCCCAATCAGTTCCGGGATCTTTCCTATAACCTGGATGCTCTGCGGGCCCTGCTGCCCCATATCCGCGGTGTGCATGTGTTTTCCTGGGACCGGGAGCAGATGTACCCCTTGGAACGGGGTGGAGACGCCTGGCGGCAGTATCTGCCGCTTCTGAAACAGGCCGGGGTGCGGAACTATATGCTGGAATTCATGCACGACCATCGAATAGAAAGTCTGCCGGAGACGGCAAATACGCTGAAAACATGGTTGGAGGAATAAGGATGCAACGAAGAAACATTGACCCTCTGATTCAGGAGATCCGGGCATGTGTTGACCGCCACAATCTGGGACGGCCCGGCGAATACACTCGCTACACCATCGGAGAGCAGGCGGACGGCAGGATCAACGCGTACGGCGTGGCCGACGCAGCCAATCTGCTCTACACCATCCATGATTTCCGGCAGGCCCAGGCTGATCGGGAACACTGGATCCGGGTTTTGCAGAGTCTGCAGGATCCGGACACCGGCATGTACTCCGAGCCGACTCACCACACCATCCATACTACTGCCCACTGCATGGCCGCCCTGGAACTCTTTGACGAAAAGCCTCTGTACCCCTGCACCTACCTGTCCGACTGCCTGACCAAGGAAGGATTGTACCACAGGCTGGAGACGGAGATCGACTTTGAAGCGCATCCCTGGCGGGATTCTCACATCGGCGCCGGCCTTTTTGTGGCGCTGACCATGACCGATGCCGTGGATCTGCAATGGAAGGACTGGTACTTCGATTGGTTCTGGCAGAATTCCAGTCCCGTCCACGGCTTTGCCTTCTTTGGTAAGGAGATGAAAGCGGCTCCCTTCCGCTACATGGGTGGAGGCTTCCACTATCTGTTCAACCACGAAGCCGAGCACCGGCCCTTGCGCTACCCGGAAAAGATCATCGACTGGTGTCTGCCCATGCTGCGGGACGAGCAGAAACCCTTCCTGCAGAACTGCGGCTTTATCGAGGTGGATGTGGTCTACTCTGTGACCCGGGCCATGCGTCAGACACCCCATCGGTTCCAGGAGGCCAAAGAGGCCCTGGAGCTTTTTGCGAACCGGTTCCTGGACTTCATGTTCGCCCGGGACTTTCAGAATGACCCGGCCTTCAACGATCTGCACCGCCTTTTCGGCTCTGCCTGCTGTCTGGCGGAACTGCAGTCTGCTCTGCCGGGTAAGATCGTTAGTTCCAAGCCTCTTCGCCTGGTCCTGGACCGCAGGCCATTTATCTGAGCCACGCCGCGGGAATGGATAAAGCCTGCTTTGCGCGAAAGCTTGTCCAACAGACTTTTTCGATACGCAAAAAACGAGGGGCTGCCCCTCGTTTTTTGCGTGTGCGCCTGGCGAGTCCGCCAGCGGCTTACCGATGCTGTCGCCGCTTTCCCAGGAGCAAAACATTCGTTTGGATGAATTTTCTGAATGACCGTACAAAACACGGTACAGCACAAGAGTTCGTGCAGGAATTGTTAGAGTTTGTTACTTTTTCAAACCCATTGAAACTACTATAATGGGCTCGACATCAAAAGAGGAGGGCATAAAGATGAAGCCTTTACGAGTGGAGGATTTAACAGTCGAGCAGAAAATCGGTCAGTTGATTGTCGCACGGAAGATCCATGACAAGGAGAATTTAGATTTTGCGCTGGGCTTGATCAGAGATCATGCGCTGGGCGGAGTACAGGCACCTCCCAGAGACGGGATTCAGCAAGATACCATTGATCCGGCGCTGAATGCAGCAGATTACCCCATTTTCATTGCAGCAGATATGGAACGCGGCTATCAACTGGGCGACCTGCAGATTGCCGGCAATATTGCGCTGGGTGCGCTGGATGAGCCGCAGGCCGCCTACGATTTCGCAAAGGTGACTGCGATTCAGGCAAAGCAGAGGGGATACAACATGATCTGGTCGCCGGACATTGATATGGTCCCCCACGATATGCCTCTGCGGACGTTGCGGGCAATGGGCAGCAGCAAGGAACTGGTTGCCCGGCTGGGTATTGCGTATATGCGTGCGTTTGCCGACTGCGGCATAGTGGGAACGGCAAAACATTTTCCATCCATTTTTGACAAAGTGGTGGATACCCACATGATGGAACCCACCTCATATCATACAAAAGAGGAACTGATGAACGAGTGCCTCTATCCGTATCGCGAGATCCTGCGGGCGCTGGGCCCGGATATGATGGGCG
Source organism: Oscillospiraceae bacterium (assembly GCA_016296635.1). GTDB lineage: Bacteria > Bacillota > Clostridia > Oscillospirales > Oscillospiraceae > CAG-170. The sequence goes on from JAEDIZ010000038.1 coordinate 3,195, forward strand.
TTATGACATCCCATACAAGGCTGATTAACATCGATCCCGATCATCCCGTCACGGTTTCCAAAAAGTGCATGGCGCTTTTACGTGAAATTGGTTTTGACGGTTTGGCGATTACGGACTCCCTTGCCATGATGGGAATCATCCAGAAATACGGCGACGAAGTAATCCCTGGGCTTGCCATTGCTGCTGGACATGATATGCTGTGTCCCAACTATCGCCTGACGCTGAAGCAGACCTATACATATCTGCTCAATGCATACCGTAGCGGTGTATTTGATGAACAACGCCTCAACGAGGCCTGCAGCCGTGTGCTTCGCGCTCAGGCCAAAACAATGAAGCAGCCAGAACAGAAAGAAATAACAGCGCACGATCGCGCTATGATCGACCATATCAACCGGGACTGTATCTGCGCCATCACCGAGCCGGGACTTACTGCGGCGATTGACCGCAACAAAAATCACCTGTTCATTATTCTGAAAAACAACATCTATGAAGAAGGGGAAGCAAAGGCCAATTATGAGATCGGCTTTTCCAAGGTCTGGAATCCGAAGAAACTGGGTGAACAGTTCATCGCAAAGTTCCCAAACTCCAGCGCAGTTTACCTTTGCGAATTCCCGCACAGGGATCAGATTGAGCGCGTCTGTGCGGAGGCAGCCTATCATGAGGACGTTGTGTTTGTGACTTTTTGTGAACCCAATGCATATCAGGGAACAGACGGCTTAACGGAACGCATCCGGTATCTGATCGAGTCTATGGCATACCATGTGGCGGCAATCGTTCATGTTGGCAATCCGTACGCGCTGCAAAAGGTTGTTCATATGCCGAGAATCATATTTGGCTACCCGCATCAGACCTGCATGGACGCGCTGCCGCTGGTGCTGGCTGGAGAAATGGAAGCTGCGGGGAAGATGCCTCTTAATTTGCAGCTGCCTTGAATCAAATCGGGTGCGACGGATCGCAATCTGCCGCAGCATTCGGTTTCTCAGCTTGATTCCTTTTATACCGTCATGATGATGCCTGTCGGATAAGAGCCCAACACGCCAGTCTGTCGATCAACTTCTGACAAACGATTTGCGTGCTGCTTTCGATCAAACAGGCTCGCAGAGCTTCCCTTCCCGCAGGTGGGAAATAAAGCAAAACCCTTCAAAATCCACGGACCTGCGTCTTGGATTTTGACGGGTAATCGGGTAAGCGTGTGCCAACGGCGTGCGCGCAGCCCTTAGAAAGAAAGCGTGTCGAGTAAAACCCGACACGCTTTCTTTCAGTTTGTATCCGGGCAGAGAGGACCTGCCAGTTCTTCCATGAAGAACAGCTTTCCGGGCATAGTGGGAATGTTGCTGGATGTAACATACTGGCATGGACCGTAGCGCAGCGTCATCCAGAAGCTCATGCCCTGCCACTGCATTCCGCGTGACAACACCCCGTCCGCACCGCCGATCGCATAGTCGGAATTAAAAATGATCCATGGGCCAATGGTGTTGGCATAGCACGGGATGAGGGGCCAACTGGAGCGGAAGGATGTGATGGCGTTCTGCTCAATGGTGAACGGGTGAAGTCTTGCACCGATGCGGTATGGAGCCTGCTTCCACGCTTCATAGGAGGTGTAGTCACCAGCAAAATGCGGCTCCCAGAATGCAATGTGACACATCCGGCCGATACCATAGACCAGAACCTGCTTTGCGCCCTCGGCCTTCAGCGCCTTGATCTTTTCGGGATAGGTGGGCAGGTTTTCTTTGGTCGCAAAGTTTCTCTGGCTGACGGGAACGGTTAGCTCGCCCAGCGGACCGTAAAAGGCCTCGGTCATGGCGTTCTGGAAGGCAGCAGGATCGGAAGCGGGAAGGGTGTTGCCGTCGGCATCGGCCCACTCGTCCATGTTAAAGCCGTAGACGTGGTTACAGTCCACATTCCACTGTTTCAAAAAGTATACGGCCCACTTGTACATTCCCATCGGACCTACCGGCAGGATGAGGATCAGTTTGCGTCCTTCTTCCTTGGTGAGCTTGATCTGCATGGCGATTTCGTGGCCCATGTACGCTCCGAACTCCTCCAGATTGGTGCATTTCACGGGCGAAAAGTCTTTATTCCAGAAGGGCTGGGGATCGCAGACTGACGAAGGATCATTGGAAACGCATTCTTTGATCTTTGCAATGTCCCAGCCTGCGGGCAGAATCTCAGAAAAATAAGAACCTTGTAACGTGTTGAGCATATCCATGATTATATTCCTCCAATATTAAATATAAGATCATCCATTAAATTTTACATTCTGCTTTTATTCTATCGTTCGAAAAATAGGATAGAAAGGAACAAAGTATAGGGAAAGCTGTACAAACTCTGTTTTTTTCGGAGAAGGAAAAGACTCCGACCGGCCCGAATTGAGCTGGTCGGAGCTGTTGGGCAGAGAATCAGAAGGGGAAAAAATCCCGTTCGTTTTCTGCGGTCAGCGCAGAGCCGTATTCACTGACACTGTATGCTTCTGCAAAGCAAGTGTTCGAGCCGATTTCTTCACCGTATCGTTCAATCAGCTTCTGGCGGTACTTTGCTGCAGGGACAGCTTCTTTACGCTCAGAGGTGGTGCCAATCAGATTCTTGGACAGAAGCTCTTCGTCCATAGATTTGCTGTCACGGGGCAGACGGGGCTGATGCAGCCATTCAAAGCGCTCTGCTGGATCAGTGGGAACTTGATCGAGGGTACCCTTGGTATAGGGCAGCCACTCAAACACCTGCGACTCATGACAGGCTAAGATCTGAAACTTCTTTTCAATCACCTCATCCGTCCGAATCAGGACATCGGGCCGGAAGGGAGGATTTTGAAAGTGGTCATAGAAATGCATGATGACCGGCATTTGCCGCATGGCCGGAACATCCGGGCAGAAATGGGGAACAGTCAAAAGATATGAAGCGTCTTGCACCAGAATGGCCGCTGCTCTGTGGTCAGCATGATAGTCGTTTGGACGGCTGGTAAAGATGATATCGGGGGCGAACTGGCGGATCTCCCGAACAAGGCGCTTGCGGGTTTCCAGATCCGGCATCAACTCACAGTCGGGAATATCCCAGACATCGTAGGTAATCCCGGCGAGTTTTGCGACATTCAACGTTTCTTTTCTCCTGCGGGCGGCAATCTCTTCCGGACTCATAAGATGATGGCCGCCGTTGCCATTGACCATTGCCAGATATTTCACTACATGGCCTGCCTGCGAATACAGAAGCGCCAATCCGCCGCAGCGGAAATCGCAGTCATCGGGATGAGCGCCAATCATCATTGCGCGAATCTGTTTTTTCATAATACCTCCAAAACAGTTAATTATTAAGTTGGACTAATTAAATAGTATTATATTGCAGGGGGCGGCAAAAGTCAATAGGTTGAAAAGACACGGTCTTCTCTTGCGATGACAAGCCTTCGTTCTTTTTTCGCCCGTATTTCTGTCCTGTTATACTTCGGCGCATGCTGTTTCAACTGGCGGTAGACGCTGAGCATACGACCATTTTCGTGATATTTCATTTGCAGCGCAGGAAAGCGTGAAGAGTTTGTGCAGGAATCGCGAGAGTTTGTAACTTGTGCGGCGATGCGCGGAGAACATATAATATTCATGAAAGGAAGTGAGCGGGAATGGAAGTTCGCGAGCAGCGAAAAGCGATAAGATTAGAGAAGCGTAGCCTCACCTGGAAAAATATCTGGAAGCACCGTGAGTTTTATGTTTTGCTGATTCCTGCAATTGTTTTTGCCTTTATTTTCCAGTATATTCCCATGTACGGCATCACGATGGCGTTTAAAAATGTAAAACTTGGCCAGGGTTATGGGGGCACATGGGTAGGACTTGCAAACTTCAAGCGTATTTTTGCAACGAATCAGTTTTGGAAGATTGTTCGTAATACGCTGACGATCAATTTCAGTGTGTTGCTTGTAACGGTGCCTGTTCCCATCATTCTGGCGGTGCTGCTGCACAATTGCCCGTTCCAGGGCATCAAAAAGTTCACGCAAACATCGACCTACCTGCCGTACCTGGTCTCGATGGTGGTTGTTGTCAGCCTGATGAACGTGTTTTGCAACGGTGAGTTTGGACTCATAAACATTCTCCTGTCCAAGATGGGAAAAGATCGGATTGCTTTCTTCGGTGACCCCGACTGGGTGATTCCCCTTTATGTGATTTCCGCTCTGTGGCAGAGCTCAGGATACAATGCGATCATCTACCTTGCAGCGCTAACTTCCATCGATCACTCTGTGCTGGAAGCGTCCAAAATCGACGGCGCCTCCAAGCTGAAAAAGATATGGTACATCGATCTTCCTATGATCAAACCGACCATCGTAACCATGCTGCTATTGAACCTTGGCAGGATTATGACGCTGTCCTCGGTAGACAAGATCCTGCTGATGCAGACACCGCTGAATATTTCTGTGGCCGAAACTTTAGGAACGTATGTATACAAAACCGGCGTGGTAAACGCACAGTATGGTTTCTCCACGGCGGTGGGCCTCCTGAATAATGTTTGCAATCTGATTATTCTCTTTACGGCAAACTGGCTGTCGAAGAAGATTGCAAAAATGTCGATGTTCTAAAGGTGGTGCAACAAGACGTCAATGAAGAAACAGAAAACGAATCGAATCAAATCCGGCAATCGTCTCACCGACGTGAGTATTACAGTGCTGCTGATTCTGCTGGCGCTTGTTGCCCTGTATCCGCTGTACTATACGGTCATTGCATCCATCAGCAATCCGGGATATATCGCGAAAGGGCAGGTAGTTTTTTTCCCGAAGGGGATAACGACACTGGCGTACGAGGCACTTTTTTCTGAAAAGCGGATCTGGATCGGCTATCGAAACTCGATTTTTTATACCCTTGCCTTTACACTGCTGAACTTGTGCGTCACAATTCCCTGCGCCTATGCATTGTCGAGGCCGACGCTCCCCGGCAAACGCGGGCTCTTCCTTTTTTTTACGATCACCATGTATTTCACCGGTGGTACAGTTCCGACCTACCTGCTGATGAATAAGCTGAAGCTCATCAATACAGCATGGATTATGATTCTCCCACACGGAATCTCGGCAACAAATCTGATTATCTGCCGCAACTATTTCTCGGATAATATCCCGGAATCCCTCTACGAATCGGCGCTGATCGACGGCGCAAATCTTTTCAAATTCTTTTCACAGTTTGTTATTCCACTCTCAAAGCCGATTATTTCTGTTATGTCCCTGTATTTTTCCATCGCAAAATGGAATTCCTATTTTGAACCGATGATCTACATTCAGGACAACAACAAACAGTCGTTACAGGTTATCATCAGAAGTATCACTGCTTCTCTTGACACCAGTATGACAGAACTGATGGACCCGGAAATGCTCAACGAAGTCATGCAGCAGCAACAGCTTCTGAAATATGCGGTTGTGATCGTTGCTGCACTGCCGTTGATGCTCCTTTACCCGTTTATTCAGCGCTATCTGATTTCCGGCACCATGGTCGGTGCAGTCAAAGAGTGACGATCTGCGCGATATGCAGTTCATCATAAAAAATGAAGGAGGAAATACAATGACCAGGATGCATCTCAGAAGAATCGTTTGCCTCGTCCTCGCTGTTCTCATGCTGACCGTTGCCTTTGCAGGCTGCGCGAAGACGACTACCGCGGAGGAAAGTAAGGAACAGACAACGGAACCCACTCCCCCGGCAGCCACTGAAAAGGAAGAGGAAAAACCTGCCGAACAGACACCGGAGCAGGTTGAAGATACCACCGGCGTGACCTTCCCGCTGGCTGAGCCCTATACCATCAAGATGATGTTCAAGGGCAATGCAGACTACGATTTGCTTGAGAAGAACGAGTTCTACAAGCAGCTGTGCGAAGAGACCAATGTATACATCGAGTGGATCAACCTCGGTGATGAACCCATGACCACGCTGAATGCGATGCTGGCCGCAGGCACCGAAGGCGATGTCATTTTCGGCGGCGTTCTGAATGACTCTACTCTGACGGAGTTGGCGTATGGCGGTTTCCTGCTTCCTATCGAAGAGTATATCACTGATGAGAACATCATGCCAAACTACGTCACCCGCGGCCTTGCCGAAGTACCCAGCGCAGTCGGAAACATGACCTTACCTGACGGCCATATTTACTCTGTTGCAAGATTCGACAGCAACCCTGCTGCCTATTTGGAGTCTCCCCTGTATGTCAACAAAGACTGGATTGCGCAGGCAGGCCTGGACAACGTTGACACCATTGAAAAGTTCGAGGAGTACCTGATCTACGTTCGCGATCACGATATGAACGGTGACGGCAACCCCAATGACGAAGTTCCCATGCTGCTGGCTACCAGCAGCGCCAATCCTTACGCAACTATTCAGGCAATGCTGGGCTGGTGGGGCATGCCCACCAAGGATTCCGCCTTGGATTCCTATGTTGTCGTCACGGACGGCAAGGTTGAGTTGGCTCCCACTATGGATGCTTACAAGGAAGCAATCAGCACAATCAGCCGCTGGTATCAGGAAGGCCTGATCTGGAGTGAGCTGTACACCGCCAACAAGGACAGCTTCAATGCCCGCCTGGACAATGACGTGGCATGCTGGGGTGCAACGATGGTGCAAAAGCCCACTCCGTCCACTACATATTATAAGGACCTCGAATGCGTTCTGTATCCCTCCATTGAAGGATACACGCCCCGTGCTTATTACAACTGCGGCTTCAACGGTTACAAGAACACGTTCACTTTGACGAAAAAGTGCGAAAAGCCCGAAGTAGTTCTGGCATGGCTGGACAAGTTCTACTCTTTGCAGGGCACTCGTGATTGCCTGTATGGTCCGGTCAGCACTTGGACCGAGGGTACTGCTTATCCAAGATATGAGATCGACGCCGAAGGTAAGATCACTGAATTCTCTCTGGATAAAGAACAGGCCGAGTACAACAACACCAACTATCCTACATTCTATTCCATGTGGGGTTCGTACATCTTCCTGCGCAGTGCTGAGGATTATAACACTGGAGCCATTGGCATCAACGAAGCTACTCAGAAGCTGAGAGATGCATACGGACTCTACCAGGATATCTGCAATAAGGAAATTTGGCCTCGTCCGTACTACACCAGTGAGGACAGTGAACAGATCGCATTCCTGCGTACCGATGTTTTTGGAATTATCACCGAATACGAAGCACAGTGGGTAACCGGCCAGGCTGACATTAATGCTGACTGGGATTCCTTCCAGAGTCAGTTGACGGCTGCTGGTGCAGATCAGCTTGTGCAGCTGCTGCAGAATGCTTACGATAACTACTTGGCGGCAAACTCCTGATCGAAAGCACTCGGTTTGTATCCCTGTCAACAAGACAGATGCCTTATGACTTCCCGGCAGCACCTGGATATCCGGACCATCACCATAGGTATTCCCCTGCTTGCCCGGCGCGGGCCACGGTCTCCGCGCCGGGTAAGCAGGCGGGTGACATGGCGGTGTTTGGCGAATTGCTTGGCGAAGCTCAGGTGATGCCGATGCATGGGAAGCGCGCCAAGACTTTCATCGCCAGAGGCAGCAGAATTCCGCCCCCGTGCGGAGCCCGAAAAACTGAAGAAGAAATGGAGCGGTTTTATGTCTGAATTGATGGAAATCTGTATGATCGTGGCTTTCGGGTTCTCCTGGCCCATGAACGTCATCAAGTCCTATAAAGCCCGCACCACCAAGGGAAAAAGTCTGGCCTTCCTGGTGCTGATCTTCTTCGGCTATATCTGCGGCATTGCCTCCAAGCTGCTGGCGTCCAGCTTCAAGTGGTACGTTCTGTTCTTCTACGTGCTGAACTTTCTCATGGTCGGCGCAGATCTGGTGCTGTACTACCGCAACTACAAGCTGGATAAAAAAGCAGGCGTGCTGTAATCATATAGGCAGGGTCTGTTGTAAGATGTGGTAATCGCCCTCTTTAAAAGTTATAAACAGCGGGAGAAATTACGAAAAATGCGTTGTTTCTCCCGCTAAAATATTAGGTCAAATTTCTCAAAAGTCTATTTACCACCGGTCCGTAGAAAGGAGCGATACCGTGAAAAAACGAATCCTAACCCGACTCATTTCTGGCGCATTGGTATTGTCACTTTTTGGTTCCATGCTTCCTTGCTCTGCGTTGGAGGAGCAGCAGCCTGCGGCTACAGTACCAAAATGGGAATTCTTCTCTGATGATTATGAAAACTACACTGCCGGGACAGATGCTTTCTGGAATGCCGACACAGATCATTATGCGTATAATGCTTCTTACCATGGAACAGCCGGCTCTGAAAACTATGCTTCCTACGATATTGTCGAGGAAAGCGGAAACCAGTATTTATCTTTGTCCTCCCACGGTACAACGGGAGCAAGAATGGTTGCGAATCTGGATATCACCGGCGGCTATACGGCCCGGTTTGATTATTACCATGTATTGGACGAGGATTCGACCTGTCCGCAGCATGTTGCCTTCAATATGCTGGAGGGCTACGCTTTTCCCAATAATAAGACTATTCTGATGTATCTGGTTCACAACGGTGTTCGGATTACGGATAATACATCCGGGACAAATGTCCATGCGTACGTGAAGAATGCGCAGGGTGGAAATCTGTTGATGGAGTCCAACACCTGGTATACCGTGGAGATGCGCATTTCAGAAGGCCTTGCAACGCTGAAGGTCTGGCCGAAGGGCACGGAGGAACCGGAGATGGGCGAAGCTGGAACGGTAAGCCTTGCCTCTGCTGCTCTGACTGCTGAAGCCATTGCGGCAAAGAAAGATTTCAGAATGCTGTTGACCAACGGCAGTGCAGTTCCCACCGGAACAAATGATGTTCGCACGATCCGCATGGATAATCTTTCTCTCACGAAGGAAATTACCCTTGCCTTGGAGGACCTTGTTGTGGGTGTGGATGCATTGGAGGTGCCGCAAAAGCTGTGCTTCTCCACCCAGTCGACCCAGTCCCCTGCTCCTGAGCTGAAGTGGGTTTCTTCCAACGATAGCATTGCTGCTGTGGAAAACGGAGCTGTGGTCTTCCATAAAGTGGGCGCCGTAAACATCACGGCCACCGTTCTGAATCATGACGGTTCGGAAACGGAGATTTCAGCTTCCTGCAAGGCAATCTGCGATGACGGAAGCAACTACAATTTCTTCTATGAGGATTTTGAGATATATTCAGTTGGGACGGATACTTTCTGGAATGCCGACACAGATCATTATGATTATATAGCTTCTTACCATGGAACAGCCGGCTCTGAAAACTATGCTTCCTACGATATTGTCGAGGAAAGCGGAAACCAGTATTTATCTTTGTCCTCCCACGGTACAACGGGAGCAAGAATGGTTGCGAATCTGGATATCACCGGCGGCTATACGGCCCGGTTTGATTATTACCATGTATTGGACGAGGATTCGACCTGTCCGCAGCATGTTGCCTTCAATATGCTGGAGGGCTACGCTTTTCCCAATAATAAGACTATTCTGATGTATCTGGTTCACAACGGTGTTCGGATTACGGATAATACATCCGGGACAAATGTCCATGCGTACGTGAAGAATGCGCAGGGTGGAAATCTGTTGATGGAGTCCAACACCTGGTATACCGTGGAGATGCGCATTTCAGAAGGCCTTGCAACGCTGAAGGTCTGGCCGAAGGGCACGGAGGAACCGGAGATGGGCGAAGCTGGAACGGCAAGCCTTGCCTCTGATGCTCTGACTGTTGAAGCCATTGCGGCAAAGAAGGATTTCAGAATGCTGTTGACCAACGGCAGTGCGGTTCCCACCGGAACAAATAATGTTCGTACGATCCGCATGGATGAGCTGCGCTTTTTCGGCAAGGTCGATATGGCACTGGATGCAGTCACTGTTGATGAGAGTGAAATCGGAACAACCCGGAAAATCAGCCTTATTATGACTCCCGACTACGTTTCTCCGGAGTGCGTCTGGACTACCTCGGATGACAGTGTGGTTACTGTTTCTGAGGACGGCACATTGACCTTCCATGCAAAGGGCGCGGCAACTGTTACAGCGCAGGCAAAACACATGGATGGCACACTGAGCTATCTGAAAACCAGTTGTACTGTAACGGTGGGCGACTATGTCGTCCCGCTTCGAGTGCTTTCGATTGGCAACTCCTTCAGCAGAGATTCCATGTATTATCTCGCAGATTTGGCAGAAGCGTGTGGAAAGAACACGGAAATCGGTTATCTGCATGTGGATAGCTGCACGCTGAGAATGCACGCGGACAATGCGGCCAATGACAGCGCGGCATACGCCTACTGGCGCACGAACGGCGCAGGTGAGCTGACCTATCAGGGCTCAGCATCCATGTCTTCTGCACTGTCCGATCGGGATTGGGATGTTGTGGTTCTACAGCAGAACTCCCTGCAGGCAGGCTTTGCCGGTACCTATAACAGTGACCTGGACTATCTCACGGACTATATCCATGCAAATACTTCCCCGGATACCAAGCTCTATTGGAACATGGTCTGGACGTATCAGGAAGGCGATTCCAGATTGAACGAGAACTATGGAGGTTCCCGGGCGGCGCAGTACAATGCGATGATTGACTGCATGAACGAGTATATCACCGGGAACGATGCCTTTGACGGCGTGATTCCCACGGGTGCGGCGATCCGCTATGCCAGTGAATCTGCACTGGGAGACGGAATGTACCGGGACGGTTTCCATCTGAGTACAAGAAGAGGCCGCCTGACAGCAGCTATGACATGGCTGAAGTATCTGTTCCCGGATGCGGAGCTGTCTTCTCTGACAGCTGCCGGATTGGATGCCATCTTGAATGACGATGAGAGCAAGGTGACAAACGTCGACCAGAGAGATACGGCCTATGCCAATAACGACGCCAATCTGGCGATCCTTCGTACTGCAGTCACTACGGCGCTTACTGAGGCGGCATCGGAGAATGGGCTGCAGAAGCTTGCCACAGAGCCGATGACAAAGTCCCAGATTGCGCAGACCGTCGCACAGGTGGAAGCACCGCAGTTGCTGCACTTCCCGGACACCGTTACACTGCCCTCTGGGAAGAGCGTGGTGATGGCCTACCAGAACGTGTGGCATTCGCCTACAAAGACCAATGACGCCAAATTTGCCTCTGAAGGCGGTGGACGGCTGGTCATTTTCACCAGCAGCGACAATGGTACCACCTGGAGCGAGGCACAGACGTTGGTGGATGAGGACAAAATGGAGCAGTGGGGCCTGGCACCCGACGGGGTTTCTTCCGACTATTCCCAGCGCTATGCACTGCTGAACAGCACACCCACTGCCAACTATGTTGTTCTGGCAGATCCCCGCGACCCCAACCTTGCCGTGGTTCATACGGATCTGAACGGTGACGGAACGCAGGAAAATGTTTTGCTGGCAACTTTCTGGGTCTGCTACTTCATGGGTGATAAGACCTGCCGAACGGCCTCCTACATGATGCAGAGTGCTGACGGCGGCGAGACCTGGTCCGTCCCTCAGAAACTACAGACCGAATCCGGTGGAAACTGCATTAAGCGCGGCACCATCACCTGCTTTGCAGACGGAAGGATTCTGGTCCCGGTTTATTCTCCTGTTCGGGCGCTTTATATGCAGTGGAACAGAACGGCTGAAAAGTGGGATCTGATCGAAGCATACGAAGTTCCCAATACATCCTCCGATGAATCGAAGGTCATGAACGAGATGGCGTTCATTGCCCCCAATGGAGGCGATACGGTATATGCGATGGTCCGTGAGTCCGGCGCCGTGCTGGAGTCTGAGGATCGCGGCAAAACGTGGACGGAAATCGGCAACGTTGACGGTCTCATCCACCAGCCGGGTTTCGTGCAAATCGACAGCAACCGCGTTTTTGCAACGTGGTGCCAGCCGATCTCTCCCCGGCCGGTCTACGGACAGATGTTCTATGTGGATGCGGATTGGTCAGAAACAGCAGCGAATTGCATCTATCGCACGGATGTTACCATGGCCGTACATGATATGGGTGACCCTTCTGCGGCATTACTTTCGAATGGAGATATTCTGACTGTATACTATGACGCAGCGTATCGCGCAATTCTTGCAACAAGAATTGATGCGAACGATCCTGCCTATTATCCCTCTGAGCTGAACAATGACCTGGGAGATACTGTATCACAAACCTATACCGATGTGACCAATCTCAGTGCTGCTGAACCGGAGGAAAGCTATTGCTTGCAAATGGAATTTGTTCCGTCTTCGGAGAATCTGATTACGGTTACAAACCGGGCCGGCATCATTACGCTGGATGGGACTGGTTTTTCGGATACAGGTTCTTCTGCACTGACGGCGGGGGAAAGCTACACGGCAAAAATTGCCGTCATTGGTAAGACTGCCTACGGGAAACTCTGGCTGAGCAGTGAGGCAGAACCGGAAGCATGGATGCTTTTGAACCCTGCTGAGAACTCGCAAGCAGACGCAAATATCCATATTTCGGTTCAAAATGCGATTGTCCGCAGAGCGGAAGTGACAAAGAAGATCCGTGTTGATCTGGAAGAGAGTCGGATCGCCCAGGTTGGTGATGCTCCTGTCCAAATGAGCGTTAGGGTCAGCCATGATGTTCCCTATGTTTGGAACTCTTCGAATCCGACCGTAGCAACCGTCAGTCAGGAGGGGCTTGTCACGTTCCTTTCCGCCGGTGAGACGGATATTACGGTTACCGCCGGCCAGACAGTGGCGACCTGTAAGCTGACGGTGCTGCCACTTTCAGCAGAGCTGACGCAGGAAGGAATTCAGCACATCATTTTCTCGGATGACTTCAGCGGCTTTACCGCCGGCAATAATACGTTCTACGATGCCATCAAGACACGGGAGAATGGCTATTACACAACAACAGCGCAGTCCGATATAGATACCGGAAATGCGGGAATGAACATCCGTGCCGAGGGTGAGAACAAGTATCTGGAACTCCAGTCCGGTGAGAAGAAGAGCGACTGGGTCATGGTGGACGAAGAGATCACGGGTGATTACACTGTTCAGTTTGATTATATGTTCACCCAATCCGGCGCAGGCGCAACGCCTACGGCGTCAAAACAGTTCCTCTATATTACTCTATTCCAGAATTCCGATGTGACCGCCTTTATACACCTGACGTCTGAGGGTATGCGCTTCCAGTATCGGGACGGCGATGTCACGGTTAACGATCCGGCGGCTTTCAGCACTGACGTTGTATACACGCTGAACCAGTGGTACACGATTAAAATCATCCGCGTGAATGGTGGCATTTATGCAAAGACCTGGGAAAAGGGCACGCCGGAACCGGAGGAATGGACGCTTGTTTTAAAGAAGCCGTTCCTCGATACTTCCAAACCCTCTTCCTTCCGCTTCCAGTATTATGTTACAACGGATTTGCACACCATGGGCATCGATAACCTGTTGCTAACACAGTATCTGCCGGATCCGGTGGACGAGGTTATCCAGAAAATTGAAGCGATTGGAACAATCAGCCTGGACAGCAATACAGCGATCCAGACCGCACGCGCCGCTTATGATGCTTTGACGCCGGAAGCACAGCAGAATGTAACAAATTACAGCGTTCTGACTGCGGCGGAAGCACTGTATGCGCATCTGTTGGATTGTGCAGACGGAAACCATTCCGGTGGAACGGCGACCTGCGATGAATTGCCTGTCTGCGAATTCTGCCATCAGCCGTATGGCAGCAAGGCGGAGCATTCCTACGGCGAATGGGTCGATTTCAACAGGATCAGCCATAAACGGATTTGCCTGAACAATCCGACACACGTTGAATTGGAACAACACCATTTTGTGAACGGTGTATGCAATGTATGCGGCAAAACGGAAATCGCAGCGACCATACCTGCGGACGCTCCAATACCGGCAGAAAAGGTTCTCTTTACCGACGTTTCGGAGAGAGCATGGTACTATGAAGCAGTCACTTTTGTAGCAGAGCGCGGAATGATAAAAGGAACAGGCGAAGCAAAGTTCAGCCCCAATGATAACCTCACCAGAGCCATGTTGATGACGATACTTGCCCGTTTGGACGGCGTTGAGACAGGGGGCGGCACTGTATGGTACGAAATGAGCATGAAATGGGCGGTGGAACAGGGAATCTCCGATGGCTCTGACCCGGAGGGCTTCATTACCCGCGAACAGCTTGCTGCGATGCTGTACCGCTATGCCGGTGCCGAAGTCAGGAACAGCAGAAATCTGGAAGCATTTGCAGACCAAACGAGCATTTCGGATTATGCAATAGAGGCAATGGAATGGGCAGTTTCCACTGGGATTCTGAATGGATTCAATGGAATGCTGAATCCGCATAACAGTGCCACAAGAGCCGAAGCTGCAGCAATGCTGATGCGATTCTGCAAGGCAACAAACAAGTAAGCAAAAGTGAGAGCACGTCTTTTTTCCTATGCTGATGTTCTTTCAGGAGAAGACGTAGAGCGAAATAAGCAAGGTGAAAGCGGGAAAAACATGAAAAAAATCGGTATGATCGGCATCGGAGCGATGGGGCACAGCGTCGCGGAGAACATTCTGCTTCAGGGATGGAACATGGTTTTGTATGATATCCGGCCAGAAGCCTACCGCGATTTGCTGGATCGGGGTGCTGAAGGGGCAGAAAGCCCTGAGCAGCTCGGGCAGCAGACGGATACTGTTCTGGTGATGGTGAACACGTATGCCCACTGCCAGAACGTCGTGGAACACTTGCTGAAAACCTTTGAGAACGGCACAATCATCCTGCTCAGCACGATTTCGGCAGACGATGTGAAGGCACTCGAGAAACGGGCTGCAGCGAAAAACTGCCGCGTAGTGGACTGCCCGGTCAGCGGCGGAACGGCCGGAGCGAAGGCTGGTGCACTGACCGTGATGGCGGGCTGCCCAGATGATACGCTGTCTGAAATCCTTCCGCTGCTGAAA
>JAEDIZ010000039.1 GCA_016296635.1 Oscillospiraceae bacterium
GACAGGGATCCTGTCGGCGTAAAATATGTGATCGTGAAACAAACGGTGCTGTCTTTCCTGACAGCACCGTTTCATTATTTATAAAAGCATCAATTCTTTTCAGCACTCATTCTCTTAATGACAAAGAGAGCGGCGATCATCAGGACAATAGAAACTGCCCAGGTAATCCAAATGTTCTGGCTGAAGCCTGCAACGATGAATCCGACAAAGCTGACTGCTGCAACAGTAATTGCGTAGGGCAGCTGGGTCGAAACGTGATTCAGGTGATCACACTGTGCACCGGCAGAAGCCATGATGGTGGTATCGGAAATGGGGGAGCAGTGGTCACCGCAGACAGCGCCAGCGCAGCAGGCAGAGATGCCGATGATGAGCAGGGGGCTTTCAGCGGGGAATACAGCAGTAACGATGGGGATCAGGATACCGAAGGTGCCCCAGGAAGTGCCGGAAGCGAATGCAAGGACACAGGCCACGACGAAAATTACTGCAGGCAGCATACTGTAGAGACTGTTGGATGCAGTAAGCATCATATCGTGAACGTATTCTGCAGCGCCGAGAGCGGTAATGGTGGACTTCAGGCTGACGGCAAGCGTCAGGATCAGGATGGGAGGAACCATTGCAATGAAGCCCTTGGGAACGCATTCCATAGCTTCCTTAAAGGTAATGACCTTACGGATTACGAGATAAGCAATTGCAAGAACGAGCGCGATCAAACCGCCCCAGGGAAGGCCGATAAAAGCGTCGGTATTGCCGAATGCGCCGATGAAGTCGCCGGCGAAGCCGGTTTCGCCCCAGGCATCGACACCGAAGAAGCCGCCAACATAGATCATGCCGATGGTGCAGGTGACAATCAGAATCACAACGGGGAGAATGAGGTCGATGACACGGCCGTGCTGATTGACCATTGCATCTTCACCGGAGGCAATACCGGACAGATCACCGGCAGCAGCCTTTGCTTCGAACTGCTTCATGGGGCCGTAGTCAAACTTCATGCTGACAAGGCAGATGATAAAGACAAAAGTCAGAATGGAGTAGAGATTGTAAGGAATAGCACGGATGAAAAGCTGAATGCCGCTCATGCCGGTATTCAGGCCTTCAGCAGTAGAGGAAACCGCAGCTGCCCAGGAGGAGATCGGAGCAATCATGCAGACAGGAGCAGCGGTTGCATCAATGATGTAAGCGAGCTTCGGACGGGAGATCTTGTGGTTATCAGTGACAGGGCGCATAACAGAGCCAACCGTCAGGCAGTTGAAATAGTCATCGATGAAGATCAGAATGCCAAGAACAAAGGTTGCAAGCTGAGCGCCGATGCGTGTCTTGATGTGTGTTTCTGCCCAACGACCGAAGGCTGCAGAACCGCCGGCTGCATTGACGAGTGCGACAATGATACCCAACTGAACGAGGAACAGGAAGATACCGGCGTTGCCTTCAATGGCTGCAATCAGGCCATCATTGACGATAGTGTCAAGCGTTGCAACGGGAGCAAAACCTGTCGAGAACAGAGCACCAACCAGAATGCCGATAAACAGAGAACTATAAGCTTCTTTGGTAATCAGAGCAAGGACGATTGCAATAATGGGGGGCAGAAGAGCCCAGATGGAGCAGGTGAGGTCTCCGCCGGAAGTGCTGATGACCGCTGCTGCAACGATGACTGCAAGAATTGCCAAGATGACAAGTGCAGTCAGGAGCTTCTTTGTACGGTTGCTGTTCATTTGAATTTCTCCTTCAATAAAAAATTGCGTCATGATAGTTATCATGACGCAACATAAAGACTTATGTTATGTACATGACAGCTCTCCACTTTCGTGACAGTCCGAAAGATATTCTCCTTCGTCCCAGGTAACTGCACGCAGGCACGACACAGCCCCTTCGGCGATTTCCCCTTTCCGATACCGACACCTGTCTGAAAAGTACCGTACTCTTGTCAACCGCAACCTCTATCATAACTTTGTCCTCATTATACACACCTTTCTGTTCTTGTCAAGCTCTTTTTCTAATTATTTTCATTTTTTAATATTTTTACGAAAAGAATCGAAGTTACGGGAAAAATATACCCTGCATATACTGGTTTAGGCACCGGCTGTCTTCCGGTGCGTATATGGCAGGGGGGAAGAGAATGCTATATTATGAATTTACATTCCGTTCGCTGACTACATCACAGCTGGGGCGGAATGTTTTGCTTTCTGCCGGTATTGACGCAGAGTTGCTTCGTGCGTCGGCATCTACTTCCGGACGGGGATGTGCATATGTGCTTCGCGTATCCGGTGCATACGGAGTTCGTGCGGCAACCGTGCTTCATTCCTCCGGAATCTTTTATTCGCACAGCTATCGTATCTTTCCGGGCGGAATACCGGAGGAGGTTTTCCTATGATTTATTTCGACAGCGCTGCGACAACTTTACTGAAACCACCGCAGGTATATGCGGCAGCTGATTATGCAATGAAGCATTTTTCAAGTCCGGGCAGAGGCGGCCATGAACCGGCAGTTTTCGCTGCGGAGTCAGTTTTTGCCTGCAGAACGCTTGCAGGCAAACTGTTTGACGCCGATCTCAATCAGGTTGTATTTACAATGAATGCAACACATGCTCTCAATATCGCGATTGCTTCTGTTGCGGGAAAGGGTGACGAGGTCGTGATTTCGGGCTTTGAGCATAATGCAGTCCGCCGTCCTTTGCACCTGATCGGTGCGAAAACTGTTGTAGCAGGCAGACATCTGTTTGATCCGGAGGATACGCTTCGCAGCTTTGAAAAACAGATTTCTCCGCGAACGAAAGCAGTTATCTGTACCCATGTTTCGAATGTGTTCGGATATATACTTCCAATTGAGGAAATTGCAGATCTTTGCAGGCGGAAGCATGTGCCGCTTGTGATCGATGCATCGCAGTCTGCCGGTATTCTTCCGGTCAGCCTGAAAAAGACCGGCGCAGCCTTTATTGCCATGCCGGGGCACAAAAGTCTGTACGGCCCGCAGGGAACCGGAATCCTTCTTTGTTCCGGGGTTCCGAAGCCATTGATCGCCGGAGGAACCGGGAGTTTATCAAAAGATATCGATATGCCGGATTTTCTGCCGGATGCCGCCGAAGCCGGCACGCATAATGTGACGGGAATCCACGGATTATCCGAGGGACTCCGATTCGTCCTTTCCCACGGTGTGCATACGATCCGTGCAAAGGAGGATCTTTTGAAGCGTTATCTTGCATGTGAAATTGCGAAGCTGCCCGGTTTTCGCGTGTATGAAAATGATAAACACCAGACGGGCGTGCTGTCGTTTTGGAGTGAAAATGCCGACTGTGAAACTCTTGCACAAAGGTTGTCCGAACAGGGAATCTGCGTGCGTGCCGGTCTTCATTGCGCGCCGATTGCGCACGAAAGCGCGGGGACGATCGATACCGGAACGGTTCGGGTCAGCTTCTGTTGGTATAATACTTTGCGAGAAGCGGAGGAATTTGTGAACAGTTTGAAAAATTGTTAATTGCCTTCTTTTTTCGCGGTTGTGAGGCTTGCACATTTTCCTGTTTTGGAGTATAATTTTCACGATTAAGTAGAAGCAGGAGAAGTGCCATGTCTGCGATTCGAGAATTATTCCAGAATCTGCTGTACGCAATCCCGTCCATCGGGATCATGGATGTTGTAGACATCCTTGTCGTCGCGTTTCTGTTTTATACCGTTCTTCGTCTGATCCAATCCACAAGCGCCTCGCGTGTTGCCCGCGGTATTCTGTTGGTGCTGGCAGTCACATGGCTGACCGGTATCGTGCATATGTACACCTTGAACTGGATTCTGAACAAGATCCTTGAATTGGGTGTAATTGCGCTGGTCATCATGTTCCAACCGGAGCTTCGCCGCGGTCTGGAACGGGTAGGCGGAAAGTTTAAGCTGAGTTTTTCCGATTCCGTTTTAGCAAACCGCAGCGTGGAGGAAAGTGCAATTGAAGCAACAGTCGCTGCCTGCGAGATCATGTCAAAGGAGCATGTCGGTGCGTTGATTGCCTTTGAACGGGATACTTCTTTGGAAGAATATGTTCGGAAGGCAACGCCGATTGATGCGAAGGTTACCGTTCAGCTTCTTCGAAATCTGTTTTTTCCGAAGGCATCTTTGCATGACGGTGCGGTCATCATTCGCAACGGCCGTGTTGCAGCGGCTGGCTGCGTTATGCCGCTGACGGGAAATTCGAACCTTTCAAAGGATCTGGGCACACGCCACCATGCAGCTGTCGGTACGAGCGAAGCATCGGACGCGGTTGTAGTTGTTGTTTCGGAGGAAACCGGTACGATCTCTGTTGCGATTAACGGTATGCTGAAGCGCCATCTCGCGCCGCAGACGCTGGAGAAACTGCTTTCCAACGAGCTTCTCAAGTCCGATGAAAACACAAGACATACTTTGACCGACAAGGTCAAAGGCGTCATCATGAAGAGGGCAGGCAAACATGAAGAGAAATAAAACAATTACCATGTTGGTTTCGCTGCTTGCAGCGATCTGCCTTTGGATATATGTTGTGACGGTTGTCAATCCTGACGGTGATACTGTGATCTCCAATATTCCAGTCACATTTACCGGTGTTGAGGTTTTACAAGAAGATCAGAGCCTGATTCTGTCCCATGATTATGATCTGACGGTTTCGGCACATTTTTTCGGAAAAAATGCTGATCTGAAAAAGCTGGAGCAGAACCGGGATGAATTGCAGGCAGTGGTGGATGTCTCCCGCGTCCGCAGCGCGAAGGACTATTCGCTGACCTATGATCTGCATCTTCCGAACGCGGTGCAGGAATCTGCATTCACGGTATCCGATCTGAAACCCACCACAGTCAATGTGACCTTTGAGCGTCAGATGAAGGCGGTCATTCCCATTGATTCCGACTTTTCAAAGGTCGAAATCCAGGATGGCTTTATGCTGGATTCGGTCGGATTTGATTTTGAGTCAGTGACGGTCGAGGGCCCGGAGTCTGTTGTCAGTACGATAAAGGCCGCCCGGATTTCATTGGCAAAGAAGGATGTTGACAAATCCTTTACAGAAATTCTTTCCTATACGCTTGTGGATGCGGACGGAAATGAAGTCAGCACGGATAGGCTGACGACGGATGTCGACGAGATCGAAGTCAGCATGAATATCATCAAGTATAAGGTCGTGCCGCTTTCGGTTAAGATTATTGACGGCGGCGGCGCGTCGGAGCGTGACTGCGATATCAAAATCGATCCCGATTCCATTACAATTTCCGGTGATTCCACCGTGCTGGACGGCGTAACTTCCATTGTTTTGGACACCATCGATCTTTCACAGACCGCTAACAGCAAGGTGCTTGAACTGCCGATTCCGATTCCGAATAACGCGGAGAATGTGTCCGGTCAGCAGGATGCAACTGTTACGCTGAAGATTCTCGGAAAGCAAACGAAAACCGTAAAGCTCACCAACATTTCTGTTGAAGGGATGGCAGAAGGTCTCGAAGCGGAATCTATGGCACAGCAGATTCAGACAACAGTTCGTGCTTCAATTGCTGATATCAATAAGATATCCGCCAATAATATGCGTGCCGTTGCCGATCTGTCCGGCTTCGTACAGCCGGGTACCTATCAGATTCCTGTTGAAGTCTATATTGACGGGTTCCCGGATGCCGGTGTGATCGGTGAATACACCATTGTCGTGAATTTGAAAGCGACAGAAGCAGAATAGACGAATCCGGCGGCTAAATGCCGCCGGAATGATTCGGAGGAAGAGAAATTGATTAAGAGTATGACCGGTTATGGCCGGGCTGTGGAAACAATCAACAATCGCGAGATCACGGTGGAAATCCGTTCTGTAAATAACCGATATCTTGACTGCACAGTCAAGCTGCCCCGTATTTTCGGTTTTGCAGAAGACGGCATAAAAAATGCGGTGAAGCAGTCTATTTCCCGCGGCAAGGTTGATGTCTATATTTCCGTCAATGTGACTGCCGGAACGGATACAAAGATCTCTCTGAACCGTCCGGTTTTAGAAGGCTATCTCGATGTCATGCAGACGATTGCAGCTGATTACGGCGTCCGCAATGATATTTCTGTTTCTTCGCTGACTCGTTTTTCCGATATATTTGTTGTGGAAAAGCAGGAGGATGACGAGAAACAGGTGACGGAGGATATTCTTTCCGTTGTTGCTCAGGCGTTGGAGAAATACGACGCCATGCGAACCGTGGAAGGCGCAGCTTTGGAAGCGGATCTTCGCAGCAGAAGTAAGACCATTCTTGGATTGGTTGAGAAAGTCGAGCAGCGAAGCCCGATCACGCTGGCCGAGTACCGCACAAGACTCACCGAGAAGATGCAGGAGGTGCTGCAGTCGACCAATATCGACGAAAGCCGCATTCTGCAGGAGGCTGCGATCTATTGTGACAAGATCGCCGTTGATGAAGAAACCGTCCGTCTCAGAAGCCATCTTTCCCAGCTGGAGACCATGCTGACAAACGGCGGCGCCATCGGCAGAAAGCTTGATTTCCTGCTGCAGGAGCTGAACCGGGAAGCTAATACCATCGGTTCCAAGGGCAACGATCTTGAACAGGCGAGAACGGTTGTTGAGATCAAGGCAGAGCTTGAAAAGATCCGCGAGCAGACGCAGAATATCGAGTGAGGTCTTTGCATGAAACTGGTAAATATCGGCTTTGGCAATGTGGTTTCATCGGCCAGAATCCTTGCGGTTATCAGTCCTGATTCCGCGCCCGTCAAGCGTGTGATTCAGGAGGCAAAAGAACGCAGCATGCTGATCGATGCATCCTTCGGCCGGAAAACAAAATCCGTTCTGATCATGGACACCGATCATGTGATCCTTTCCTCCATTCCACCCGAGACCATCAGTGCCAGAATCGAAGGAAAAAATGTGCCGGAGCATGAGGGAGAAGACGAATGAAAGGGAAATTGATTGTTGTATCCGGGCCGTCCGGCGTCGGAAAAAACACACTTTTGAACCGGGTCATGGAATTGCGCGGGAATGTTCAGTATTCTGTTTCGGCAACTTCGCGTCCGATGCGTCCCGGCGAGATAGACGGCAAAAGTTATTATTTTGTTTCTCGTGAGCAGTTTGAAGATCTGATCCGTGACGATGCTCTGCTGGAATATGCAGAGTATGTCGGCAACTACTACGGAACCCCCATCAAGCCAATCCTTGAAGCAACACAAAACGGCGTTGATGTTGTGATGGATGTTGAGGTTGTCGGTGCGCTGAAAATCAAAAAGCGTATCCCGGATGCGGTTCTTGTATTTATTCTGGCACCGTCTTTTACGGTTCTGAAAAAACGACTGGAAGGCCGCGGTGATGTTTCAAAAGAGCTGATGGAGCAGCGGTTGGAACGCGCAAAATGGGAGTATTCCCAAGCAGAGCATTACGATTATCTGATCGTCAATGATGGGCTGGACAAGGCCGCGGAAGAACTGATGTCTGTTATGCAGGCAGAAAAATGTAAAACAATGGAGCGTATCCATTTGATCAAGGAGGAAAATGAATGCTTTATCCCGCAATGAGTGATCTTTTGAAGAATGTGAACAGTCGGTATCTTTTAGTTAATGTGGTTGCACATCGTGCAAGACAGATTTCCATCGAGTCGGAAATGACTCATGAAGCGCTTACGGACAAGCCCGTTACCATTGCAATCAACGAGGTTGCGAACGGCGATCTGACTGCTTCACTCAAAGAAAAGTATTCGAAATAAAGAGAGAAAGGCGCAGGTCAATCGGCCTACGCCTTCAAGCATTTTGAAGGGGGATACGGGATGATCGCAAAACTTGCAGTTTCCTGCTGCATTTATGCCATTGATAAGCCGTATTCCTATCGAATTCCGGCATCCATGCAGCTGCAGCCGGGGATGCGCGTGTGCGTTCCCTTCGGAAGGGGAAACAGACGCACGGAGGCCATTGTTCTCGGCATCGAAGAAGGCCCGGAGGAAAAGCTGAAAAGCGTGGAGCAGGTTTTAGATGAAGAACCGGTTCTATCGGTTTTGCAGCTTCAGCTGGCAGCTTTTATGCATGACCGGTATTTTTGCACCTATTATGATGCGGTGAAAGCAATCCTGCCTGCCGGGCTTTGGTTCAAAACAACGCAGGTCATTGCACTGAATCCTTCCGCCGGAGACTGGCATGCACTGAGTTTTCAATCAGAATTGCATGTGCGGATTTTGAAGGCGCTGGAGGAATTCGGCGGCAGCGCACCGGTCTATGTTCTACGTTCGCAGTTTGAAGAGGAACAAAGCTTCTCTGAAGCGCTGCGTCTTTTGCAAAGCAGAAAAGTGATTACCAGCAGCGAAGAACTGTCACAAAAACCCGGCGGAAAGACGGAAAAAATCGCCACGCTATGTGTTCCGGCGGAAGATGCAGCAGAATATGCAGGGAAAAAGCAGAAAACGGCACCTTTGCAGGCGGCTGTTCTGCAGCTGCTTCTTTCCATCGGCAGCGGCAGCTGCCATGAGATTCTGTATCTGACCGGGGCCTCCATGGCAACGGTGAACCGTCTTGCAAAACTCGGCCTGATTGAATTATCCGAGCGTGAGGTGCTTCGTCTTGCATCTAGACCGCAATTGCAGCCGGCTGAGCCGATCATACTGAATGAAGAGCAACAGATTGCGTTTGACAGCTTATCTTCCAAAATGCAGCGGGAAAAGCCCGGTGCAGCGCTTCTTTATGGCGTGACCGGCAGCGGAAAGACTGCGGTTTATATTCGTCTGATCCGAGAAGTGCTGGATGCAGGCAGGTCCGCCATGCTGCTGGTTCCGGAAATCGCGCTGACGCCGCAGCTTTTGGGAAAACTGACTGCGCATTTTGGCAAAAAGGTTGCAGTTCTTCATTCCAGCCTGCGAGTCGGCGAACGGTTTGACGAGTGGCGCAGGATCAGAAGAGGCGAAGCAACGGTCGTGGTTGGAACGCGCTCTGCAGTTTTTGCGCCCGCAGAGAAACTCGGTCTTCTGATTGTTGATGAGGAGCAGGAGCATACCTATAAATCCGAAAACTCTCCTCGATACCATGCGCGTGAGATTGCGCTTTGGCGCGGAGTGAAAGAAAACGCGCTTGTACTGCTCGGCTCCGCTACGCCTTCCGTGGAATCCATGTATCATGCAAAAGTCGGTGACTATGCGCTTGTGACTCTGGAGAATCGATATAACGGGCGCGGACTTCCGTATACGCAGATCGTGGATATGAAAAAGGATTTGCAGCAGGGGAATTCCACCTCCGTCAGTTCGTTTTTAGAAGAATCCATCAGAAACAGAATTCTCGAAAGAAAACAGAGCATTCTGTTTCTCAACCGACGCGGCAACAGCCGCTACATTGTCTGCGTGGAATGCGGCGAGGCGCCGGAATGCCCAAGATGCAGCGTACATCTGACCTATCACTCTGCGAACAGACGGCTGATGTGTCATTACTGCGGATATTCCGAGCCGGTTGTTACCAGATGCCCGAAATGCGGCGGCGCCATGAAGCCGGTCGGCAGCGGAACGCAGAAAATTGAAGAGGAACTGCATTATTTTTTCCCAGATACGGAAGTAATCCGCATGGATGCGGATACCGTTTCCGCAGCAAACAGCCATGAGGTGATCCTTGACCGGTTTCAGAAAGAGAAGATTCCGATTCTTCTCGGAACACAGATGGTCGCAAAGGGGCTTGATTTTGAAGATGTAACGCTGGTCGGTGTTTTGGACGCCGATATGAGTCTGTATGTGGATAACTATCGTGCGGCTGAAACCACTTTTT
The DNA here is from genome assembly GCA_016296635.1 of Oscillospiraceae bacterium. Taxonomy (GTDB): domain Bacteria; phylum Bacillota; class Clostridia; order Oscillospirales; family Oscillospiraceae; genus CAG-170. Next base: position 9,696 of record JAEDIZ010000039.1, read on the forward strand.
CGCTTTTGACGCAGGTTGTCGGCAGAGCAGGCCGCGGCGAAGTAAGCGGTACTGCCGTGATTCAGACCATGACGCCGGAGCATCCGGTCATAAAGCTGGCTGCAAAGCAGGATTATGACAGCTTTTTTGACATGGAGATCCGTCTGCGTCAGCTTCGCAATATGCCGCCTTTTGCGGATGTTTTTACGCTGAACTTTTCGGGACTGTTTGAGGACGCCGTCATGAGAGGCGCGGCTCGATTCCGGGATGCGCTGCAGCTCAATCTGAAAAAGGAACCCTATTGCGCTGAAAAGGCAATGATTCTCGGTCCGGCGCCGGCACCGGTCACAAAAGTAAATTACAGTTACCGGTACAGACTGACCGTAAACTGCAAAAACTCCCGTACAATCCGGCAGCTTTTGAGCTTCCTGATCTGTGCGTTTTCCAAGGATCCGCAGAGCAAAGGCGTGAATGTGTTTGCGGATATCAATTCATTTGACTGAGAGGAAAAAGAAATGGCAATTCGAAAGATCGTAACCGTGGGTGATCCCATTTTGAATAAGGTTTGCAGACCCGTAACCAAATTTGATGACCGGCTTGCTACGCTGATCGATGACATGTTTGAAACGATGCACGAAGCAAACGGCGTCGGTCTTGCAGGGCCGCAGGTCGGCATTCTGCGCCGTGTTGTGGTTGTGGATACCGGTGAAGAGGATGTAGAGCTGGTCAATCCGGAAATCGTCTGCGTCAGCGACGAAACGCAGACGGGGCTGGAGGGCTGCCTGAGCGTTCCCGGCAAGTATGGTATCGTGACCCGCCCCATGTGCGCAACGGTTCGTGCGCAGGACAGATTCGGCGACTGGTACGAATATGACGGGGAAGAGATCGTCGCAAGAGCATTCCTGCACGAGATTGATCATCTGGACGGACATATCTATACAGAGATTGCGGAAAAGATGCTCTCCCCGGAAGAGCTGGACGAGTTGATGAGCCAGCAGGACGAGGAGGACGAGATTGAAGAAGAGGAAGAAGTATGAATATTGTTTACATGGGCACGCCGGACATTGCCCGCGTATGCCTTGAAAAGCTGTATACAGAAGGCTTCCCGATTTCCGCAGTATATACCAAGCCCGATACGCCCAAAAACCGCGGCATGAAGATGGCGATGTCCGAGGTCAAGGAATATGCGCTTTCTGTCGGTTTGCCGGTCTATCAGCCTGCAACATTCAAGGATGATGCGGTTTATGAAGAGCTGAAAGCGCTTGCGCCGGATCTGATTGTGGTCGTTGCCTACGGCAAGATTCTGCCGCAGAGAGTTTTGGATATCCCGAAGTACGGCTGCATCAATATGCACGCAAGCCTGCTTCCGGAGCTGCGGGGTGCCGGCCCCGTGCAATGGTCGATTTTGAACCATTGCGGTGAAACCGGTGTTACCGCCATGTATCTTTCCAAGGGCATGGACGAGGGTGACATCATCGATATGCGAAAGACGGCGATCGATCCGATGGAAACCACCAGCGAGCTGATGGCGCGTCTTGCTGTGATTGCCGGGGAGCTTGCCTGCGATACCGTCCGCGCCATTGAAAACGGTACAGCAAACAGAGTGTCGCAGGATCCGGCAAAGGCGACCTATGCGCCGATGCTGGATAAATCCATGTCTCCCATTGACTGGACAGAGTCTGCGCAGTATGTCATTGACCATGTGCGAGGACTCATTCCGTGGCCGGTTGCAACGGCAGAGCTGGACGGAAAGAATTTCAAAATCTTCCGCGTAGAAAAAACAGAAAAGAAAACAGAGAAGGCTCCCGGTCAGTTGGTGGAGCTGAATAAAAAGGGATTGGAGATCGCCTGTGCAGACGGAGATGTACTGATTATCAAAGAACTGCAGGCGGAAGGCGGCAAGCGAATGAACGCGGCTGACTACTTCAGAGGCCATCCCATTACGATTTAAGAGGAAACTATGGACGCAAGAAAAGCGGCGCTTAATGTATTGATCGCCTGCAGAAAAAATGAATCCTATGCTGACGGTGCGCTGAAAGATCAGATCACGCGGCAGGAACTGGACAGTCGTGATGCGGCTTTTGCAACAAGGCTTGTTTATTCCGTACTGCAGAACCGCGCACTTTTGGACTGGTACATTGCGCAGAAGCTGAATGGAAAACTATCCGCTTTGCAGCCGGTGGTGTTGGATATTCTGCGACTCGGCGCCTGCCAGATTCTGCTGCTGGATAAAGTCCCCGATCGGGCGGCTGTCAATGAGGCGGTGGAGCAGGCGAAAAAGTCTGCGAACCGGCAGGCTTCCGGCCTTGTGAACGGTGTGCTGCGTGCGCTCTCCCGGGAAAAAGAGTCTCTTGCGCTGCCGCAGGACCTTTCTGTTCGGTTCAGTCATCCGCAGGCGCTGGTTGAACTTCTCCGGGAAGAAGTCGGAGAGCAGGCGCTTCCCGCACTTTTGAAAGCCGACAATGCTCCGGTTCCCGTTTGTCTGCAGATCAATACGCTTCGGACGGATGTAAAGTCTGTTTTGGAGGCGCTTCACAATGCGGGCATCGAAGCAGAAATGCATCCGTGGCTTTCAGACTGCGTGCTGGCGGAGAGTATTGGAAACCCGGAAAGTCTGCAGCTTTTCCATGACGGCTGTGTCTATGTGCAGGATGCCGCTGCTCAGCTTTCTGTACGTGCGGCAGATGTGCAGCCGGGAATGGATGTGCTGGACTGCTGTGCAGCGCCCGGCGGCAAGAGCTTTGCAGCCGCGATTGCCATGCAGAACCAAGGCAGAATCACTTCCTGCGATCTGCATGAGGGAAAGATTCGCCTGATTTCTGAAGGCGTCCAGCGGCTTGGTATCTCGATTTTATCGGCGATGCAGGCGGATGCCTCTGTACAGAAACCTGAATGGGTCGGGCGTTTTGATGCCGTGATTGCGGATGTACCGTGTTCCGGCCTCGGCGTCATTCGGAAAAAACCGGATATCCGGTATAAGAGTCTTGAAAGACTTATACAGCTTCCGACTGTGCAGACGGCAATACTGGAAAATGTTTCATCTTATGTAAAACCCGGCGGTGTGCTTTTATATAGCACCTGCACAATTCTTCACAGAGAAAATGAAGCTGTTGTCAGCGCGTTTTTGGCAGCGCATCCGGACTTTACGGCAGAAGCCTTTGAAGTGCCCGGGCAGGACATCTTCAAAAATGATGGAATGTTGACGCTGTATCCCCATATCCATAACACGGACGGATTCTTTATTGCAAAACTGAGGAAGATGAAATGAAGCAGGATATCAAATCCATGACCCTGTACGAGATCACGCAGGCGTTTGCGGAATTGGGTGAGCCCAAGTTCCGGGCAAAGCAGGTTTTCGTCTGGCTCCATAAGGGCGTAACGAGCTTTGATGAGATGACGAATCTTTCAAAGCCGCTTCGTGAAAAACTGGATAGCATTTATACGATCACGGCACCGAAAATTGTCCGCAAGCAGGTTTCGAAGCTGGACGGAACGATCAAATATCTTTGGCAGCTTCATGACGGAAACTGTGTGGAATCCGTAGTCATGCAGTATCACCACGGCAATACAATCTGCATCTCCTCGGAGGTCGGCTGCCCCATGGGCTGCAAGTTCTGCGCTTCTACGCTGGGCGGACTCGTTCGCCGTCTGGAACCGTCAGAGCTTTTAGATCAGGTGATGTTTGCACAGATCGATTCCGGTATGCCGATTTCCAACATCGTTCTGATGGGCATCGGCGAGCCGTTGGACAATTTTGAGAATGTAATGCGATTTCTTGAACTTGTCAACAGCCCGGACGGACTCAACATCGGGATGCGTCATATTTCGCTGTCTACCTGCGGCCTTGTAGATAAGATCCGTATTCTGGCAGAGAAGAAGCTGCAGCTGACGCTTTCCGTGTCGCTGCACTCGCCGGATGATGAATCCAGAAGCAAAATTATGCCGGTCAATAAGCGTTGGCCGGTGGATGAATTGCTGGCTGCCTGCCGGGACTATTATGAAATCACCGGCAGAAGGGTATCCTTTGAATATACAATGATTGACGGCGTCAGCGACAGCGAGGAGCAGGCGAGAATGCTTGCAAAGAAACTCTCCGGTATGGGTGCACATGTGAATATGATCCCGCTCAATACCGTAGAAGAGACCGGATTGAAAACCAGTTCCCGGCAGTCAATTGCCAAGTTTCAAAAGATTTTGGAAGATAACGGCATTACCGCGACTGTACGCAGAACCCTCGGCAGCGATATTGACGCCTCCTGCGGACAGCTGCGCAGAAAGTATCAGAAAACACAGGAAGGGGAATGACCATGCAGACCTGGGGACTTACGGATCCCGGCAACATTCGTCAACAGAATCAGGACGCCTACGCGATCGTTTCCTTTGGACGCGACCGTGCGCTTTTGATCGTCTGTGACGGCATGGGCGGCGCAAAATCCGGCAATGTGGCCAGTTCGCTTGCCGTGGATGTTTTCACGGAAGAAGTGCGCCGCAGTCAGAAGAAAGTCATGTCAAAGGAGCAGGCTGAAACCATGCTTCTGAATGCACTTTCGCTGACGAATAAGGCTGTATTTGAGCAGTCTGCACTTTCTGAAGAATTTCATGGGATGGGAACAACGCTGGTTGCGGCCTATCTTATGAAGGATCTTGCGGTTATTATCAATGTGGGTGACAGCCGTGCCTATCATGTGCCCATTGGGGAAGGGATCAGTCTTGTTACGCGCGATCATTCCATCGTGGAGTATATGGTGCAGCGCGGTGAACTGACTTACGAGCAGGCAAAGAATCACCCGGTGAAAAATGTGATTACCCGCGCAGTCGGCACGGAGGAAACGGTCGAAGGCGATCTGTACGCCTGCCCGATCAAGAAGGACGACTGCCTTCTTTTATGTACAGATGGCCTTTCCAATGAAATGGCCGATCAGGAGATCCTGTTTGAGGTGGCACACGGTGTGCGCAAGAGCGATTGCTGCGACAGACTGCTATCAATCGCAAAAAACAGAGGCGCACCGGATAATGTCACAGTCGCCATGGCAGTGATCTGACTTGCCGCTTTTCGGCAAAACAACGCGGAAAGGAGCTTATCTATGGATCAATACATAGGAAAGCTGTTAGATGATAGATATGAGATCATGGAAATGATCGGGTCCGGCGGTATGGCTGTCGTCTATAAGGCGCGGTGCAATCGCTTAAACCGGCTCGTTGCCATTAAGATCCTGAAAGAAGATCTTTCGAGGGATGCGGAATTCCGCCGTCGGTTCCATGCGGAATCGCAGGCTGTTGCGATGCTTTCGCATCCGAATATCGTCAATGTTTATGATGTATCGCATTCTGAGGAACACGATTATATCGTGATGGAACTCATTGAAGGCATCACGCTGAAGCAATATATGGAGCAGAAGGGGCAGCTCAACTGGCGCGAAGCGCTGCATTTTGCAACGCAGATCTGCAAGGCGCTGGAGCATGCGCATTCGCGCGGCATCATCCATCGCGATATCAAGCCCCACAATATTATGATTCTGAAGGACGGCAGCGTGAAGGTTGCTGATTTCGGGATTGCCCGTATTTCTTCCTCGCAGAATACCCTGACGAGAGAAGCTCTCGGCTCCGTTCATTATATTTCTCCGGAGCAGGCCAAGGGCGCGCACACGGATTACCGGAGCGACCTTTATTCACTCGGCGTTGTCATGTATGAAATGCTGACCGGGCGCCCACCCTTTGACGGCGATACGCCGGTATCTGTTGCCATTCAGCATATCAATGCAAAAGCAACCATGCCGCGTGAAATCAATCCGTCCATCCCGGAGGGCCTTGAACAGATCACCATGCATGCCATGACAGCCGAGATGTCAAAGCGCTACTCCTCTGCTTCTCTGATGCTGGCAGATCTGGAGGATTTCCGAAAGAATCCGAATATTGTCTTCGATTTTTCCGGGGACAATGCCGAAATCGATGTTGATCGTCTGATTTCTGACCCGAATTATCTGTCGCCTGAACTATCTTCGGATGGTGGCAGCGCTGTTGTACGGAAAAAGATTGTAAAAAAGCCGGCAGAGCCGACTCAGGAGAAACCGGCTGCAGAGGATTCTCGCAACGGAAGACGCATTGCTATCATTGCCGGTACTGTTTGCATTATTCTCGCGGTATTCGGAATTCTATGGTTTTTGTATTCCTATTTTATTTCCGATCTTTTTGCAAAGACCAAAGAAGACAATGTGCCGAATTTTATCGGCATGAACATTGAGAACATCAGAGATTCCGACTATCCGAATTTTGTGATCAATGTTAAGGACTGGAAACCGAGTGAGACCATGGATTCCGGCTTCATCATTGATCAGTATCCCGAACCGGATCGGCCGGTAAAGGTCGGCTCAACGGTCGAGCTGACCGTATCCATGGGTGCAGACTCCAATGTGATGCCGAATCTTGTGAATTTTACCTTGGCGAATGCGCAGTCCTTCCTCAGTACCATGCCGATTCAGGTCAATGTTTCTGTTGAGTATGAAACAAGTGACGTCTATACGGACGGCTATGTGATGCGAACAGTCCCGGAACACAATGAAAAGCTTTCAAACGGACAGACAGTCACGCTGGTTGTCTGCTCCGGACCGGAGATCAAGCTGGTTGAGGTTCCGACGTTGATCGGACATATGCAGGAACAGGCATTGAAGGAGATTCAGGATGCAGGGCTTTCAAGCGGGCCGCTGACATCCAGAACAGACGACGCACCGAAGGAAACAGTCATCTGGCAGTCTGTCAATCCGGGTGAGATGGTAAAAGAGGGAACTGTCATCAATCTGCAGATCTCGCTCGGCCCCGAGGAAGCAGAGCAGCCGTTTATCAAGTCTTTGTCTGCAGACGCAAAGATTGAAGTCGGCGATTCTCTTGAGCTGTTCGCGGATGCGATGACAACGGATGACGGTATACTGACCTATGCGTGGTACGTTTCCACGAACGGAAGCACCGATAATGCAACACTTGTGTCCCGCAGCTCTGAGAAAGTAAAGAGCTGTAAGGTTGATACAAGCAAGGCGGGAACGTTCTATTATTTCTGCCGTATCGTGAACACCTTGGGTATCAGCACAACCTCAATCAATTCGCAGATGATTGAGGTCGTGATTGAAGAGCCGGTAAAGGAAACTACCAAGACAATCAGCATTGAACTGCCACAGCAGGACGGCACCTATGAGATCGCAGTTAAGATCAATGATGCAGATGCGGTTGCACCTTTCCGGGTCGAACTGGGCGAAGGTGATTCCCGTACTGTCAGCGCATCTTTGACGGGTACCGGCACACAGAACGTGGATATCTATGTCAACGGTATTTTGCAGGAATCCAAAACAGTTGATTTTGATGCGGAAGAGTGAGTATGAACAATAACAGAATCATCAAAGCGTTATCCGGATTTTACTATGTGCAGACGGACGATGGCGTTTTGGAATGCAAGGCAAGAGGACATTTTAGAAAAGAAGGCATTTCACCTCTTGTCGGCGATCTTGTGACCGTTTCCAGGCAGGGAAGCAAGGGAATGGTTGAGGATATTCTGCCGCGCAGAAACAGTTTCCTGCGTCCGGCAGTCGCAAACATTGATATGCTCGTTGTTCTGGCGTCCTGTGCGATTCCCGTGACAGAGCCGTTTCTGATCGACCGTGTGCTTGCAATTACCCTGCGGCAGGGTGTGGAGCCGATTATCGTGATCAATAAGGACGATCTTGCTTCTGCCGCACCCCTTGCGCGAATCTATGAGCATGCCGGTTTTCGTGTGCTGGCAACCAGTGCGGAAACCGGAGAGGGCATTGATATGCTCCGGCAGATGATTTCTGGTAAGCTGTGCGCGTTTACCGGAAATTCCGGCGTCGGTAAATCCAGCCTTCTGAACAGACTCTGCCCTGAATTGCAGCTTCCCGTCGGCGAGGTATCCGAAAAGCTCGGACGCGGCCGCCATACGACGCGCCATATTGAGTTATACAGTCTCGGAAGCGATACATATGTTGCCGATACTCCGGGTTTTTCTTCCTTTGATACCGAACGCATGGATCTGGTTCTCAAGGAAGAACTTGCGGATGTGTTTCCGGATTTTGCCCCGCATATTGGAAAATGCCAGTTTTTGGACTGTGCACATCTCAAAGAACCCGGCTGCGCCGTTCGTGCAGCGCTGGATCGCGGCGAAATTGAACCGACGCGCTATAACAGCTACGCAAAGCTTTATGAAATGGCAAAAGACATCAAGCTTTGGAAACTCAAATAAAAAACTGCCTCATCTGCCGGATGGTCGTAAAACAGTAAAATCAAAAAATGATGAAAACCCTGTGTTTTC
>JAEDIZ010000168.1 GCA_016296635.1 Oscillospiraceae bacterium
GACAAGCTGAAAGCATTGCAGCAATTTTTGAAAGTTTTCGGTGGATGAGGTGGCCTTTTACATGAAAAGACCGTCTGTAGGGGAATGTGCCCTTACAGGCAGTCTTTTTTTCGGATTTGGTATCCTAATATATGTCATAAAACAACACAAAAAGCATATTCGGACACGTTTTTGGTATCCAAACATGCTTCCTATTTGGCAAGCTGCACCAATTAAGATATCAGCGGTTTTCCTAGTGTTTTCAATGGTTTCAGCTTTTTGGGGCAAGGTTTTTGGAGCTTGCTGCTTCATACTGCTGGTTGCTGCTGTGCAACCAAAAAAGATATTGTGGGATTTATGGAATTTTGTGCGGTCTGCACGATTCTGTCAACGATCTCCACTTTGACGGCTTTCCTGCTTTGTGCGGTTCCGGTCATAAATCCGCTTGCTCTGCACAACACGGGTGATTGGGGAGACGCCGTTCCATGAACCGCGCTTGGCTGCATGAAATTTGCGCTGGTTTTTCTTACTCTGTTTTTTCAGCGGTGTAACCTTCATTCAGATCCCACGTCCTTTCCCGCTTGTTCTGCTGCTCCGCGCTTTCAACTGCGCTTCCGTCCTTGCGATCTCTGGCGATCTCCGGCATCGGGTTGGCGTCCAGCAGCTCCGTCAGTGTGCGCGGTGTGTATCTCATGTAATCCATCATGCAGCCGACATTGATCAATCTGCTGGGGATGCCCATCGCCCACTGCTCGTTCTTCCACTTCTCAACGAGTTTCCACTCGCGTGTATTATGTACATGACCGTATAGCATGACCGCGCCATAATGCTGGTTCTTATAAAACAGAATCGGGTAATGACTCAGAATCACCAGCCGATTCTCATCGTTGACCTCTGCGTACTGCTCGATGCTCTCCCAATAAGGGCGGAGCTTTCCTTTCACGCGGTCGTGGTTTCCTTGAATCAGGTGCTTATGACCGTTGAGCTGCTGGATGATTCGAATGCTGTTTTCTTCGTTTTTCCAGAACGCATCACCCAAAACATAGACGGTATCGTCAGCCGTTACACGCTCATTCCAATTTTGAAGCAGCGTATCATCCATCTGCGCGGTATCTGAAAATGGGCGATTATCAAAACGGAGCACATTCGTATGTCCAAAATGCATATCTGCAATGTAATAAATCATAACTCTATTTCCTTTGTCAGTTTTCCTTATTATACAGGAGAATTCGGCAAAGTCTCGCTCTGCAGAAAATATTTATCTGTTTTTTCTGGATGGTATCAAATTATGATTCCATCCAGAGAAAGCTCTTACAACAGGGCCACTTTGCATATTGGGGAGGTTGTCCCTAAAATGCTGGGACAACCTCCGAAGAGTTTTCTACACATTTCAGCGCCATTTCAAGCGCAATGTGAAGTGCTTTTTCGTATTTATAATGTTTCCTCAATTTCATACCCGCCGCCGAAGATGATCGTCAAGCGGCCGTCGCCATGCACCTTGATGCACTCGATCATCTGCCGCACGATGCTGTCATCGTACTGCGTTTCGTTGGTAGTTCGCCTGGCAATGATATCTTGAATTTCCTCCAGCCGCGCCTGCCGCGTGGCATCGCCGCGCGCACTCTCCTGAATTGCGGCGATGCGGCGGGTGAGCTGCTCGATCTGGTTGGAGATTTCCTTGAATTCCTCCTCGCTGCTCTCCACGTCCTTTCCAGCCGCAACGGTTTCGTTGACCAGCTCCAGCATCCGTTTGTTCAGCGCATCGATGCGGCGCGTGAGCAGGTCGATTTCCTCCGAACCGCCATTTATGCCGATGGCTTCTCCAATGGTGGCTTTCATGAGCGTCAGGTATGTGGACTCGTCCTCCGCGTGAAAGCGGTTCAGCGCCCGGACAACGGCCCCATGCAGGGCTGCTTCCTCCAGCGTGACGGAATCCTTGCAGTACTTCTTTCCGTAATCCAGACGGCTGACGCAGCGCCAGACGATTTTCCTCTTTCCGCGGATATTCCATGTCACGCGCTTGTATCGGCTGCCGCATTCGGCGCAGTGCAGCACCTCGCTCAGCGCGTATTTGGAGTATTTCCCGCTTTGGGTAATAGACATCTTATCCGATTTTGGTCGGAGGGCCTTTCGTCGCGCCAGTTCTTCCTGTGTGCGGTGGAAAATGTCGCGGCTGATGATCGCCGGGTGGCTGTTCTCGACAAGGTACATCGGCGCTTCTCCGTGATTCGCTTTGCGTGTTTTGGAAATGCAGTCTACGGTCACGGTTTTCTGAAGAATGCTGTCACCGCAGTATTTTTCATTCCGCAGGATGTTCATAATCATGTTCTTGCTGAAGCTGAGATCCTTTCCGGGAATCTCAATGTTCTCGGATTGGAGCATCTGCGCGATAAGTCCCACTGGCTGTCCAGCGAGAAGCATTTCAAAAATCCGTTCTACGATGGCCGCTTCCTCCGGCACGATCTCCGGTTTGCCATCCTCGCCTTTCCGGTAGCCCAGCAGCCGCTTGTACTGAAAGCTCACTTTCCCATCCTCGAAGTTTTTGCGGTAGGTCCATGTGATGTGCTTGCTGATGCTCTCGGATTCGGACTGCGCAAAGCCTGCGTAAATGACAAGATACAATTCACTGTCGCTTTTCAGCGTGTCAATGTTCTGTTCCTCAAAGAAAATCCCAATGCCTTGCGCTTTCAGCGAGCGTATATATTCCAGACACTCTACCGTGTTTCTGGCGAAGCGGGAGACGGATTTTGTGATGATATAGTCGATCTTTCCGTTCTGGCAGTCGCGGATCATGCGCTGAAATTCCGGGCGTTTGTCCGCCCTTGTGCCGGAGATGCCCTCATCGGCATAAAGGCCGGCAAACTCCCACTCTTTCCTGGCGGCGATCATTTCTGTATAAACGCGCATCTGGTTCTGATAGGATGTAAGCTGTTCTTCGGAGTCTGTGGAGACGCGGCAGTAGGCCGCCACTCGCTTTTGGTGATATTTCTCCTTGTCTACAAGGATGGACTTTTGGGGTTCAATTACGGAAACTATCCGTTTCGGGATTCTCTGGACTTCCATTCGGTTTATCCTCGCTTTCGCAAATATCGGTTTCTGTTTTTGTATGCAGAACGATGCTGCCTCCCACATGAAGGAAGACGGCATCGATCAGTTCGGAGGAATATGCGGCGTTGAACACATCCTGCGGTTTCATCAGAGAGACGCGCTTTCTGGCGATCTGTGCGGCGATCTGCGTTTTGGCGTTTGTCTCCTTGTAAAGCTGACTTGCGATTTCGCAGAGCAGGGCAACGATCCGTTCCTCGCTTGGGCGTTCCCGCCCCATTTCGTCAGAAATCTGCTGCTGCAATTCAAGCACCACTGCGGAATCCCTGTGCTTCACTTTCGGATGAGGAAGCATGAGATCGGCATTTGCGATGACGCGGTTCATAAGGAGCGTGATTTTCTGGAGCAGCTCTCCGTCGCTGATCCGCACCCGAATGCCGCAGTCTGCGTTGCTGCATGTCCAGCTTTCCCGGATTGCACGGTTGGAATTGATGTGCCGGAGCATTGGCGCGCCGCATTGTCCGCAGCGGACACGGTCGCGGATCTGCCGGATGCCCTCGCTTTCCTGAGCCGCCTGATTCCAGCGCCG
>JAEDIZ010000169.1 GCA_016296635.1 Oscillospiraceae bacterium
ATATCGGAAATTGCCTTTGCCATATCCTCATAATTGATCTTCATGATCGGAACGAGCGCGGTCAATGCCAAAATGATGGCGCTGATAAATACCGCCGCCCGGCGTACAGCCCCCTTTGGCAGGATCGCCAATACAAGACTGCAGAAAAACGAGGCCGTAATGACCGATAGCAGGTAGGTGTATACCGCATCCATCATCCTCCCACCACCTTCAAAAAGCAGCACACGCTGATGACCGTCATCAAGACGGCGCAGCCGGTCATAGCCAGAACATACCCCAGCGCCGTCGCCATACACGAGATCATTTTCGGGTGGACAGTATCGGAAAAAACATGACTGATCGACGCAGAGAGTTTCAGCGCCAGATAGCCGATCCCGGCCTTCACAAAAGGTGAAAGACCGATTGCCAGTACCGCAAGCATTCCGAAAACACCAACCGTGTTTTTGAGAACCCCGGCGCCGGCGATCACGCTCCCGGATGCGTCGGATACGATGCTGCCGACAACCGGCAGCGCACCGGAAATAGCCGCCTTTGCCGCTTTCAGACGCAGATCGTCCGCAGCCCCTGACAAAATCCCGGTCAATGTCAGATATCCCGTAAAACAGTACATCACAGTTTTCAGACTCAAAGAGATCACCGTTCCGGCAAGCTTCCGCAGTCCGGAAAGATTGCTGCCGGATACCGCACATTCTGCAGCGGAAATGGCACAGTAAACATAGATCATCGGGGACAGAACGCGCTGCATCAGTCCGTTCAGAACGCTCATGAACAGCATGGATCCGGCATAAAGCGCATTTGCGCTGCTGACGGCGCCGGATGCAATTGCTGCAGAGGAAAGCACCGGCAGCAGCAGCTTTGAATATTCGCTGATTTTGCCGACCGTCTGCAGGCTTTCTCCGATCAGTCCTCCGAAGGAGCGCAGACAGATCAAAAGAATCGCCAGCGTTCCGGCAAGGTTTGCGCTCATGATAGTATGCTCCTGTTCCAGGCTTTCCGTCATGGTACATAACAACACGGCAGCGAGCAGTAATGCCATTGCGGAAACAGCCTGTCTGACTGCCCCCGAGGAGCCGGAAAAAACGGAATATACGATTCTGTACAGCGAATCGCCGAAGGAAACCTGCTTTGTGGGCGAAAGATCACCAATCAGTTCCAGCTCGTCCTTTTCAAGGCCTTCATATAAAGTGTCTGTCTGCAGGATCTTCGCTTCTTCCTCCAAAACATCTGCTGCACAGACTCTGACGCTGAGCGAAAGCAAAACCAACATTAAAAACACGGGCAACAGTCGCAAAAATCTACCCATGCATCATCTCCTCCAAAACCTGCAGCAGCTGCTCCGCCAGCGGAAGCGCGGTATAAAGTGCCAGCAGACTCCCGCAAAGCTCTGTCATCTTCGCCATAGCCTGCTGACCAGCATCCGCGCAGACGCTTGCAGTCATCTGCGTCAGAAAACCGATAGCGGCAGTTTTCAAAAGCGGGGCGAAAATCACGCTGTTGACGCCAGAAACACTCTGCAGCCTTTGCAGGAAGCGGATGACCGGCGAAAGATAATTGACCGCCACCCCCGCCGCAAACAGCGCGCAGCATACGCACAGCAGCATGGCATACTCCTGCCCCGCCTTCTTTACAATCGTACAGATCAGCGCGCAGAGCAGAAACAGCACAGATAATTTCAGAAAAACATCCATCAGAAATGAAACAGATTCTGAATCAGGTCAAACAGTTCCGCGATTCTCTGCACAACGATCATCAGAACGACAACAAGTGCCGCCAGCGAGGTCATGGTTGCCAGCTCGTCCCGTCCGGAACGAACCAGCACCTGATTCAGAATCGATACGATAATGCCGACCGCAGCAATCTTAAAAATCAGTTCAATATCCATTGTCAAAGCAGAATCACCGCCAATGCAAGTCCGGTGCAGACGCCGATGGTACGGTAGCTTTTTGTCCTTGCAGGCGCCTGCTTCTGCAAAGATCCAAGCTCCTGCTCCAGACGCGAAGAAGCGAGCATTACAGCAGAAATCTGTGATTCGGCATCGATCTTGCCGAGCGACATGCCAAACGAAAGCAGGGTCAGCCTTGTCTGCTTCGAAAGCATCAGTCCCTTGCATTTGTCCAGCGCATACCGGATGGCAAGATACGGACTGGAGCGGTTTTCACGCAGGAGATTATCCGCACAAAGCTTGAAGAACGCGCCGATCTGCCCGTTCTCGCTCCCGGCAAGCATCATCAGCGCTGCCGGCAGCGGTGTCCGCCTTGCTTCGATCTCCCCTTTCAGATTCTCAAGCGCCGTGATCAGCGCTGACATCTGAGCTATCTGCGCGTGAAGATCTCCGGCAAACCCGAAGCCGACCGCTCCCGAACAAAGCAGCACCAGAGCCGCTCCCATTACTTTCAGCATTCGCTCATCTCCTTCAAACAGAACGTACGGTCTTGTCCCAGCAGTAAAGCCCTTTTGAAAATCCCCAGTTTCAGAAGCGAACGATAGATTTCTCTGCTTCTGAACTCTGTCAGACTGTTTGCGTGTGCGGTCGCAAGCAGCTTCACGCCGCAGTAGCCTGCCTGCCGGATTGCCTCCACATCCTCCGGCGCCGTGATTTCATCCACGGCAAGGACGGACGGTGTCATACTGCGAATAAGCAGCATCATACTCTCGCTTTTTCTCCCGCCGGTCATTACATCCGTACACGGGCCAAGATCAAACTGCGGTCTTCCTTCAAAAACTGCCGCGATCTCTCCGCGCTCATCCGCCACGCTGACGCGTCTGCCTGACTCGGAAATCGACCGGATACAGTTTCGAAGCAGCGTCGTTTTTCCGCTTCCGGGCGGCCCGATAATCAGAAGATCATCCTCAAGCACCCCATGCAGCTTTAAAATGTCTGTCTGAATTTTGCGTGCGAACCGGATGCAAAGAGAAGATACTTCCCGTATGGTCAGAATTCTGTCTATTTCCTGCACAAGCGTGCCGCAGATTCCGATTCTGTGCCCGCCCGGCAAAATCAGATAGCCCGCCGCAAGCTGGCTTTGGACGCTGTATACGGAGCACCCGCAGGCCGCCATGACGATCCCCTCCAGCTCCGCCTGTGAAACATTGTTCTGTTCATCCGGCAGCAAAAGCAGATATTCTTTCCCTGCGTATGTATATGTCGGAGGCTGTCCGACTCGCAGACGGATCTCGTCCAAAGTTCTCATATCGATCCTGCCGAGTGCCAGCCTCAGTTTTGGCGGCAGCAGACTCACAACGCTGTCCATTTCATTCATTTGCATCACTTCCCATACAGTCTATTTTCCCCTACGCTCCGATATGCCTGTTATCCCGTACAGTCTGAGATTCTGCGCTTGACATTAAATTTGAAAGATAGTAAAATGAGCGCGCAGAAATCCGTCATTTACGCCCGTGTGCTCAGCAGGATAGAGTGTTCGCCTCCTAAGAATTTGGTTAACCAAACGCCTTTCGCAATTTGGCTTTTTTGTTCGGTGTTAAATCCAGTCAGGTTTTCTAACACCGGCAATTGGTTTCATTTCCCGTTCTAACAGAAGCGGTTGGTGTTTTTCTAAGGCAAAACCGCACAAAAAAGATCTGAGCAGAATTGCGGAAAATGTGATAT
>JAEDIZ010000040.1 GCA_016296635.1 Oscillospiraceae bacterium
AATAGTTACTTGTCACTATTAAGCCTTCAATCAACAGGTCTTTCAAACTTTTTAAAGTTTGAAAAACCGCACTCAGCGTGTCGAAAAAACTTTTTCGACACGCTGAGGCGATATCTGGTTGCAAAAACCAAGTATCGCCAATTTTTCTTCTCGCACGCCTGTACGGCAGCGATCCTATGTCGGGAATGTTCACATACGGTCTGGTTGGAAACAACCCTTCGGGGCTCTTTTGTGCTGTCCGCACAAACTGGGGCAGTTCACTTTGGCCGGGGGATCCTCATTCTGTGATGTCATCAATTTCCAGAGTATGCTCGATGTAGTTCCACAGAGCACCGAACACATCACCGTGGTGATTGTTGGCGGCAAATTCGACGCTGACATGGTCCATGCGTCTGCGCATCCCAACGGTGCGGATCTGCTGCGCCAGAATAGAAAGAAACGAATCCCCAAGATCTGTGATCTTTCCACCGATGATAATGTGTTCAGTGGGATGCATGGTCAGCGCATTGTTGATACCGACTGCCAGCTGGACCGCTTTTTCTGTGATCAGCGCTACGGCTTTTTCTTCGCCAGCCTGGAATGAATCACATACCTGTGAGAAGGACATTCCTGCATCCCGAACTATGGCAGGAATGCTGACGTACTGCTCCAGACAACCGCGACCACCGCAGATACAAGGGCGACCCTGACAGTCAATACTGATGTGGCCGATTTCACCTGCCCACATAAGCCCATCTCCAAAAATCAGGCCGTTGTGGAGGATTCCGGCACCCACGCCGTCATCGATAAAAAGATAGATAAAATCCGGGTCGTCCGGGTGGTATTGCTTTTCACCATAGGCAAAATAGGATGCAGTGTTCCCAACGAGAACCGGGAGCCTGCCTTCTTTTTCTAAAATCGATACAAATCGATCGGGGACATAAAACTGGAATGCAGACGAAGAAAAATAGCCGTCCGCAATGCTTCCGGAAAGGGAAAGCAGCAATATCAGCGGTGTCCATCGGCGCTTAACAGCATCGAGCCATTGCAGCAGAGGTGCAGAAAATACTTCCGGGGGCAATCGGGTCACACCGTCCGAATGAACCGATTGAGAAAAATCGAGGAAAAGATGTGTCTGCTCCAGAAGGTTTGTGCGAACATCAAACAAAAAGGCATCGAACCCGTCAGCAGTCAGAGAAATCACAGGAATGACAAAGTGGGAGGATCGGATCTGCAGCGCGATGGAGGGCCGGCCACGACCAGAAGCCTCGGACAGACCGTTCTCAGCCAGAACCCCTCTTTCCAATAGTTCATCCACCAGTGCAGAGGAAGAAGGGGGACTTAATCGCAGTGCCTGCCGCACCTGCTGCCGGGAGATGGTCCCTTTTTTCAGCGCCAGAAGGTAGATTTGCTTGAGATGGATTGCTTTAATCCGCTGCTGGGTCAGTTTTTCGTTTTCTAGTTTTAACATGATTTTCCCGCCGAATGAATGTTTTGTTTCATCATAGCATAAATAAGGGAAAAAACAAAGTATTTGCTGAGCTGAAAGATAAATCGAAGGGGATTTTGATGTTTATGTGTGGATGACCATCCGCGCGGCGATCTCATTCGTCATCTTTTCCCGGATATCGTTGATGTACTCTGCGCTTCTGGGGAAGGCATCAAATTTTAGCTCCATACCAGCCGCGTCATCGATCATTTTTTCCACCGCGGGACGTCCAATCTGTTCTTCCAACAGTTGGCAGACCAGCAGATCCTGCAGGCCCTCGTAGAAAACCAACGCCCGCAGAGACAGGATGGGACCGTTTTCGCCGGGATAGACAGAGAACGGGTCGCCAGAGGGGAAAGTCAGATCAGAGGATGTGGTCTGGTACGGGTTGATAGGATATCCCGAACAGCGAGAGTAGTAATAGTTGAAGCCCCACTGCAGAAAGCCCTTCACATTCATGCGATACATCTGCAGTCCCATGATACGGTTTCGATAGGAAGGCATGGCGAGGAAGCGGTTACTGACGCCTTCTCGCTGGCTCATGCAGTAATAGACCCATTGATTCTCCAGGTGGTGGTCCAGAAATGGTTGAATGTGATTGCTGGCCGTGACCGGGATCTCCACCAGCCCACGCGCATAGAAGGAATAATTGGACAGCGCATCCATTCGCTTGCAGCCCTGAATCAGCGGTGCAAGGAAGGAGGAAAACCGCGCATAATCGGCAAGGTGATCCTCCTTTGGCTCGTCGGAGACATGGAAGAACGAATGCTCCTTCACGCCTTCGATCTCCAGTACTTCAATCAGCGCCGGAACCATCTGCGACAGGAAACGCAGGTATTCTGCGGAATCAGCCGGGGTATGCCACCCGAAGAGCAGCTTTTGCTCACCACCCTCGGTTACCCAGATGTTCGGAGCAAATTTCATGCCCCACTGGGAGAACAGAGGGCAAATTTCATAATACTCGATGTGATTCTTTTTGCACAGTGCGATCCAGCGGTGAAGCCGTGAGAAATCAAAGCGATAGCTTTCACCCACCTTTTCAATTTCCAGAAGCTGAACGTTGGGGCGATGCACACCGTACATGGTATCCAGCGGCGGCGTAATGACCGGAGTTAGAAGCATGTTGATGCCCGTATCAGCAGCACAGGCCATATATTTGTCAATCAGCTTCCAGTGGTTCTCCGAGTAGATCTCCACCTGATGAGCGTTTGCGATGCAGTCTGCATAGAACCACTGGGTGTAAATCAGCTTTTGCGCCGGGAGGGCGATAGGTAGAACTTCCATGTGCATGGTCTTGCGGACCGGCTCCTCCTGGGCGCCGCATCTGCGGCTTTTCATTTCTTCCTCGGTGATTTTACGAATTGTAACTGTAATATCATACGGCCCGGCGGCAGCGTCCTGCGGAATATCAACGCGAACCCACAGACAGGAAGCACGACTCAACAGAGTCTGCACAATTCCGTTCTGCGCGTCCAACGGCATCAGAATATCGGGCATAAGGCCTGGTTCTCGAGTGAGATAGCCGTCATCAGCGGTGGTTTTGTAGATCGGGTGATCCATGACGGCGTTTTTTACGGCATACAATGTAATCCAGTCTGTGCAGGCGCTTTCGATCCCGATGCGGTAGGCAGACATTCCTTCGTCAAACAGTGCGATCTGATAGGAAAAACGCTCACCGCGGAAAGCGGTCTTGCGGTCAATTTCTGTAAAAGACGGCTCATCCGTCAAACGTACCTTTTCAAGAGAAGAGATTTGCTGAATCGTACAGCCCATAGTAATGTCCTTTCTGGAATCAAAGAATCGTTGTTTCGTTGGGAACCACCAAAGCCATAAACACCAATTCCTCTTCAATGGCATTCTGATCGGTGCGGCTGTTTTCGGAGATGGTTCGTATGACGCTGCCGGGGGCCACTATATGCAATCGTTGCCCCGATGCTGCTCCGCTCCCTGACAAGAAGCTCCTATGTATGTTTGCCACGCGCTTATCTCATGTTCACGTGAGAGCCGGTTTCACTGCTATCATAAATGGCCTCAATGATCTGCTGCGCCTTGATGCAGGTGTTGGCACCCACCGGAGGATGGGTATCCTGCAGGATCGCCCTGGAAAATGCGTCCAGTTCCTTGGCGTACATATTATCTGTATTGTATGGTAGAATGACAGGTGCGGCAGATTCGCCAGAGACGTTGATGAAATACAGTGTACCGGTGGAGGTTTGACCTACGGTATTCTGTGCAGTCACGCTGCCCTCGGTACCCATAATGAGGATGCTGCAGCCGCCTGCGTTGGTGGGGATGTTGAAGTTTGCCTGCACGGTGAAGACAGCGCCGTTATTCATCCGCAGAATGGCCGTGCCGGCATCCTCCACATCGGGGTATTTGTAGATCTGATTGCCGCACAGTGCGGTGATCTCGGTTGCCTCCAGATCGGTCATATATCGGAGCAGGTCGATGCAGTGTATGCCCATGTCCATCATGGCACCGCCGCCACTGAAGGCTTTGGTCTGGCGCCACTTGTTTGGCACAACAGGGGATGTGGTATTGAAAACGGCATAGGCTGAGACGACCTCACCAATCCTTCCTTCAGCAATGATACGCTTCATCTCTTCGTGGGCACCGTGAAAGCGCATCATGAAGCCTACGCCAAGTTTCACGTGGTGCTCCCGGCAGAAGGCGGCCATCTCTTCGCTATCCTTGCTGGTCAGACTCATGGGCTTTTCGCAGAGAATGTGCTTGCCGGCCTTTGCTGCTGCAAAGACGTTATCCTTATGATACCGCACAGGAGTGGAAACGTAAACAGCGTCGATTTCGGGATCGGCTAAAATCGCGTCGATTGTGTGATATCGCTTCGTAATGCAGAACTCGTCGCCGACACTACCGAGAATTTCCGGGCAGGTATCCATAATCGCTGTGCATTCCGAATCCTTTGCCAGAAGAAAGCCGGGAAGGGTGCGTTTGCGGGCAATGCCGCCGCAGCCGATCACGCCCCATCGAATTTTTGCCATAAAATCACTCCGATCCAAAAAGAGATATATGATATATATTTAATTAGCCTGACTAATTATATAGCGGCAAAAGAAAAGTGTCAACCGCCGGAACGCAGAGAACCGATCTGAGGATGCCGGAAATAGAGTTTGTATAGGAATTACTAGGTTCCGTTTCTTGTCCGCCGCTCAGAAAACCAATATACTATTCTTGTATTGCTATGCCCGCCGACGGGAAAAATTACTCGATCGATAGCGGGGAACATCGGGATAATTTAATGTGAGGGAACAGAATGAATCCATATATCGGACATCCTACGCAGCTAAGCGGTGTGGAAGAAATGCAATTAGTGGGCGGCAAGGGCAACGGAATGCGTCTGGTGCAGGTAAGAAACGGAAAAGGTTTGGAGCTTACGGTATCTGCAGATCGCTGCGCTGATCTTTCCCGAGTATACTTCAAGGGAGACAACTGCGGATTCTTCAGCCCCTGCGGGTATGTTGCACCTACATACTATGACTGCGTCGGAGCAGGCTTTCTCAAGAGTTTTACGGCAGGTTTTCTGACAACCTGCGGTCTGACCAATCTGGGTGGTGCAGGCACAGATGCTGGCGAGATGCTTCCTCTGCACGGAACCATTGCCAATCAGCCCTGCGAATCGATCTCATGGACGGAGACAGAGGATTGCATCGAGATCCATGCCGTCGTCAATGACAGCGCGATTTTTTCAAGAAAACTGGTACTAAATCGGACGATCGCCGTCAGTAAACTGGACAATATTCTTCAGATTACTGACACAGTGGAGAACCAGGGCGATACGGTATCTCCGCTGATGATGATGTATCACATGAACATGGGCTTCCCACTGCTGAGCGAAAACGCACAGATTTCCATTGCGTCCAACCAGGTTGTCCCTGCAACGGCACACGCGGCGGACGGCTTGGCGCAATGGGATAAAGTAGAAAAGCCAACACCGCACTTTCAAGAGCAGTGCTATTTTCACACGTTCGATAAAAACGCAAGTGCGTCGATCTACAATCCGGATATCCAAAAAGGACTGGAGATTAGCTTCGATGCCACGAAGTTGGTGTCCTTAGTGGAGTGGAAGATGTTCGGAATTCGGGATTATGTTCTCGGGCTGGAGCCGAGAAATTGCATGGGTGGCAGCCGCGCACAGCTGCGGGAAAAGAATCATCTGCCGATGCTGGAACCGGGACAGTCGCAGACGTATCAGGTTCGGGTTCGCTTCTTTGAAGCAAAGCAGTCAGGATAATTTGGACAATGGAAGGAGGGCTGAATGTGAAAAGCATCTTCAACTTTGATTCGCCGGTCATTACAGCCTTGACAAAAATGGCGGATGTTATCCTGTTGAACCTTCTTTTCCTCGTGACATCACTGCCGATTTTCACCTTTGGCACTTCCTGCACAGCACTCTATTACGTGTGGTTCAATCAACAATCGGACGAGAGGGGCGTTGTCAGACGGTATCTGAATGCCTTCCGAAATGATTTCAAATCATCCACAAAATTGTTCTTGGTGGTGCTGTTTCCTCTAGTACTGTCCATCTATTATCTTCTGATGCTGATGGATGGGGCGTTTGAAGTTTCCTCCCTGCTGAAAACAACAAGCTTGGTTTTCATCTGTCTGTTTCAAATGATGTGGGCGATCCTGTGGCCGCTGCAAGCGCGGTTTGAGAATTCAATCCAGCAGAGTCTTCGAAGCGCACTGCTTCTTTCGCTGGCACATCTCCCGCGGGCTGCCATCATGGCGGCCCTGAATCTGCTGCCGCTGCTTTGGTTTTTCCTGCAACCGGAGCTGTTTATCCGTTTTTCCATTCTCTGGCTGTTAGCTGGTTTTTCCCTTACGGCAAAGCTGAATACCTGGATCCTCAAAAAAATATTTCAGCCGTTTCTCCCTTCGCAAGCCCACGAGAGCGAAACAGCGCGCTGACTTGGAGCGAGAAAAAGTTATTCTTGTGTTAACACGAGAAAACCGATTATAATGGTACCGTACCGAAAGCATGAACATAGTGTGATCTTTCCCAATACTCTGGATGATGGAGAGAAAAGCCGCATGAGAGAAAAAAGACAGAGAAGAACTGGCAAACATAGTGTGGCCGGAATAATGGATAGAATTCCGCTGACGAGAAAACTTTCCGGGTATTTGTTTGTGTTGATCGCTGTTTCAACTCTCTTTTTGATCGTTTTTTTCGCGTTCCAGTTTCAACGCTTTCGCATAACGGCGCAAAGTCAGGCCAAAACAAATGTCAGTGCGGCTCAGGCGCAATTGATTTCTCTGTTTCATTTACAGGAAGCAAAGGCGAATCAACTTGCAGCCGATCATTCACTGACTTCGTTTGTTACCAGTGATCACACGAAAATCAGCACAGTGTACAAGGACGCGGCAGAAGCGTCGCTGCGGCAGATGCTGTTGATTCAGGAATACGCCTCGTCCTCCAAACTTCTGATTGCAAACAAGAACCGGACGGTGCAGTCCTATGACATGCTGTCTATGACCTTGGAAGAGGCACTGTCCTCAGACTGGATTTCGTCTGATATTTCCAATGCTGCCAACAGCCAGGCGGTGTTCTGGGGTGTTGGAAAGCTGAATGGCAGTGTATCCAAATATGTCGTCTGCTATAAGGGAATCTACAGCAGCATTGCGCCGTATGAATTGGAGGGAATCATTATCATCGGCACACCCATCGCGCAGATCGAAACGATTCTGAATCGATCCAGCGATGAGATTGAACTGGTTTTCACGCAGCCGGATTATTCTGCTGTTTCCAGAACAAACCGATTTGGATATGAGGTTTCGGAGCTCAGTGATATTCTGAAAGACAATGAAGTTTTATGGAAGATTTATCACGGAAAACTCACGCTGTTTGTAGAATCAGGACTGAATCCTGCGATTCCGTCCAGCCAGATTGATCGGTGGAAGATCATAGGCATCAGCAATGCCATATCCTATTCTTTCTTCGTTTTGACGGCGTTCTGGTTTGTGGTGCTGAGTGCGGTGTTTGCGGTTTTGACCGTGCTGATGCGTGCCATCAACAAGAATATCGCGTTTCGAACGAATGTCATTCTGGAGCACATTGGCAGTATCGCGTCGGAGGATTATGGCATCAACCGGGAACTGGGTGGGGCAGATGAATTCTATCTGATCAATGAGGAACTCAATGGGCTTTCCGTTCGTCTGCAAAGACTGATTCGGGAAGACATGATGAGTCAGATTGAGAAACAGCGGATGCAACTGGAAATCAAGGAGCAGGAGATCGCAACACTGCACAATCAGATCAATCCACATTATATTGTGAATACACTGGAAGTGATCCGCATGAAGTTGCTCATCAGCGGAGAAACAGAAAGTTCTGAAATGGTACAGTGTCTTGCAGAGAGCTTGCGTACCTATGCCTGGTCTCCGCGTAGTACCATTACGATTAAAGAAGAACTGGACTTTTTGGAGCGATATTTTGCACTGCATAATTTTCGATTTATTCAGAAGGTGACTTACCATTTTGAGGTGGAAGATGATGTAAAGCAATGTTCGATTCCACGCTTTATGATTCAGCCGCTTCTTGAAAACGCAATGAAGCACGGCTTCAAAAACAAGATCGAAAATCCGCACATTGAAATCTCCTGTTTCCGGGACGGAGAATATTTGATTATTTCGATTGCGGATAACGGCCTGGGTATTGAGGAGCAAAAGCTGCAGAAAATTCAGCAGGCGCTGGGTGCCACACCCAGCGAGAAGAGTGAAACGCCGGGATCGATCGGACTGATGAATGTCCATCGAAGGCTGCGATTACTGTACGGAAATGATTGTGGATTGAAGATCAAGAGCAAGGTCGGATACGGAACGGAAATTGAAATCATTCTGAAAGATGGTGCTGAAGAAAATGGGCAGAAGTGTACTGATTATTGATGATGAGCCGTTGATTTGCATGGGCATATTAGAGCTGATTAATTGGAAGCAATACGGCTTTGACAAGACAGATGTCTGCTTTAACTTCTCGGACGGTATTAAAGCGGCGTTACGCTATCCCTATTCTCTGATTATCACAGATATTCTGATCCATGATGACAGCGGCTTGGATATTGCCAGAGCGGTTCGAGAAGCAAAAATGCCGACTAAGATCATCCTTATCAGCGCTTACGCAGAATTTGATTATGCAAGAGACGGAATTAAGTACGGCGTAGAAAACTATCTGCTGAAACCGCTCCGGAAGGATGAGCTGGAGAAAGCTTTGGCGCATCTGGAGTGGGAAACGACCGAGGAGGATATACACTCTGAGCCGAACGAAGAAAAGCGAAAGACGGATTGCCTGCGCATGCCGCAGGATAAAGAAACGTTGAAATGCAAAGGGACTGTGGATATTGACGGGATTATAAAATACATCCACGAAAACTATGCCAATCCGAAGATTTCACTGACCTGGTTTGCCAACAACGCCTATGTGAATCCGTCCTATCTTGGCCAGCGATTCCGGCAGAGAACGGGACTCAAGTTTACAGATTATCTGAATCAGTACAGAATTGTAAAAGCCTGTGAGCTTTTGCTGGAGGATCAATATCTGACATACGAGATCAGCGAAAAGGTCGGCTTCGGAAATGCGACTTATTTCTACCGGGTGTTCAAGAAGGTCACAGGTTACGGAACCGAAGAATTTAAGAAAAAAATTGGAAGCGGCTCGATTATCCTTCCTACGATGCAGAAAATAAAACCTTGAGATGTTGAAAGCTGGGTGCGGAATTGTGTGTGCAATTCCGTACCCAGCTTTCAATATACAAAGATATAATGCACATATTCGTAGAGTATGTGCACATTTTTCTAAAGTCTGTTTCTTGTTTGTGAAAACTGAAAACAGTAAAATGAAGCATAATCAGTCATACCTTGGATCGCGGCAGAAAACGGCACATTCGGAAGTTGGCCGCAAGAATTGCAATGAAATGAGCTTGAAGGGACATAAAACAATGGAACACAAAAATGTGAAATTTACAGGCGTCATGTCCGCATTGGTCTCCTGTATTGATGATGAAGGAAACGTTTTTGAGGACAGTATGCGCCGCCTGATGCGGTGGCAACTGGATGCCGGCATGAAGGGGTTCTATCTCACTGGCGGAACCGGCGAAGGCCCTGTCCTGCAAAAGGAAACCAGAAAAAGAATTGTGGAAATTGCAAAGGATGAGGCGAAGAACCAATGCAGGCTGATTGTCCATGTGGGCGCCATTGATCTAAAAACCGCGGTGGAACTTGCCAGACATGCAGGTGCAGTCGGCGTTGATGCGATATCTTCTGTGCCTCCGTTCTTTTTCCGCTACGGTGAGCCCCAAATCAAAGACTATTATCAGGCGCTGTCAGATGTGTCCGGCCTTCCGATTTTGATGTATGCATCTCCGCTGGCCGGGGTCAATATCACCAAGGACATGGTGGATCATTTCATGGATATTCCAAACATGATCGGCCTCAAGTGGACCAGCTATGACTACTATGCGATGCATAGCATAAAGGAGCTGCGCGGTGGCAACATCAATGTGATCAACGGACCGGACGAGACGCTGCTGTGCGGTCTGAGCATGGGTGCAGACGGCGGCATTGGCGCAACCTATAATGTCATGCCGAAGCTGTTTGCCCAGATCTATGACAGCTTCAAGGCCGGAGACATGGAAACGGCGCAGCAGGCCCAGTTCAAGGCAAACAAGCTGATCGAGCTGCTGATCAAGTACGGCGTTGTCTGCGGTATCAAAGATATTTTGAATATGCTGGGCTTCCAGAGTGGGTATCAGGTTTATCCCCAGAAGCGCTTCACGGACGATGAGCAGGCTGCGTTCAGGGCAGAACTGAAGAAGCTCAGATACGAGGATGAATATTTGTAATCATGCAGGGAAACAGCAAGGAGTGAATTATTGTATGGATTATAGAAAGTTGTTTGATATGACCGGCAAGGTCTGCGTGGTGACTGGTGGAACCGGCTATCTCGGCTCTGCGAACGTGAAAGCAATGAAGGACTTCGGCGCAACGGTGGTGGTTGCATCCCGGCGCCGTCCGGAGGACCGGGGCGAGAATATGAACCCGCTGGAATGCGATGCGTTCATACTCTGCGACGTTTCCTCCGTGGAATCAGTCAAGGAATGCTTTCAATCCGTATATGAGACCTACGGCAGAATTGATGTGCTGGTCAACGCTGTTGCATACGGTGGAGGATACGGCAAGGAAAGTCAACTGGAACACATGAACGATGAAATGTTCTTCAAGGGCGTGGACGGGACGCTGGGAACGACGTTCCGCTGCATTCGCGAAGTGGTACCCTATATGAAAGAGCATGGCGGCTCCATCATTAATTACTGCTCTATGTATGGCCTGGTTGCACCAGATCTTCGGATTTACGGCGATAACCCTCAGAAGCAGCCGCCAAATTACGGTGCAGGAAAGGCCGGTATCGCGCAGCTTACCCGTTATGCAGCCGGTGCTCTGGCAGAATACAATATTCGCGTCAACTGCGTGACCCCCGGCCCATTCCCCAAGCCAACCAGGCAGAATGACCCGGCATTTAATAAACAGCTTGCAAATAAGACGATGCTCGGCCGTTTCGGAAAGAACTACGAAATGGGCGGTCCGGTGCTGTTGTTGGCTTCCGATGCATCCTCCTTTATGACTGGAACGAACATCGTTGTGGACGGCGGCTGGACGGCGTGGTAGTCAGAGGGACGGATCTGTGGAAACAAAACCAGTTAAGGGCGTGGAGTTTTCCACATTGTCTTTGTGAACCGTGCAGTTGGGTGTCAGCTGCGGCATTCGCAATTCTATCACCAAACCGGACGGAAAGATGGCATCTGACACTCTGGATTGCGCGGTCAATCCCGGCATTATGGTACTGGATACCGCTGCAGCGTATGGTGATTCGGAAGAAACGATCGGGCAGCAGATGAAAAGTCGGAGTGGAAACAGCCAGGTGAGCGCATGGTTTGTGCGAGCCCGACGGTGTTTTACAATACTATTGGAAGGCGGGGACAAAAAATGATTCCGAAAAACGCACAATATAAATCACTGGGGCTTTCAAAAGCGGATCTGGTGGAGTTGTACCGCACCATGCGGCTGATCCGGCTGTTTGAGGAAACAGCCGTTTCCTATTTTAAACAGGGCATCGTCATCGGTAACATGCATATGTATGTCGGCGAGGAGGCCGTTGCCACAGGTGTCTGCAAGGCACTGACGAAAGAGGATTATGTGGCCTCGACCCACCGCTGTGACGGCCATCTGATTGCCAAAGGCGCAGATATTAACAAGATGATGGCCGAGCTGATGGGTAGGGAAAACGGCAACTGCGGCGGCAGAGCGGGGAAAATGCATCAGACAGCGCCGGAGGTGGGACTACTGAGTGCCAACGGCATCGTTGGTGCTTCCGAAACTCTGGCCACCGGTCATGCACTTTACTGCTCCATGTATGCACCCGGTAGAGTGGCTGTGGCATTCTTCGGAGATGGTGGTGGCAACCAGGGCGCGTTTCACGAGTCCATGAATATGGCGGCAGTCTGGAAACTGCCGGTAATCTTTGTATGTGAGAACAACCACTACGCCATCTCCACCAGCGTTCAGACCTCAACGGCAAAGGGTACGTTCTATCAGAGAGCGGAAGGCTACGGTATTCCGGGCCTGTTGGTAGACGGCAATGATGTCCTTGCCGTCTACGCGGCGGCGAAGATGGCGGTGGAGCGGGCCAGAAAGGGCGAAGGACCGACGCTGATCGAATGCGACACCTATCGTTTTCGCGGTCACCATGAGGGTGACGAGCAGACCTACCGTACCAAGGAAGAGGTTCAGAAGGAACGGGAAAATCGCAACTGCATAACAAAAATGAAAAATCTGTTGACAGAAGAATTTATGTGGACGGAGGCAGAGGACGAGGCCCTGGGCAAAGAGATCGAGGAAAAAGTCGCGGCTGCCGTTGCCTATGGCCTGCAGGGCGAGCCAATGAAGGTCGAAGACATGGAAAAAAACTTGTACGCGGAATGAGGGAAAGAAAATGAAGCGAATCATGTACAGAGAAGCAATCGCCGCTGCACTGGCAGAAGAAATGCGCCGGGACGAAAAGGTCTTTGTCATGGGCGAGGATGTTGCCATTACTGGCGGCGTGTATAAGGCAACGAAGGGTCTTCTGGACGAATTCGGTCCTCAGCGCGTGAGAAATACGCCCTTGTCCGAGTGTGCCATCGCCGGTGCAGCGACGGGTGCAGCAATGTGCGGCGCAAGACCCGTGGCAGAGATCATGCATATTGATTTTACCGGCGTTGCGATGGATCTTTTCCTCAATCAAATGTCCAAAATGTGCTACAAGACCAACGGCCAGGTTACGGTTCCGTTGGTGATCCGTACGCAAGGCGGCCGCGGAAGGTCCAACGGCTGTACCCAGTCCCAGAGTTTGGAGGCCCTGTTCACCCACATTCCGGGCCTGAAAGTGGTTATGCCATCAACCCCCTATGATGCAAAGGGCCTGCTGAAAAGCGCGGTTCGTGATAATAACCCTGTTATCTTTATTGAACATAAGGGCTTGTATCAGACAAAGGGCGACGTACCGGAGGAGGAATACCTGATTCCACTGGGGCAAGCAGATGTCAAACGGGAAGGAACGGATGTGACGGTCATTTCCTGGTCGAAAACAGTACTGACCGCAATGGAGGCGGCAAAGCAGTTGGAAACGCTGGGCATCAGTGCTGAGGTGCTCGACCTTCGCTCTCTGGTACCGCTGGATATGGACGCCATCGCGAAGTCTGTTTCAAAAACGGGACGGACCGTCATCACGCATGAGGCATGCGAACGTTCCGGCTACGGCGCGGAGATCGCTGCAAAAATCTCCGAAGAACTGTTTGATGAGCTGGACGCTCCGATCCTGCGAGTCTGCGGCGCGAATATCCCGGTTCCCAATGCCACACAGCCGGAAATTGAATCTGCACCTACGGCGGAAAAAATAGTTGCTGCGGTAAAGCGTGTATGCAAAGGAGGAAACTTCAATGTCTGAATTTTTCTGTATGCCGAAACTCGGCATGGACATGGAAGAGGGAGCGGTTTCCACGTGGATGAAAAAGGAAGGCGAAGCGGTCAAAAAAGGAGAACCGCTGGCAGAAATTGAGACGGATAAGACCTGCGTAGAGGTGGAATCCCCAGCAGACGGTATTGTTTTAAAAATCTACTGCGAGGAGATGGAGCCGGTGGCTTGTGGCACGCCCATTGCGTTCATTGCCCCGGCAGGTACACCCATCCCTGAGCCCGGAGCGGCGGATGCGGCACCGGAGACTGCAACGGCGCAAGCGAAGCAGCCGACCGCTGCACAGCAGATACCCACTGATGGAGCATTTTTCTGTATGCCGAAGCTTGGTATGGATATGGAAGAGGGAGCAGTCTCCACATGGATCAAGAAGGAAGGCGAAGCGGTCAAAAAGGGAGACCCGCTGGCGGAAATCGAGACAGACAAGTCCTGCGTGGAAGTAGAGTCCCCTTTCGAGGGTGTTTTACTGAAGATTTACTGCGAAGAGATGGATCTGGTGGCCTGTGGTACACCGATTGCGTTCATTGCCCCGGCAGGCACGCCCATCCCTGAGCCCGGCATAACGCCCAACACGCTGGAACCCACGCAGAAAACAGGACAACCGGAGACTCCTGCGCAACGAGTGCCGGTGTCTTCGACACAGGCTACGGCAGAGCGTGTAATCGCCTCTCCCCGGGCAAGGAGATATGCGGCACAACACGGTGCAGATCTGACCACTGTCTTCGGAACCGGTGAAAACGGAAGAATTGTGGAACAGGATGTGAAAAACCATCTGGCAAGCGCACATGCGGCAGGAAAGATTGCCCGCACGCCGGAAGAAACAGTTGTCCCGCTGTCTGGCATCCGAAAGGTGGTTGCCAAAAGAATGCGCCAGAGCCTTTCCAACGCAGCGCAGGCAAATCATCGCGTGGATGTAGATATGACGAACCTTCTGAACTTCCGCAAACAGGTCAATGCGCGGCTGGAAAGGAGCGGGGGGAAGATTTCTGTTCTGGACATCATCAGCAAGGCGTGTGCTATGGCGTTGACAGAACATCCCATGGCGAACTCCTGCCTGATGGAAGACGGCATTCATTTGTACAACTACGCCAACATTGGAATCGCCGTTCATACAGAGCGCGGATTGGTGGTTCCCGTGGTACGGGATGCGGATATTCTGCCGCTGCAGGAGCTGGCGCTTCAGAACAAGGCCATGATTCAAAAAGCCAGAAACGGCCAACTGAAGTCGGAAGAAATGAGCGGTGGAACCTTCACCATTTCCAATCTTGGGATGTATGAGATCGACTCGTTCACTGCAGTGCTGAATCCGCCGGAGACCTGCATCCTTGCGGTGGGACGTACTTCCGACAAAGTAGTTGCAGAAAATGGACAGATGGTGATCCGTCCGTTCATGACGATTTGCCTGACCTACGATCATCAGGTTATGGACGGTGCCCCGGCAGCCGAATTCCTGCAGACCATAAAGCGCTATCTGGAAAACCCCGTGTGGCTGCTATTATCTCAATTTTAAGACTGTTTCCGTGAATCCATCGGGCCATAAGCTTGATCTGCTGCATCTGGAAGACAACCATCAAGAAAGGAGCCGCCATGAAAAGAGGAATTTGCTGTGCGGGCAATATGATCGTGGATATCACCTATCCCATTGAGACCTGGCCTAAGCAGAACGAGTTGACCCATATCACCGATGGTATTCAGAGTTCCACAGGAGGCTCTGTGTGCAACACAATCATCGACCTGGCCCGGCTGGATCCTAAAATTCATCTGGTAGCCTCTGGCTTTGCCGGCCACGATGCCGAGGGCGATTTTATCCTCCGAGAAATGGGAAAGTACCCGAACATCGACCTGTCCATGATTCGGCGGGATGGACGAACCTCGTTTACAGCGGTTATGTCCAACAACCAGACCAAGGAGCGGACATTCTTCCAACACGCTGGCGCCAATGCCTTCTACGGCGAGGAACATATCGACTGGGAAAAACTGGATGTCGACCTGCTCCACATCGGCTACATTCTTCTGCTTCCGGCGCTGGATCAGCCCGATGATCAGTACGGCACAAAAATGGCACGACTTCTCCACCGGGCCAAATCCAATGGGCTGAAAACTTCTATTGACGTGGTTTCTGAGGCCGGTGAGCGCTTTGCTTTGTTGGTGATACCGGCCCTGCGATACACCGACTACTGCGTAATTAACGAGCTGGAAGCCCAGCAGACCACCGGCGTCCTTCTGCGAGAAGATGACGGCACGCTCCATCCGGAAAATATGGAGGAAGCGCTTCGAAAACTCAAGGAACTGGGCGTGTCTGCTTGGGCTGTGATCCACTGTCCGGAATTAGGCTGCGGTTTGGACGAAAAAGGACAATTCTTCTCTGTACCCAGCTTGAAATTGCCACAGGGCTGGATCAAGGGCACTGTGGGCGCCGGAGATGCCTTCTGCGCGGGCATCCTGTACGCAGTGGAAACAGGTCTTGGCATGGAGCAGGCCCTAAAGTTGGGCGCCTGTTCGGCGGCAGCCTCCCTCAGCGAAGTCAACGCCTCCGACGGTGTGAACACTGCTGCCCAGGTCCTGAAGCTTTACGATCTCTACGCCTGAAAGAAGGATCTCACTATGAAAGCAGTTATGTATGGCGGCGGTAATATCGTCCGCGGCTTTATCGGCGCCACTTTGAGCCAATCCGGCTACGAAGTTACCTTCATCGACGTGGCAGAGACGGTAGTGAAAGCGTTGCAGGAAAACAGAAGCTACCCTGTGCGTTACGTGTCCAGCAATGGATACGAAGATGTGATCATCCAAAACGTCACGGCTATCAATGGTAACGACGCCGAGGCCACCGCGGAGGCGATTGCGGAATGTGATATCATGGCCACAGCGGTGGGCGCTCGGATTCTCAAATTCATCGTCCCCAATCTTGTGGCTGGTTTACGCAAGCGCTGGGCCAGAGGTGGCGAGCCTCTGAACATCATCATCTGCGAAAATCTCATGGACGCCAACAAGGTCCTGGAAGTTATGCTGAAAGAACAGTTGACCGAAGAAGAGCGAGATACCTTCGATGAGACCGTGGGTCTGGTGGAAGCCTCGATTGGACGTATGGTTCCAATCCAGACAGAAGAGATGAAAGACGGCGATCCTATGCGGGTCTGCGTGGAACGCTACGGATTCCTACCGGTGGATCAGTCTGCCTTTAAGGGTAAAATTCCCAATATTTCCAATATGGTTCCCAGCACACCCTTTGATTTCTATATCAAACGCAAGCTCTATGTCCACAATATGGGCCACGCCATCTGTGCCTATCTTGGCGGTTTCAACGGACGTAAGTATATTTGGCAGGCGATTGATAATCCGGATATTCTCCACATTGTCCAGAACGCGATGTTGGACAGTGCAGCAGCCCTGTCGAAGAAATACGGCGTACCTCTCAATGACATCCTACCTCATATTACGGATCTGCTGGGCCGATTTCGGAATCAGGCTCTGGGTGACACTTGCCAGAGAGTCGGCGGCGATCCTGCCCGGAAGCTGGGCCCTGACGACCGCCTCATCGGTGCCGGCTTGCTGTGCCTGGAGCAGGGTATCACCCCGGTCTATACGGCCCTGGGAGCTGCCGGTGCTATTTATCGCTATTTGGGCGAGGCCAATGAAGAACAGACCGCAGAACAAGCCAAAACGGTCCTGCGGGAAATTTCGCAACTGAGCGAAATTCATCCTCTGGCCCAGTTGATTCTGGAATTCTATGCTGCTTTCCTCCACGGCGATACCCCAGCCCAAATGCGCCAGACAGCAGATGAAGAAAAGGTAAAGGTGACTCAAAATATTGTGTAACAGGTTGTCTGAATTCAACCAAGCAGGCAATACACTTCGATGATATGAATTGCATCTTGAAATATCCGCAAGTTTACTGTGACTTCTCTTCCCCGTACAATCATCGTGTATTTCAGGGTGGAGCTAGTATCAGGGCGGAGCAGTTTTAGGGTGGAAGGAGTCAGCAGTGGGGAACGTGTGTCCCCGGGTTTCGTTCAGCAGCCACGAAGTACGAGATTCAACCAGACCGAGAAGACCGTAATTGCCATACCGGCAGTTGCGGTCTTTTTCTGTCTATTCCGAGGAAAGGGGAAGTCATATGAATGTCATCACAAAGTAGGCTTATGCCCATCAGCTACTACAACCCCAGGCAGTTCATTCGTCTGAATGCCTACGCCGATCTCATCATCTACGAAAAGGACCAATCCAAGCTGGTTCTTCGCGCCATACGATTGGGCGGATATCCGGAGATGGTCCGTGCCCTTGCAGACGCCCTATATGCTGGTGCGGAGTTGGAGGTAGAGTTCGGCCCGGACAAGCACTATTTCGTCAGTGAACCCAAGCGGTTTCGGCGGCAGCTCAGCTATGACGGTCTGTACGCAGAGGCCGTTCTGCTGGCGTTGGATGATGAACA
>JAEDIZ010000170.1 GCA_016296635.1 Oscillospiraceae bacterium
GCGCGGCATCGGCTCTTGGGCATGCCCGGCTTCGACTGGGAAAACCGACTTCTTATGAAATGGCAGGTTGCTTTTTGGGGATGCATGTTCTGTTGTGCGAATTTCCGGCAGCGATTCTTCGGCAGTGGTGGCTTCCTTCTTTGCTTTTTGCCGCGCGAAGGTGTTTCGTCCTGCTGCCTGTGGAGTGCTCGGGATAATCGCTGCTGACTCCTGCTGGGTATGTAGATCGCTGTGGGGCCGCTGCCTCACATAATCAGAAGATCGATGGGGAGGTTCTGCCTGCCCAAAGTGTTCGGGCTTCCCATGCGTGGCCGTTCCATCGGAATGACTGTGCGGAAGCCGCACGGCGGAATGAACAATCTCGCGGACTGTATTTTCTGCCTGTTCAGTGGCATGATTTTCTTCTTCTGCGTGTGCGCCGTCAGTTTGCTGCGCGGTGTTCTCCACCTTTTTCAGAAAATTCCGCACCATCTGCCGCTGCATAGCAGCCGTTCCGGGAGGCTTTGCGTTTCTGCTTTTCGGCTGATCGTTTCGTTCTTGAATGTCTGGAATGATATGCACCTCCAAAATACGTCTCACGGTGAGACGCAATTATCGTATTGATATAGATAAAAAATGTGATAGAATAAAATGCATAGCTGGAACTGAATCAATAGTGTTCTGTAATGTGGTTATAATGTGTGAGCTGATTATGTTTTTAGAGGTAAGAAGGAATCCTTATGTGAAAAACAAACAAAAATGCGTCCCACCATGAAACCAATTTTATCAATTCAAGGTTGCGTTGGAGGCCTCAATATGAATATCATTGATGACGCAAAAATGATTATATCTGATCCCAGTTTCCGTGAGGGCACGCTTGATCTCCTTGCAGATAGCCTAGATGCACTTTCTGGTCTGCCCATTCCAGTGGCTAGAATTATGTTTTCTGCTACAAGATCATTGTTAACACTGAAAGATCAAATATTTTGGCTGAAGTATGAGAAGTTCCTATCTGGAGTGTTTACCTCCGATGATGAAAAAGCAAAATTCGCAGAGGAACTGGCATCCAACGGAGATAAGAACGAAAATGCAATACGCTTGCTGTCTTGTATCGAAAAAACAGATACTCAGCGCAAGATACAATACCTGATTAACGCCAGCCGGTGCCTTACGGCGGGGTTTATTGCGCTTGAAGAATACTTTAGAATTTGTCACGTAGTTACCCAGTGTGTAGCAGAGGATCTTCAATTTTTGGCAGACCATATTTCTGAAAAGGACTTTGACTATTCCGTATCCGTTCAAGGTTTACTAAGTGCTGGATTGATGCGACAAACAAATTATGATTTTGGAAACAGTGGTGAACAACGATATGGATTTACTCCATTGGCCTATACAGTTGATCAGTATAGTGTTAGTTACGATAATATCGTTCGTTACCCAAATCCAACAAAAGTCGCTCCACCTGAGATTCATGCCCTTAGCAGTAATGTGACTGAATTCCAACAGTCTTTCACAAAAGAATTAGCAGCAGTGAAAAAAGATGTTTCAAGCAACCCTAGAATATTTACCAGTTTTGAAGAGCCAGCAGAAATGCGAAATGGTGATATTTGGTTCCGACCTGAATAACAATTTGCTTTTTACTCACCGTGAGATTTATTTCTGCCATAGAAACGCGTCTCACGGTGAGACGCATTTATGCCTCTCCCGGCGTTGTTGTGACCAGCCGATATAGCTCGGTATCCCTAGGAATCGTGTTGACGAATGGCACGATGCTCCCGCCCATGCGAAGGAGTCCATGGCCAGCCTCGGCGTTGGTGATATAGCCGAGCTGCGTATCGGAGATATGCAGCAGCTTGGATAGCTCCGCCCGGTCGGTCGCCGCCTGATTGAACAGCAGCAAAAATTCCGAGTTGGCAAACATCAGCCGCGCTGTCTCGGATTTCAGGCATTCTTCCACGTTCTGCGTCGCAGCGGTCAGGGCTGCGCCGTACTTTCGGAACCGCTTCCACGCCCGGTACAGGATCTCGCCGGAATATTTGTACTTGAAGTACAGGTATACTTCATCGAGGAAGACCCATGTGTATTTGCCGCGCTTGCGATTCTCCATGACGCGGTTCTGTATGGCCTCCAGCGCCACCACAAGGGCGGTCGGACGGAGCTGCTCGCCCATTTCATAGAGGTCGAGTACGACGATCCGGTTGCCGATGTTGACGTTGGTGGGATGAGCAAATACGTTGAGGCTTCCCTCTGTGATCAGCTCTGCCGCCAGCGCGATTTCCCTTGCCTCCGGGTCGGGCTGCTTCAGCACTTCTGCACGCCAGTCGGACAGCAGCGGCATCGGCTGCGCGCCTTTGGCATGGAAATAGCTCTGGTAGACGCTGGCTGTACACCTGTCAATGATGGATTTTTGGGAGCCGGTCAGAAGCCCGGCTCCCATTTGCTGCTCAAGAATACTCGTGATCAGCTCAGATTTCATGGCGATGGGATTTTCGCCGTCGTCGTACCCGTCCTCCAAGTCCAGCGGATTGATGTGATGCTGGCTGTTGGGCGAGATCTCGATGACCTCGCCGCCCAGCGCCCGCGCAATCGGGCCGTATTCGCGCTCTGCGTCGATGATGATAATATCGTCGTCCGTGGACAGCGCGACATTGGCAATGGTGTTTTTCATGGCGACGGACTTGCCCGAGCCGGACACGCCGAGATAAAACCCATGGGGCGAGATAAGGCGCTTGCGGTCGCAGATCAGAAGATTCTTGGAGATCGCGTTTACGCCGTAATAAAGCCCGCCGGGGTCTTGAATCTCCTGCGCGCGGAAGGGCATGAGGACGGCGCAGCTTTCGGTTGTCAGCGTTCTGAGCGCGTGGATGCGGCGCAGACCATAGGGCAGCACGGTATTCAGCCCGTCCTCCTGCTGGTAGCGCAGGACGGAAAAGCCGCACAGCTTCTCCTGCGCAATGGATTGGAGCGTCTGGGTGTCGGCATCCAGCTGCTCCAGACTGTCTGCGATATGTATCAATGTCACACAGCCGAACATGAGCCGCTGATCTCTGGCGGTCAGGTCTTCCAGCAGGTCTTTGGACTCTGCGCGCATCTGCTCCAGATCATATGGAATGGTCGCCGTGAAATTGTTCTGGCGGTTCTGCCGCTGCTGCCAGCGGGTAATATCCGTCTCCACACCGAGTATCCTCGATTGCACTTCGCGCACGGCTTCTTCCGTGGGGATGGGCAGAATGTCAATGGACAGCAGCAGGTTGCGGGAAAAGTCCGACAGGTCTTTGATCATTTCGTCAGAAATAAAGCTGGCATAGTCGCGCATGAACAGCACGCGGCCAAACTTTCCGCCCATTTCAAAATGCCCCGCCTTGAATTGCAGCCCGTCCGGACAGATCAGGTCTCGAAAATCAATGCCGCGCTTGATGTTCGCGGATAGATCAAACCGGAAGGACGCTTCCTCACCGGGCCGGAAGAAGTCGTGCAACAGACGCAGCCGCTCGGTGCAGGAGATGGGATACGCGCCGGAATCCAACCTGCCGAAGCTCGCGGACAGGTTCGTATCCACGCGGCGGAAGTACGCTCGGGTCTGCTCAATCTTCCGGGCTTCGATGGAGAGGG